>NZ_JAZDRK010000016.1:0-8788 GCF_047501505.1 Rhodopseudomonas sp. G2_2311
GAGGGGTCGGGGGTGGGGGTCAACGCAGACTGAATCTCGGCGAGAACTCCATCAAGGTTGCCGAGTACGTCGTTGTTCCAGAAGCGAAGCACGCGATAGCCTTGAGCCTCGATGTAGCGGCTACGCACTTCGTCGGCGGCACGCTGCTCATCGTGCTGGCCGCCATCAAGTTCGATCACCAGCCTGGCTCCGCGGCTGGCGAAATCGACGATGAAAGGCCCGATCACCACTTGCCGACGAAAATGCGAGTTTGCCAGCACGAGGTCATGCCGCAAGCGCTGCCACAGCAAGCGCTCGGCGTCCGTCGGATTCTGGCGCATCATCTGCGCGAAGTACCGCTGGCGATCGTCGATCATCGCTGGCGATCCAAACATTGACGTCTGCATCCGTGGACCCCCACCCCCGCCCCCTCCCCGCAAGGGGGAGGGGAGCAGAGGCGTCCTCGTTATCGTGTATCCTGCTCGCTATGCGAGCGACCCTCCCCCTCCAGGGGCGGGTAAGAGAACTACGCTTCCGCCCGTCCCGCTTCGGTATGCACCCAGGCTTCGCCGCAGGCTTTCGCCAGTTCGCGGACGCGGAGGATGTAGCTTTGGCGTTCGGTGACGGAGATCACGCCGCGGGCGTCGAGCAGGTTGAAAACGTGGCTGGCCTTGATGCACTGGTCGTAGGCCGGCAGCGCCATGGCGTGGGCTTCACGCTTGCCGCCATCGGCGGACATCACCCAGCCGGCGTCGAGATATTTCTTGCAGGCGGCCTCGGCCATCTTGAACTGCTCGAACAGCATCTCGGTGTCGGCGACCTCGAAATTGTGCTTCGAGTATTCCTTCTCGGCCTGCAGGAACACGTCGCCGTAGGTGACCTTGTCGTCGCCGTCGCGGCCGTTGAAGTTGAGATCGTAGACGCGGTCGATGCCCTGGACGTACATCGCCAGCCGCTCGAGACCGTAAGTGAGTTCGCCGGCAACCGGCGCGCATTCGACGCCGGCAACCTGCTGGAAGTAGGTGAACTGGCTGACTTCCATGCCGTCGCACCAGCACTCCCAGCCGAGGCCCCAGGCGCCGAGCGTCGGGCTTTCCCAGTCGTCCTCGACGAAGCGCACGTCATGCAGCGCGGTGTCGACCCCGATCGCGGCCAGCGACTTCAGGTACAGGTCCTGGATGTCGGGCGGGGACGGCTTCAGGATCACCTGGAACTGATAGTAGTGCTGCAGCCGGTTCGGGTTCTCGCCATAGCGGCCGTCCTTGGGCCGGCGCGATGGCTGCACATAAGCGGCGTTCCAGCGCTTCGGGCCGAGCGCCCGCAGCGTGGTGGCCGGATGGAAGGTGCCGGCGCCGACTTCCATGTCGTAGGGCTGCAGGATGACGCAGCCATAATCGGCCCAGAAGCGCTGCAGCGTCAGGATCAGGCCCTGGAACGAACGTTCCGGGCGCATGTGCGGAGGCGTCGGGTCCATGATCGGCTTTGGATTCACGAGGGTTTTTGGAAAAGTGGCCGGACCGTATCGGCCACGACCCGGCAAATCAAGGCGATGAACGGGCCAAATCGCCGGTTAACGCCTCCTTAACCACCCGCCACGGCGATCGCTAAAAGCTGAAATTCGTTAGCAACTGATGGGTAACCATCGGCCTCCAGGGACGTGGCGCTCGGCTGGGAAGCCGGCGCCGAAACGACGGAGAGCCGAAATGACAGCCTTTCATGCCGTGAGTGCTGCGCTTGTCGTGCTGGTGGTCGCGCCGCTGCTCAGCGGATCGCTCGGCCGCTCTTAAAAGTTTGCAACCTCCAAGGTTGCGCGCCGGCCCGATGGGTGATGCCCCGCCCTTCGGGCCGGCGCACCGATTCCCACATCAGCGATTGAAGAGATCAATCCGATCTGAAGGTCAGCCCGGCCGATAAGCGCCGGTCACCGGGTCCGGCCGCAGCGTCGGCAGCTTGGCGCGGTCCGCCTCGGCAAACACCGTTGCGCGGGCGACCTCGAGCTCCTGATTCACGCGTCCGGCCGTGCGGAAGGCCCACCGCACCATGGCGATGCCCACCAGGCTTCCAGCCAATACGAGCAGCGGCGGCATCGTCCAACCTCTCCTTGAGTCGCGTCACGCCCCTGTTGCATCTTCGCTCAGTGGGCGATCACTCGCAACTCACGCTGACGGGACCAAATGGCGCGGAGGCTGCGCGGCCGCGTATCTTCTAAAAGCCGTATTTGGCCCAGATCGCCCGTGTTTCCAGCGCCGTAATCATTGATTCGGGCAGTGCCGCGACGCCGTCGAGCGCAGCGCCCGCACCGCCGGATTTACGCGACAGATTGGCGAGCAGGCCGGTCGGCGGCGAGATCAGCGGGGTGCGAACCTTGTCGCCGAACTTGCCGCGTAGCACCGCACGCAAATCACCGATCGAATCAGCAAGGCCGAGCGACACCGAGGTGGCACCGGCCCAGTACTCGCCGGTGAACAGCTTGGACTCCTCGCCCTTCAGCCGGGTGCCGCGGCTCTCTTTCACCAATGCGATGAACAGCGCGTGGATTTCCTGCTGCAGCACTTTCAGCCGCGCGACCTCCTGCGGGTCTTCCGGCAGGAACGGATCGAGCTGCGCCTTGCGCTCGCCGGCGGTGTAGAGCCGGCGCTCGACGCCGATCTTCTTGATCAGGTCCTGAAAGCCAAAGCCGCCGCCGACCACGCCGATCGAACCGAGGATCGACGACGGATCGCAATAGATCTCGTCGGCCGCGCACGCGATCATGTAGCCGCCCGAGGCCGCGACATCCTCGACGAACGCGTAGACCGGCAGCTTCTTCTCGGCGGCGAGCGCGCGGATGCGCAGATAGATCAGCCGCGATTGCACCGGCGAGCCGCCCGGCGAATTGATCGCCAGCGCCACCGCCTTGGCGTTGCGGGTAGAGAATGCGCGATCAAGCAGCTTGGCGACTCCGGCGAGCGTCAGGCCCGGCCGCAACGGCGTCACCGCGCCGATCGTGCCCGACAGCCGCACCACCGGCACCACCGGAATGTCGCGCCGAAAGCGCGCCGGAATCCAGTTACCGAGACCGGCGAGCCAGCCCTGCTCGCTGCGACCGCGGATCGCAGCATCGCTCATCGCTTCACCCTATTGTCGACCATCTTGGATGCCACCATTTGGTAGGTATGGAACGTGTTTTGCAACGCAGGCTTCATATAGGGACGAGGCTGCAACGACGCAGCGGAGGGACCGATGAAAATTTACCTGCTGATGTTGTTGATCGCGGCAATTCTCGCGGCCGTGCACGTCACCAGCGCACCGGCCAAGCACAACGAGCCGCAACCGCAGTAATCAGCGCTGCGCAGTTTTTGCCCAGCCGCTGATTAGGATTGCGCCAGCGGCAGAATTTGCTCCCCGGCGAGCACGGCCCGCGCGATCGGGTTCGGGTGCCCCGACGGGTCGTTGAGCAGCAAACCGGGAACAAGCATCAGCGGCGCTCGCCCGCCCTTCGTCGCACGCACCAGGATACGGATCGCCGGCCGATCGGCATTCCCATGCACCGGCTGCACCATCACGCTGCCGAACCCGCGCCCCAGCGCACTCAGAACATCGGCAAGTCCATCCGCCCGCCATATCATGGTCAGGGTCCCGCCCGACTTGAGCAGCCGCCGCGCCGCGTGAACCCAGGCCTCCAGCGTCGTCGCCGTTGCCAGATGCGCCACCTGCCGCACCGGATCCGGCGACCCCCGATGCCGGCCGGCATCATGGAACGGCGGATTCATCAGGACCGCGTCGGCCGAGTCGGGCCCGAGTCCGGCCGCCGCAAACGTCTCGGCTGAGCCGGTGATATCGAGACAGACGACTGCGGCTGCCAACCCATTCAGGTGGGCGTTGTCACCGGCGATCGCCGCAAGACTGGGGTCGATCTCGACCAGGACCAGATCGGTTCCATCCATCCTGCGCGCCACCGCCAGTCCGGCGGTGCCGACCCCGCTGCCGAATTCAACCACTCGGTCGCCAGCCCTCACCCGCGTCGAAGCCGCCAGCAGAATCGCGTCGTGACCGGCGCGATGACCGGCGGCAGGTTGCCGCAGCCGCAGCCGGCCCCCGAGAAAGCCGTCCTCGGTGAGGCTTTGTGCTGCCGGATCAACCAGTTCAGCCATCGGACCGGAGCTCGTGCGCCAGTCCGGCATCGGTCAGCAGCCGGCGCGCAGCGCGCAAATCGTCCTCGTGCACCAGAACGCGGCGCGGGATCACCCCGAGCGAGCCTTCGAGAATGCTCATGTTCTGGTCCAGCACCAAGTGGTCGATCCCGGCACCGTCCAGCAATGCCCCCACCGCCGAAAGCAGTACCGCGTCGTTGGTCCGCAGCAGTTCTCGCAACCTTGCCTCTCCTGTCGTCCCTGCATTATAGCTCGCGCCGACCGTTGCGGGGGATCGATCGCCTCGTTGCAGGGTCGTTCCCGTGCTATAGAGGGAACCGCAATGAGGCGCGGAATGGTCGAGCCGGCCGGCGCCTCGATGACTGGACCAAGGCTCGGATGGCGCGAGCAGCTTCGCCGCATCCGTCCCCGGAATTTGGAGACCCAGCGTGGCCGTAATCGTACCCTTCGAGGGCCCCTCGACCGCCTCGATCGACCAACTCGTCGAACTCGTTGCGGCGGACATGGAGCGAGTCAACGCCACCATCCTGTCGCGGACGGGCTCCGACGTCACCATGATTCCTGAAGTCGCCAACCACCTGATCTCGTCGGGTGGCAAGCGATTGCGGCCGATGCTGACGCTGGCGATGGCAAACCTCACCGGCTACACCGGCGACGGCCACATCAAGCTCGCCGCCGCGGTCGAATTCATGCACACCGCGACCCTGCTGCACGACGACGTCGTCGACGAGAGCGAGATGCGCCGCGGCAAGAAGTCGGCGCGGATGCTGTGGGGGAATGAGGCCAGCGTGCTGGTTGGCGACTTCCTGCTCGGCCAGGCGTTCCGGATGATGGTCGAGGTCGGCAGCTTGCGCGCGCTCGACATCCTGTCGTCGGCGTCAGCCACCATCGCCGAGGGCGAGGTGATGCAGCTCGCCGCCGCCAAGAACACCGCGACCACCGAGGACGAGTATCTCGCGGTGATCCGCGGCAAGACCGCCGAACTGTTCGCCGCCGCTTGCGAAGTCGGCCCGGCGATCGCCAACCGGCCGAAGCCGGAGCAGTCGGCTTGCCGCTCGTTCGGCATGAATATCGGCATCGCATTCCAGCTGATCGACGACGTGCTCGATTACGGCGGCAAGGCTGCCAAGCTCGGCAAGAACGTCGGCGACGACTTCCGCGAGGGCAAGATCACCCTGCCGGTGGTGCTGGCGTTCCGCCGGGGCAACGACGCCGAGCGCGAATTCTGGATCAAGTCGCTGGAGCGCGGCGAGATTTCGGATGCCGACCTCGATCAGGCGATCAAGCTGATGACCAAGCACCGCGCCCTCGACGACACCATCCAGCGCGCCCAGCACTACGGCGCAATGGCGGTCGACGCGCTGGCGCTGTTCCCGTCGTCGCCGATGAAGACGGCGCTGGAGCAAGTGGTCGCGTTCTGCCTCGCGCGCTCGCACTGAGCGGGCGCAGCTCTTCCTGAAACAAGCACCATCATTCCGGGGCGCTCGCGTCAGAGAGCGAACCCGGAATCCCGCGGTTGTTTGGCCGAGAAGCTTCCCGGATCTGCGCCGCCGAGGTGCCCTGAATCTTGAGATTCCGGGTTCGCGCTTCGCGCGCCCCGGAATGACAGAGAATGATCAGCTCAAGCTGCCGGGGTGGACCCA
The DNA here is from genome assembly GCF_047501505.1 of Rhodopseudomonas sp. G2_2311. Lineage (NCBI taxonomy): Bacteria > Pseudomonadati > Pseudomonadota > Alphaproteobacteria > Hyphomicrobiales > Nitrobacteraceae > Rhodopseudomonas > Rhodopseudomonas sp. G2_2311. Next base: position 5,756 of record NZ_JAZDRK010000016.1, read on the forward strand.
CCAGCCAGGATGCGCAGCGCGGAGCGTATCCGCGGCGGCGCGAGCCGAGACATCATCGGCGTACAGCGCAAAGCAGGTCGCGCCCGAACCGGACATCCGGGCGAGTTGAACGCCGGCGGTCGCCCGCAGCGCCTCTAGCACGGTGCCGACAACCGGCTCGACCTTGAGGGCCGGCGGTTCGAGATCGTTAGTGCCGGCCTTGAGCGCCACGACCCAATCGGCGAGCGGCGCACCGGCTTTCGGCCAGCCGGGAGCAGCGAGGACGTCGGTCGCGCCGACCGCAAGCGAGCCTGGCTTCAGCCCCAGTGCAGTGAACACGTCCTTGGTGGCCACCGGCACTCGCGGATTGACCATCACGGCCGGAATTCGCGGCAACGGCAGCGGCGACAGCTTCTCGCCGACGCCGGTCATCACGCAGGGCTTCGACGGCAGGCATACCGGAACGTCGGCGCCGGTCAGCCGGGCGGCCTCGATGAGGCGCGGATCGTCAACGGCGAGATCATTGGCGCGGGCGAGCAACCGCAGCGCCGCCGCGGCGTCGGCGGAGCCGCCACCAATGCCGGCCGCCACCGGCAGATGCTTGTCGAGCGTGAAGGCGCCGGTCTTCAGGTTCGGCACACGCTCGCCGAGCAGTCGCGCTGCCTTCAGCACTAGATTGTCGGCGCTGTCGCCACAATCCTGCGCGCCGGGACCGATCGTGGTCAGGCTCAGCGCCGCACCCGGCTGGAGGGTCAGGTGATCGGCGCAGTCGGCGAACGCCACCACGCTTTCCAGCTCGTGGTAGCCGTCGGGGCGACGGCCGACCACGCGCAGCGTCAGGTTCACCTTGGCGCGCGCCTCGTCGCGCAGTGTTGTCGCAGAGCCGTCGGTCACGGAAATCGTCTCCTGGAGCGCCGGTTCTGAGCGAAACCGAACCGAAGCTCCACCCCCCTTTTAGGCGCGTTCGCGGTCCCGGTGCAAAGCCCTGACCGCGCCGCCTCAGCCGCCCTTGCCGTCTTCTTTCTTCTTGTCCGCGGAAGCCGCCGAGGCCTTGTCCTCTTCGGGCAGACCGTTGGAGATCTTGACCTCGATCTTCGGCAGTTCCTCCGGATCGGGCTTGAGATCGCGGGCGTGGGCCCACTGGAAGCGCGCCTCGAGCGTACGGCCGACCCGCCAATAGGCATCGCCGAGGTGATCGTTGATGGTCGGGTCCTCGGGCTTCAATTCGATCGCCCGCTCCAGCGTCTTCACCGCATTCTCGTAGTCGCCGATGCGGTAGTAGGCCCAGCCGAGCGAGTCGACGATATAGCCGTCGTCGGGACGCTGATCGACCGCGCGCTTGATCATGGTCATCGCCTCGTCGAGGTTGATGCCCTGATCGATCCAGGAATAGCCGAGATAGTTCAACACGTGCGGCTGGTCGGGCTGCATCTGCAGCGCCTTCTTCAGGTCGACCTCGGCCTTGGCCCACTGCTTGGAGCGCTCCTCGCAGATGCCGCGGAAGTAGTAATACACCCAGGCGTTCTTCTCGGCGCCGGTGAGCGCGTCGATACCCTTGGAGTAAGTCTCGCCGCAATCGGCGAACTTCTTGCGGCCGCGCTCGATATTGCCGAGCGCCATAATGGCTTCGAGATCCTTGCCGTCCTCGGCGATCACGCCCTTGAGGATCTTGATCGCTTCCTCGCTGCGGTCGGAGGCGTCGAGGTCGGTGGCGAGCTGGATCTGGGCGTTGCGCTTCAGCGGCGAGGATGCCGGCACGCGCTCGTACACCTTGATCGCCATCTGCGGCTTCTTCACCGACTCGTAGAGATCGCCGAGCGCCAGCAGCGCGAGCGCATGGTTGGGTTCGAGGTAGAGCGCGAGCTGCAGATACACCAGCGCGAGATCTTCGCCACCGCGCCGGGTCAGCGACGCACCGATGCCATACAGCGCTTCGGCCGCGCCGGCCTGCGGGCTGTCGACCAGCGGCGCCAGCTTCTTGCCGGCCTTGACTTCGCGGATGCCGTCTTCGATCAGCGGATGACGCGGCAACTTCTTGTCGAACGCCTGATAGACCGCGAGCGCCTCGGCTTCGCCCTTGTTGCGCGACAGCCAGCGCGCATAGGACTCAACCACGCGCAGCGCGGAATCGTCGAGCTTGTAAGCGCGCTCCAGCCGTTCGCCGGCGTCCTTCTGGCGGTTGGCCAGCTCCAGCATCATGCCGGAATGCAGATCCTTGAAGATCGGATACCACTCCGGACCGGCGAGCTTGTCGATGTTGCCGACCGCGGTCTTGACGTCGCCGGCGCCGTACAGCGACCAGCTCGAAATCAGGGTGGCGATCAGGTCGGTGATTGGGCCACGCACCGACTGGTTCACGTTACGAACCGCGGCGGCGTATTTCTTGGTCTTCAGATCGCGGATACCGATCACCAGCCGGGCGACGCGGTTGGACTTGTCGATCTTCAGCACACGATCGGCGAGCTTGACCGCCTCATCGATGTCGCCTTCGGCGAGCGACGAGATGAAAGCGCGGTCGAGCAGCTCGTTGTTGCTCGGATCGGTGCGGAGCGCCGAGCGGTAGAACGCAGCGGCGGAGGCCGCGTCACGCTCGATGCTGGCGTGGCGGGCCGCCAGGTAGCTGCCGGCGGTCGTCATCGACCGCAGATCCTGGGTGGTCGGAAACTGTGCCGAGTTGTCGGCCGGGTGATCGGGGGTCTGCGCCAGCGCCTGTCCGGCGATCGGCATCGCCACCAGCGTGAGGGCGACGGCCATCGATCGACGGATTCGAAGGGAAAGCATCAAGGTTGCCTAGCTCCAGGAAAAGGCTCGTTGGCCCGGCCGCCGAGCCGGCAGCATCGCGTCGACAATGCCGCGTTTGGCGCTCAACCGCAAGGATAGGCCCGACGGCGCACAATGCCGCGGTCCCCGACGGCGCCGACGGGCGGTCGCTGGATTGAGACGGTGGCAACATGGCAGGATCGTGGCCGCGGGGGGGGGCCGCGCGGCGCCGCCGCCCCCCCGCGGGGGGTGCCCTACGATGGGGCCTGTGATCGCGGAAATTCCCGCAGTTAT
>NZ_JAZDRK010000016.1:8798-121464 GCF_047501505.1 Rhodopseudomonas sp. G2_2311
CCCCGACGGCGCACAAGCCCCCGGACCCCCACGGCGCCGAGGGGGGGTGGGGGTATTGTGACGGTGGAAAGTTGGCTGTATGGTGGCCGCGCGGCGAGGCAACGCCTCGCCGCCGCTCACGGACGCGTGGTCAAAGCTGTGGGGTCAGTACAGCGATCACATGCCCTGATAATTCGGACCGCCGCCGCCTTCCGGCGGAACCCAGGTGATGTTGCCGTTCGGATCCTTGATATCGCAGGTTTTGCAGTGGACGCAGTTCTGCGCATTGATCACGAAGCGCGGGCCGGTCGGCTCTTCCACCCACTCGTACACCGCGGCCGGGCAGTAGCGGCCCGACGGGCCGGCATAGACGTCGTGCTCCGACGTCTTCTGCAGTTGCATGTCGGCGACCTTGAGGTGCACCGGCTGGTCTTCCTCATGATTGGTATTCGACAGGAACACCGAGGACAGGCGGTCGAAGGTCAGCTTGCCGTCCGGCTTGGGATTCTTGTGCGGCTCATGCGACTTCGCCGGATCGAGCGTCGAACGATCGGGTTTGCCATGCGACAGCGTGCCGAACACCGAGAACCCGAACGTCGAACACCACATTTCAAAGCCGGCCAGCACGACGCCGACGGCGGTGCCGAACTTTGACCACAGCGGCTTGACGTTGCGGACCCGGAACAGGTCCTTGCCGACGACGGAATCGCGCCAGGCGTTTTCGTAGTCCACCGGCTCGTCGTTGGTGCGGCCGGCCGCGAGCGCCGCCGCGACGTGTTCGGCGGCCAGCATGCCGGAGCCGATGGCGTTGTGGACACCCTTGATGCGCGGCACGTTGACGAAGCCCGCGGCGCAGCCGATCAGCGCGCCGCCCGGGAAGGTCAGGCGCGGCACCGACTGATAGCCGCCTTCGGTAATGGCGCGGGCGCCGTAGGAGATGCGCTTGCCACCCTCGAAGATCGGCGCCACCGACGGATGGGTCTTGAACTTCTGGAACTGCTCGAACGGCGACAGATACGGATCGTCGTAGTTGAGATGCACCACGAAGCCGACCGCCACCAGGTTGTCGCCGTAGTGATACAGGAACGAGCCGCCGCCGACATTGTTGCTGAGCGGCCAGCCGAACGAGTGGGCGATCCGGCCCTTACGATGCTTGGACGGCTCGACTTGCCAGATTTCCTTGAGACCAATGCCGAACTTCGGCGGATTGGAATCCTTGTCGAGCTTGTAGTTGGCGATCAGCTGCTTCGACAGGCTGCCGCGCGCGCCTTCGGCGAACAGCGTGTACTTGCCGAGCAGTTCCATCCCGCGGGTGTAGGAGTCCTTCGGCTGGCCGTCGCGGCCGATGCCCATGTCGCCGGTAGCGACGCCGCGCACCTCGCCATTGTCGCCGTACAGCACTTCGGTTGCGGCGAAGCCGGGATAGATCTCGACGCCGAGTTCCTCGGCCTTCGGCCCGAGCCAGCGGCACAGATCACCGAGCGAACCGATGAAATTCTTATGGTTGTCGAGCATAGGCGGCACCATGATGTTTGGCACCTTGAGCGCTTTCGACGCCGTCATGACGTAGAAGTGGTCGTCTTCGACGTGGGTCTTCAGCGGGCAGCTCTCGTCTTCGCGCCAGCTCGGCATCAGGCGATCCAGAGCCGACACGTCGATCACCGCGCCCGACAGGATATGGGCCCCGACTTCGGAGCCCTTCTCCACGACCACCACCGACAACTCGGGGTTGATCTGCTTCAATCGAATGGCGGCGGACAGTCCCGACGGGCCTGCTCCCACGATCACGACGTCGAATTCCATCGATTCGCGGGGCGGCAGCGTTTCATCACTCATCGTTTTTTCTCGCAGGACTCTCGGAGACGTTTCCTCGGGTGTTCTTTCGCATTTTTAGAAGAAGAACAACCACCCAAATGTACCGGCTGGCTCATCTTTCCAGCTTGAAGATCATAGATGCGAAAATAAGTTTCGCATTGCGGAACATGATGGATCGAGATCGGCTGTTCTGTTTCCCGCATTCACGGTAAACCACGCCGCATGACACCCGATCCTGTGCCGAGCCTGCGTCAATTGCTCGCGTTCTATGTGGACGCAGGGGTGGATTGCGCGCTCGCAGAGGATCCGATCAACCGGATGCTCGACGACGCGCCTGAGCCGGCTGCACGGGAGGCGGCGCCCGAGGCCCGCGCAATCGTCAAGCCAGCCTTACATGCACCGCCGCCGCCACCGCTGGCATTCGGGGCACCACCTGCAAGCCCAGACGCTGCGATCATCTCGGCGCGCGAGGCCGCAGCGACCGCGCCCAGCCTGGACGTGCTGCGCGAGCTGATGCAGCGTTTCGACGGCTGTGCGTTGCGCGCGACTGCAACGCAGCTGGTGTTCGCCGACGGCAATCCGCAGGCCAAGGTGATGTTCGTCGGCGAAGCGCCCGGCCGCGACGAGGACATCGAAGGGTTGCCGTTCGTCGGTCGCTCCGGCAAGCTGCTCGACCTGATGCTCGCGGCGATCGGGCTGAACCGCGGCAACGTCTACATCGCCAACGTGATCCCATGGCGGCCGCCGGGTAACCGCACGCCGACGCCTCAGGAGACCCAGATCTGCCTGCCGTTCATCCGGCGGCAGATCGAACTGGTGAACCCGGACCTGCTGGTGACGCTCGGCAACCCGTCGACCCAGGCGCTGCTCGGCACCCGCGACGGCATCATGCGAACCCGCGGCCGATGGTTCGACTACGACACCGGGACCCGCACCATCCGCGCCCTGCCGACGCTGCATCCGGCCTATCTGCTGCGCCAGCCGACCTACAAGCGGCTCGCCTGGCAGGATCTGCGCGCGATCGCCACCGCGCTCGCCGCGACGGCCAACTAAGCAAAAACAATCAAGAAGGTCAGTTCGTCTGCGACCGCGCCGCGCAGCTACGGCGGGCTTACGGCGCTTTCGGCCGCACGATCGCCCAGCCGATCCGCAGCAGCGGCTGACGGCCGGAGATCATTCGGTCGAACCCACGCGGCAGCTCCGGCACGATGCCCGGGAAGCGCTGGGCGATCTCGTCCGGCGGCTTGCCTGCCGTATCGGCCGCACGCCACACCACCAAGCCGCCGTTACGTTCGAAGTCGCCTTGCGTGATCCACGGCGTCCGCGCCGGCGTGGCATCGAGCAAAAGATGCGGGCGCGACGGCGCCAGAGCGATCAGGCTGGCGAGCTGCGGATCGCCGGCGACCGCAGGCAGCGGCTTGCCGGTGCGGCGTTCGAAACTGTCCGCGAAGAACTGCGCCATCTGCTTGGATGGCAGCGAGGTGGGCACCTCGGTGCGCGTCAGCCAGGGCTGCCCAACCACGGTGAAGATCACCGCGACGGCGGGTGCGGCGATCAGCGCCGCCCAGGCCGAGCGCAACAGCCGCTGGCGATGCAGATACAGCACGTCGCCGATCACCATCATCACTGCTAGACCGGCAAGCAGCAGCACCACGCCGGGGCCACCGACGACATGGCCGAGACCGAACACTGCGGCCGCGATGCTGGCGACGATCGGCGGCACCAGCGCGAACACATAGACGAACTGGCGCGCCAGCGGATCGACCAGTGGCCGCGCGATCATCGGCGCATCGTGGTGCTTGGGGGCGAACCGGCCGATGTTGAGCACCGCGAGCAGCGCAATGCCGGCGAGCGAGATCACCAGTCCGCCGAACAGCTTCAATCCCAGCAGCGCGCGATCGCCGACATCCGCCGTGCTCGGCAGCGCCGGCAGCGCAAACTGATCGGCGCGCAGCAGCCAGACGCCATAAGGCAGCGCCAGCACGGCGATCACCAGCAGGGCGAATACCGTATCAAGCGAGACCAGCGCCCGGCGGCAGCGTGCATTGGCGAGCGCAAAGGCGAGCGGCAGCAGGAGCAGCGCCGGCGCCGCAACGGTGGTCAGCAGCAGCAGGCCGATCTCGATCGACAACGCGAACCAGGCCGCACGGCGATGCTGGCCGATCACCTGCCAGCCGTGCCACAGCACCAGCGCCCACAGCGGCCGCGCCAGGATCAGCGGGCCGAACTCGACGCCGGAGCCGGCAAAGGCAGTGACCGTCAAGGTCAGCAGCACCGCGACCACGGCGTATTGCGGCCCGACCAGGCTGCGGGCGAGCTGGAACAGCGCATAGAACGTGACGACGAAGCAGAGCTGCGCCAGCACATAGACGCCGATCATGTGATTGCCGGCAGCCCGATATGCGACATCGGCGAGCCAGAACGCCAGCGGCGGACCAAGATCGGTGCCGACTTGGTACTCGCGGCCATAGGCCAGCACCACCGCCACATCGCCCGGAGGGCTGGCGTAGAACAGCGTCGGCACCAGCACCCACAGCAGCGCCTGGGCGCACACCACCAGCCAGAACACCAGCAGCGGCCGTGCGCGGATCAGTTCGACGATCAGGGAGGCGAAGCGCATGTGGGGCCAGCGAAAATCGGTCTGACCGTGATAGAGCCCGGCGGCCGCACGCGCAACCGGCGCCGCCGCACTCACGCGGTGGCTTCGACCGTGACGTCGGCCTCGAACAGGTCGCGGATCTGCGGCGGCCGAGCGCCTTCGATCTTCTGCCAGGCTGCGGCGACCGGCGCGAAGAACCGGCGGTGATGCAACGTCGGACCAAGCCGCGCGAGCGCATCGAGATGCTCCGGCACGCCGTAGCCCTTGTGCTGCTCGAAGCCATAGCCGGGGCATTCTTCGGCGAGACGGCACATCAGCCGGTCGCGCGACACCTTGGCGATGATCGAGGCCGCGGCGATCGAGGCAATCAGCCCGTCGCCGCCGATCACAGCTTCACAGTCGCATTTGGTTGCCAGCCGGTCGCGGCCATCGACGAACACATGGCGCGGCATCTCGGGCAGCGCATGCACCGCGCGGGTCAGCGCCCACAACGAGGCACGCAAGATGTTGTCGCGGTTGATCCGTTCCGGCGAGGCATAGACCACCGAGACTTGCGCAGTGGCGCAGATCTCGTCGAACAGCGCCTCGCGCTTTTCCGCCGTCAGCCGCTTGGAATCGTCGAGCCCCTTGGGCACGCGCTTGGGATCGAGCACCACCGCGGCCGCCACCACCGGACCAGCCAGCGGACCACGGCCGGCTTCGTCGCAGCCGGCGATCGGCCAGATGCCGCGCTTGATCAGCGTGCGCTCGCGCCGGAAGCTCGGCGGCGCCACCGCGATCACGCCCTTCAGCCCCTTGGCAGAGGCGGGCTTGCTGCCGGCAGTTTCCTTCGTGCCGACCTTGGAAGAAACGGCCTTGGACGCAGCAGTCTTCGAAGCCCGAACCTTCGCGGTGGACGCTTTCCCGTCATCCGTTCTGGCGGCCTTGCCGCCCGATCGGCTCGCGAGCTTGGTCGGAACCTTGATCGGCTGTTTGGTATCCCGAATCATGCCGCGATGCTGCGGGCGAGGCACAGCCGGCGCAACCGGAAACTCCGGATCATGCCCGCAATTCAGCGAGACCGGCGGGAACCGGGCCCCTGCCCTCAGAACAGGCTGAGTTGCTGCCCGGCCTTCTCCGGCTTCTCGAAATGATCGAGGGTCAGCTTGGAGCGGCGCTTGTTCAGCCCGAGCCGCGTGCAGGCGGTCTCGAACCGCCGGCCAATCATCCAGGCGATCGGGCCGGTCCCCTTCATCCGGGTGCCCCATTGCGAGTCGTAGTCACGGCCGCCGCGCATGTCGCGGATCAGCGTGAAGACGTGGCGATAACGGTCCGGATAGTTCGCCATCAGCCATTCGCGGAACAGATCGCGCACTTCCAGCGGCAACCGCAGCAGCACGTAGCTCGCTTCCTTGACACCGGCATGAGCGGCGGCATCGAGGATGCGCTCGATCTCCATGTCGTTGAGCGCCGGGATCACCGGCGCCACCATCACAGTGGTGGGGATGCCGGCGTCGGCGAGCAGCTTCAGCGCTTCAAGCCGCTTGGCCGGTGCCGAAGCGCGCGGCTCCATGCTGCGGGCGAGCTTCGGATCGAGCGAGGTGACGGACAGCGCCACCTTGGCCAATTGCCGCTTGGCCATCCGCGCCAGGATGTCGATGTCGCGCACCACCAGTGCGGACTTGGTGACGATGCCGACCGGGTGGCCGGTCTTCTCCAGCACCTCGAGGATGCCGCGCATGATTTTCCGTTCGCGCTCGATTGGCTGATACGGATCGGTGTTGGTGCCGATCGCGATCATCCGCGGCTCGTATTCCGGCGCCGCCAGTTCACGCTCGAGCAACGCAGGCGCATCGGGCTTGGCGAACAGCCGGGACTCGAAATCCAATCCCGGCGACAGACCGAGATAGGCGTGGGTCGGCCGGGCGAAGCAGTACACGCAGCCGTGTTCGCAGCCACGATACGGATTGATCGAGCGATCGAAGCCGATATCGGGCGATTCGTTGCGGGTGATGACTTTGCGAGCGGTATCCAGCGCCACCGTGGTCTTGAACGGCGGCAGGTCCTCAAGGCTCTCCCAGCCGTCGTCGAAGACGGTTCGCGCCTCGGCCTCGTAGCGGCCGCTGGCGTTGGACTGCGCGCCGCGACCGCGGCGCCGCTGCTCGTCAACCGCCGCCTCGATGGCAGGGAAAGGGGAAGGCGCGCCCACCGGCTCGGAGGGCGCCGTGACCGGCGGGCGCTTGAGGGCATTGGATGCTCTGCTCATGCGTCCAAGATAGCGAGTCGAAGGAACAAATCAAGAACAAACGTTCGACTCGCACCGTCCGTCACCGGCGACGCGCCGGAGTTTGCCCGGATGATGGGCATTGCGCAATTCGCGGCTGATTTCGCGGCAGTGAGGTGCTAAGCGTGGCGCGCATCTGTCGTCGTAGGGTCACCCGCCGGACATGTTGAGCGTGATCATTTCTACCGAAGGCGTCGAGCGGACCGCCGTCGCCACGCTGGCGTCGCTAGTCCCAGGCGCTGCGGCCGGGGTCGTCAGCGACGTGACCTTAGTTGATCGCGGCGGCAGCGACACCATCGCCCGCGTCGCCGATGTGGCCGGCTGCAACTATCTCGCCTTCGACGGCAATCGCGCCGAAGCGCTCGCGGCCGGAGCCAAGCAAGCCCGCTCGCCTTGGCTGATGTTTCTCCATGCCGGTGCGGTGCTCGATCCGGGCTGGATCGAGGAGACCACCCAATTCATCGAAGGCGTCGCCGCCAGCGGCCATGCGCGCGCCGGCATCTTCCGCTACGCCAGATCGCCCTACGCACCGAGCGGGTGGCGCGAAGGCCTGATGTCGCTGATCCGCAGCTTCTCCAGCTCCAGCGCTGACCAGGGGCTGGTGATCGCGCGCGACCATTATGTTCGACTCGGCGGGCACGCGGGACATGGCGCGGAAGCAACGTTGCCGCGCGACCTCGGCCGCGCATCCCGCACCCTGCTGCGCAGCCGCGTCATCCTCGCCGCCTGACCTCGCTTCGAAGCTGCCCTTCGATCAAACAGCACGTCTTAATAGTTGCCTCCGGCAATCATTTTGTTGACAGAGGCAATTAATCCGGCTGAGATGGTTCCGCTGGCCCCACCGATCTCGCCAGGAGACCGCCCAGGGCCGCGACCGGAGACGACGAATGGAAGCAGCCATCGCGCAGCAGCAATCGAGCCAAGGCGACGCGGTCGCGCTGGTGCGGGCCTTCAACCGGTTCTACACGGCACGGCTCGGCGTGCTCGAGCAGCGGCTGATGGACAGCCCGTTCTCGCTCACAGAAGCGCGGATTCTGTACGAGCTGGCACATCGCGACGCGCCGACCGCCAAAGAGATCGGCTCCGAGCTGAAGCTCGACCCCGGCTATCTGAGCAGGATCATCCAGGGGTTTGCCGACGACGGCCTGTTGAAGCGATCCCCCTCACCGGCCGACCGGCGCCAGCATCTGTTGACGCTGACCGCCAAGGGCCGCGCCGCTTACGCCAAGCTCGAACGCAGTTCACAGAACGAAGTCACCGCGATGCTGTCGGGCCTGCCGCCGGCCGAGCGGGCGCGGCTGACCGCGGCGATGTCCACCGTTCAGGGGTTGCTTGGTGCAGGGAGCGCGCCGCCGCCGATTCTGCGCAGTCCGCGCCCCGGCGATATCGGCTGGGTGGTGCAGAGCCACGGCGCATTCTACGCGGCCGAATACGGCTTCGATGCGTCGTTCGAAGCCCTGGTGGCAGAGATCGCCGGACAGTTCCTGGCGTCGCACGATCCAGGCCGCGAGCGTTGCTGGATCGCCGAGTACGACGGCGCCCAAGCCGGCTCACTGTTCCTGGTGCGGGACAGTGACGACGTCGCCAAGCTGCGGCTGCTGCTGGTAACGCCACAGGCGCGCGGGCATCAGCTCGGACGCAAGCTGATCGACGAAGCGATCGGCTTCGCGCGCCACTGCGGCTATCGCAAGGTCACACTGTGGACGCAGAGCATCCTGACCGCGGCTCGGCGGATCTATCAGGACGCGGGCTTCCAGCGTGTCGCGGCCGAGCCGCATCGCAGCTTCGGCCAGGACCTGATTGGTGAGACCTGGGAGCTGAGCCTGTAATGCCGCCGCGGCGCACCTGGCCGCCGCGCTTCACCGCCGAGCTGATCGCCTTCCACACCAAACGTGGGCGGGCGCTGCGGCGTGCCGCGCTCGTGACCGCTCTCAAGATCATCATTCGCCGGCTGCGCGCCGCGCGGACGTCGCAGCCACAAGGAACGCCTACGCCGCCCGATCCGCCACCAGCGTTTCGGCAAATTGCGGGTAGCACTCGGCGAGCTCGTCGGTGACGCGGCCGCGCAGTAGCGCCAGCGTCTCCGCGTCCGGCTCCGGCGTGAACGGCACCTGCGCGGGCGCGTCGTAGTCAAATCCGGTGGCGGCGCGGACATCCTCCGCCGAGCTGCCGCGATGCACGCTGCGCAGACAGAACCGCTTGCGCTGCTGATCGAAACCAAACAGCGCCAGCCCGGTCAGCAGCGCGTGCGGACCGCCGCTCCGATAGATCCGCTCGCTCGCGCCTGGCGCGCTGACGAAGTCGACCTTGTCGACCAGGACACGCGGCGAATGCTCTTCGCGAAACAGGATCACCCGCGGCACCAGATAGTACATGAAGGCCGAGCCGAACGAGCCGGGCCAGCGCACCTGGCTTGCCGGATAGTCGCCGGTGCCGACCAGATTGATGTTGGCCTCACCATCGATCTGGCCGCCGCCAAGAAAGAACGCGTCGATCCGCCCTTGCGCTGTGGCGTCGAACAGCTCGAACGCACCGTTGGTGAAGAAGTTGTGCTGGCGCGAGCCGAGCACGATCACCCGCACCGGATCGCGGCCGCGGCTCTCATTGCGGGCGCGCAGCAGCATCGCGCCGGCAGCGGGAATCGGTGACGAGGCACCGACCGCGACGGTGCGGACGCCGTCGAGCAGATCGGCGATAGTCGCGATCAGGATTTCGCGCGAAGTCGCAGGCGCCGTGCTCATGCCACCGCCTCGAACTTCCGGGCGAATCCCTGCATGTAGGCGGCGAAGCCGTCAGCCGAGCGCGCCATCTTGGCGTAGCGCGCGACCTCGGCAGTGTCGGTGTTGTATTCGCCGGCGAGGCTGAGCGGCCACGCGCCATTCTTGGCCTCGGCGATCGCACTGACATACAGCGCCGGCAGCACGCCGGCGGCGGCGTTCTCGTCCGCCAGCAGCGAAGTCTCGACGATACGCTCGACCGTCACAAGTGTGATCTTGGCCGCATAGGCCATCGCGGCGAGTTCGGTCTGCCGGCCGATCCGGACGTTACCGAACCGATCGGCTTCGGGCGCGTGGAACAGCGCGACATCCGGGCGGATCGCCGGCACTACCACGATCGGATCGTCCGGCGCGTAGGGATTGTCGATCACCTTCCAGTCGTCGCGCGTCTTGAGAATATCGCTGCCGATGATGCCGCGGATCGGCATGAACGGCACGCCCTTCTGACCGGCGACGAGACCCGCGAGAATCGCCGGGCAGGTCGCATCCTTCATCACAAACGCGCTGCTGCGGATGCCTTCGGCGAACCGCGGTGCGCCGCCGGCTTCGCCGAGCGAGATCGCACTGGTCTCGACCGTGCCGACCAGGCCTTCACCGATCAACATATCGGCCTGCAGACCACTGATCGGGATACAGACGAGATGCAGATTGCGCGGCCGGTTGGCGATGATCGCGGCGGTCGCCGCCATCGCCACGCCGCTGGTGTCGGACGGCACCGCCACCATCATGCCGCCGCGGATCTGCGCGGCAAGCGCCTCGATCGATACGATCTGGCCCAAAACATCCTCCCATCGTCGCGGCGCCTTGTTGCGCCTTATGATTGGAGGCGATGGTTCCGTGGCACGTCGCGCCTGTCAAGGCACGCCGACGGTGGATGCCGATGCGCGCGGCTCAGCTCTTGCTGCGGCGCAGATGCTCGTCGAGCCGCGGCATGATCTCGACAAAGTTGCAGGGGCGCGTGCGATAATCGAGCTGCGCGGCCAGAATGCCGTCCCAACCGTCGCGGCACGCACCAGGCGAACCCGGCAGGCAGAAGATGTAGGTCGCGCCGGCAACACCGGCGGTGGCACGCGACTGGATCGTCGAGGTACCGATCTTGCCCCAGCTGATCATGTGGAAGGCGATCGAGAATCCGTCCATCCGCTTCTCAAACAGCGGCTCGATCGCCTCCGGGGTCACATCACGCCCGGTGAAGCCGGTGCCGCCGGTGGTGATGATCGCATCGATTCCGTCATCGGCAATCCATCGCCGGATAATGGCGCGGATGCTCTCGACATCGTCGGTGACGATCTCCCGCGCCGCCAATTTGTGCCCCGCCCCGCTCAGCCGTTCGACCAGCGTCGCTCCCGACTTGTCGTCATCGAGCGAACGCGTATCGGACACGGTGAGTACAGCGATGTTGAGCGGGATGAAGGCTTTGGGTTGAGTGACGGATGCCATCATCAAATTCCTGCGTCATTGCGAGGAGCGAAGCGACGAAGCAATCCAGAAGCTCAGTGCACAGCCCCTGGATTGCTTCGCTTCGCTCGCAATGACGGATGCGGTTGTCGTAGTCAATTCGCGAGAGCCATCGGTCAGATCAACCTATCGTAAATGTCGAGCCAGCCCGGATTCAGGTTTTCGATCATGGCGATCTTTTTGGCACGACTGCCCGCCTTGATCTGCTTTTCGCGGGTGATCGCTTCGAGCATGGTCTCGTGAGGCTCGTACCACACCAGCAAGCGACAGCCATACTTCTTGGTGAATCCGTCGACGAGGCCTTCCCGGTGTTCATAAGCCCGCTTCGGGAGATCGCTCGTCACCCCAACATACAGCGTGCCGTTTCTGCGGCTGGCGACGATGTAAACGTAGGGCTGCTTCATAGCGCTCTCCAAGCAGAGCAGTGACGGCCGGGGATTTGCTTGAGACTCCTGGATTGCTTCGCCTTCGGCTCGCAGTGACGGGACTTGGTTGGCGCTCCCTTTCATATAGAGCGCGCTTGTTACAGCCGCTCCGCCCCGAACGTGTTGCAGGCCTGGACGGTGCCCTGCTGATAGCCGGTCATGAACCAGCGCTTGCGCTGTTCGGCGGAGCCATGGGTGAACGAGTCGGGCACCACTTCGCGTCCGGCGCGGCGTTGCAGCGTGTCGTCGCCGATCGCGGCCGCGGTGGTGAGCGCGGCGTCGATATCGCCGTCCTCAATGAAATTCGGACGCTTCTTCTTTTCTCGGTTGACCCAGACGCCGGACAGGCAGTCGGCCTGCAGTTCGACGCGCACCTGCAGTGCGTTGGCTTCGGCGCGCGAGCCGGCAGCTTCCTGAGCCCGCGTCACCTTCGGCAGAATGCCGAGCAGGTTCTGAACGTGATGGCCGGCCTCGTGCGCAATGATGTATGCGGCGGTGAACTGGCACGCCGAGCCGGAGCAGCCGCGGAAGCGGGTTTCGACCTGCTTGAAGAAAGAGGTATCGATGAAAATCTGCTTGTCCGGCGGACAATAGAACGGTCCCATCGCCGCCTGCGCCATGCCGCATCGCCCGCCATTGGTGCGGCCGCGAAACAGCACGATCTTCGGCCCAACATAGGTCTGGCCATTGGCCTTGAAGATTTCGGTCCACCGATCGTCGATCTCGCCCAGCACACCCGAGATCATGCTGCCCATCTCGTCGGTCGGCGCGCCCTGCTTGCCGGACCGGCTGTCGGCCTGATGATGCTGCGTCGTCTCCGAGATCATCTCGGCGCCGCTGATCAGCAGCCGCGGATCGATCCCAAGCGCCCAGCCGACGATACCCAGCACCACGATGGTGCCGATGCCGAGACCGCCGCCGCCCATCGGAAATCCGAATCCGCCACCACCACCCCCGCCGCCCTCTTGATCCCGGCGGTCATCGATATTGTCGCTGCGACGGAAGTCATCGAAACGCATCAGCCTGTCCTCGGTTTGGCCGCACCGGCGATTCGGGGCCGGTCCTCGTGTGTAGCCGATCGGAAAAAATCGGCGACAATTAGCATTAACCCGCCCGGCAAATATTGCCTAGTGCGCAGCCCTGACACCGGCGAGGACAACGCACAGCCGGCGTCCGGGCAGCCAAAGCCGTGCGTAAACACCGATGGTGTAAACGTTTGCACGCGTTCATCGCGGTCGACATGCCGGCAGAGAGAACTGTTCCTCCGTCCGTTCGTTCCGTGGTCACCAAACTGCAATCCAATTAAGTCGATTTTTACTTTGACGGGTCATTGTAGTGGCTAGTCGGTTTGTTGGTCCCGCGTCGCCGACGGCGTCACATGAGTCAGGTTAGTTGAGTCATGGTTGTGTCGCGTCGCGGGGCGTCTGCAAAGGCGCCCCGCACTCAATTTGAAGATATGCCCGAGAGCCGAATCATCGTCGGTGATTGCATCGCCGAGATGGAGAAGCTCCCGCCGAAGTCGGTGGATCTGGTGTTCGCCGATCCGCCGTACAATCTGCAGCTCAAAGGTGCGCTGAAGCGTCCCGACGAATCGGAAGTCGACGCCGTCGACGACGATTGGGACAAGTTCGCGTCCTTCGCCGCTTACGACAACTTCACCCGTGCGTGGCTGCTCGCCGCGCGACGGATCATGAAGCCGTCTGCGACGCTGTGGGTGATCGGTTCGTACCACAACATTTTCCGCGTCGGCACGATCATGCAGGACCTCGGGTTCTGGGTGCTCAACGACATCGTCTGGCGCAAATCGAATCCGATGCCGAACTTCCGCGGCCGTCGTTTCACCAATGCGCATGAAACGATGATCTGGGCGGCGCGTGACGAGAACGCCAAGGGCTACACCTTCAACTACGATGCGTTGAAGGCGGCCAACGAGGACGTTCAGGCGCGCTCCGACTGGCTGATTCCGCTGTGCACCGGCGACGAACGGCTGAAGGGCAAAGACGGCAAGAAGGTGCACCCGACGCAGAAGCCCGAACAGCTTCTGGCGCGCGTACTCCTGAGCTCGTCGAAGCCCGGCGATCTGGTGGTCGATCCGTTCAACGGCACCGGCACGACAGGTGCTGTCGCCAAGCGTTTGCGCCGCAACTACATCGGCATCGAACGCGACAAGACCTACGCTGAAGCGGCGCGGGCGCGAATCGATGCGATCGAGCCGCTGCCGGACGACACGCTGAAGCCGTTCCTCACCGCGCGCGATGCACCGCGGGTGGCGTTCTCGGAGCTGATCGAGCGCGGCATGATCTCGCCGGGCGCCCGGCTGGTCGATTCGAAGAAGCGGCACGGTGCGCTGGTGCGTGCCGACGGCGCCATCATGCTCGGCGACAAGGTTGGCTCGATTCACCGGATCGGCGCGATGGCGCAGGGCTCCGAAGCCTGCAACGGTTGGACGTTCTGGCACGTCGAAACCAGCAAGGGTCTTCGACTGATCGACGAACTCCGCGCCGAAATCCGCAGCACGATGATCGCCTAAGGCAAAAAGAGTTTCTCCGGTTCTGATCCAATCAGAACCGGAGCGTTTTTTTGACGCGGTGCTCCATGCAAGCCGCGTCTGATGTCCCTAAGACATCGCTCTAGAGCGCTTCATCGATTCATCGAAGCGGATTTAGCCCTTGCCAAGGGTCCAAAGTCCTCATCCTGAGGAGCCCGGCATCGCCGGGCGTCTCGAAGGATGAGGGGCCACATCGCCTGCGGCGCATGGTTCGAGACGGCGCTTCGCGCCTCCTCACCATGAGGTTGTGCCTGTTGTGAGCACTCCGAAGCACGGTCTCGATTCTATCAAAAACAGAACCGCTCTAGCCTCCGCCGACGAACCGTCCGATCCGGTACTTCGGCAGCAACGCGTCGGCTTCGGGCGAGTGTTTCCGTCCCTTGGTCTTGGTGTCGTACGCCTCAGACGCTTCCTTGCCGCACCAAGGCTCGATGATGCTCGGCCGCGATGGATGATCCGGCAGATACGCCGTGATGTCGTAGACGTTGCCGCGAATCGCCATCCAGCAATCCTGCGGCACAGCGTGCCGGGCCAGCTCAGCTACGCCGATCTCGCGCTCGGCAGCGGTCGCACGCGTGTCGGTGCCGGGCACTAAAAGGTTGCCGATCCAGAAGCCGGCAACGGCGATCCAAAACGCGGCGGTCGAGACGTAGAACAGCTTGCGCATCATCTGAACTCGAAATTCTCGTAGTGGACATGCTGGGCGGTGACGCCGCGTGCCGCGAGCGCCGATTTCAATGCGGCGACCAGACCGGGCGGTCCGCACAAATAACACTCCGCGCGCGACAACTCGCCGGCAGTCGGCAGCAGCGGGCCGAGATCGGGAACATCGTCGCCGGTCTCAACGGCGTGGAGCGTGAATTTCGGATCAGACGCTGCAGTCGCACGCAGCTCCGTCAGAAATGCCGCGTCAGCTTCGCTGCGATACAAATACAGGAGCCGCGTCGGATGCAGCAGCGGACCGGCGTTCAGCAAAGCAACAAACGGCGTGACACCGATCCCACCCGCCACCCAGAACTGCGGCGCCTTTCCGTGCGGATCGACGAAGCCGCCGAAACCGCCGATGACGCGGGCTGCCACGCCGGGCTCGATCGCCAGCATCCGGGTGGTGCAGTCCCCCAGCGCCTTGATGGCGAGATGCAGCTCGTCACGGTTCGCGATTGTGCTGACCGTAAACGGATGGAATTCGCCGCAGCCGCGATAGCGCTCGCCGTTGCCGAATTCCGCCAGGACGAACTGGCCGGGCGTCACCATCGCCGGATCGCCGAGTGGACGTAGCACGACCTCGACCGATCGCGCCGCCAACGGCCGGGCCGACGTCACGACATACGGCCGCGCGGCAAGGCCAAGATCGCCGCGGATCAGCCGCCAGCCGAGGATCGCTGCTGCGACCGCGAGGACGGGCAGTACCGGCTCGTCGATGCCGAGCAGGATCAGGTGCACCAGCCCGGTCAGCACACCGAGACCGAGTAGCGCGTGCAGCCAGCGCCAAGTGCCGTAGCGAATGCTACGGATGAAGGTGGTGACGAGGCCGCCCATCAGCAGCAGCAGGCCAAGCCAGCCGGACCACACTGGCCAGCTCTCGGTGAACGGCGACAGCGTCTGCCAGGCGACCCGCGCCGACGGCAGGTTGTTGGCGGCAAGCAGCAGCGGATGCAGCAGCAGAAACAAATAAGCAGCGAGCCCCGTGCTGTGGTGCCAGCGATACATCCGCTCCAGGCCGCCGAGCCAGGCGGCTAATCGCGGCTCGCGTAGCATCAGCAGCAGGCTGACCAGCAATAGACCACAGCCGAGCCAACCGGTGACGATGCCGGCGGCGCGGATCGGCGGCAGACCTTCAGGAAACGCCCAGACCGCAAAGCCCGCCGGCACCACGCACGACAGCAGCGGAACCGACCACTGGCGCACAGCTGCGGCGGCGGCTGCCATGACCTCAATCCCGCCCGGACTTCAGATGGTCACAGAAGTCGCGGCCGCCATGCGGCAGGTCGAGCCCGCGCTCGCGTGCCCGCTGTACCATCAGCGCGTGATGTTCGGCCCGATAGGCTTCGCACGCATTGTAGTCGGTGAAGCTGCGCACCCGTCCCTGATGTTCGATCCGCTCCTGCGGCGACATCAGCATCCAGCCGCGGGTATTGCCCTCGTCGGCGCGCCATGGTGCAGCCTGCGCTGGGGTAGCCCACGGTACCAGCGCCAGCACATTGATCATCACGGCAGCACACGCCGCCAAGCGGATGCAGAGCATGACCGTCATCCCGCTGCGATGCGACGGCTCAGCTTAGCGCGTTCACAGCGGTTGTGAAGATGACTCAGATCAAGCAACGGGCGAAAGGGGAAACCACGCGCTCTCCGTCATTGCGAGTGAAGCGAAGCAATCCAGACCACAGACATAGCTTGGATCGCATCGCCGCTTCGCTCCCCGCACTGACGAGGAGGGAACGCTGACGAAGCTATTACTTCTTGTCCGTCTTCTTCGCCGCTTCGCGGGCGTCCTTGATCGCCTGCTTGAACAGCGCGACGTCGAGCACGCCGGGCACGCGGAAGCGGCCGACGATGAATGACGGGGTCCCCTGGAAGCCGAACGCCTTCGCCTGAGTGTCGTTGCGCTTGAGGATTGCCTCGATCGTGGCACGGTTGGCGTCGAGATCCTTGGTGGCGCGATCGACATCGATCCCGCCGGCCTTGAGCGTCTCGTTCAACGTGGTCTCTGTCAGCTTCGAGGTCGCGCCGATCAGCGCTTCATGCGCCTGCAGAAACTTGCCCTGGTACTTCGAAGCGAGCACAAGCTTAGCGGCATCGACCGAGACGCCGCCGAAAATCGGCCAGTCCTTCAAGACCAGGCGGATGTTGCCATCCTCCTTGACCACCTTCATCAGGTCCGGCGCCACTTTCTTGCAGTATGGGCAGCGATAGTCGGACCATTCGACGATGGTGATGTCACCCTTCGGATTGCCGGCGACCGGGATCTCGGCGTCGTAAAGCACCGCGTCGGTCGACAGTACATCCTCGGCGTCCGGCGCGGTCGGGGCCGCTCCGGCCTTGGCGGCAACAAGCGCGGGAGCGAGAGCGAGCGCCGCCGTCATGGCCGACCGTCGGGAGATCATCATCAGGTTCCAATCCTCAGGCTTTAGGCGGGCCTGTTGTGCACCGGATCGCGGCGTCGTGCCATCACTTTGCCGTGGCCGGCGGCGGATTTGGCGTTTTGTCGCGCAACACGATGTAGATCGCCGGAATCACCAGAACCGTGAGCAGGGTCGATGACGCCAGGCCAAACAACAGCGAGATCGCCAGGCCCTGGAAGATCGGGTCCAGCAGGATCGTCGCCGCACCGATCATCGCCGCGACCGCGGTGAGCAGGATCGGCTTGAACCGGACCGCGCCGGCCTGCAGCACGACCTCGCGCAACGTCTTGCCGGCACCGCCCGAGTGCCGAATGAAGTCGACCAGCAGGATCGAGTTGCGCACGATGATGCCGGCGAGTGCGATGAAGCCGATCATCGAGGTGGCGGTGAATGGCGCCCCGAGCAGCCAATGGCCGATCAGGATGCCGATCAGCGTCAGCGGGATCGGCGTCAGGATCACCAGCGGCAGCTTGAAGCTTTTGAACTGCGCCACCACCAGCACGTAGATTCCGAGGATCGCCGCGCCGAACGCCGCGCCCATATCGCGGAACGTTACCCAGGTGATCTCCCATTCGCCGTCCCACAACACGGTCGGCTTCGACTCGTCTGACGGCTGGCCATGCAGGCTGATCGCCGGCTTCGGCAGTTTGCCCCAGTCGTGGGATTCGATCAGCTTGTCGACGTCGAGCATGCCGTACAGCGGCGCTTCGAATTTGCCGGCGAGTTCGGCCATCACCATGTCGGCGAACCGGCCGTCACGCCGGAAGATCATCGGCGAGCCGACTTCCTTGGTGGCCTTCACCAATTGGCCGAGCTCGACCACCGTCTTGGCGCCGGGCAGCGAATTGGCCGGCACCGGCGTCGAAGCCAGCGCCTCGTTCCATTCGAGATCGCGCTTCGGCAACCCGACCGTAATGGCGATCGGATTGCGGCCCTCGCCGCGATGCGAGTAGCCGATCGAGGTGCCGCCGAACAGCGCCTGGATGGTGTCATAGACGTCCTTCTGTTCGACGCCGAAGAACTCCAGGCGATCCTGATCAATCGACAGCCGCAGCCGAGGCCGCGGCTCGCCGATCGAATTGTCGACATCGACGATGAACGGCACCTGCTTGAAGATCTTCTCGACCTCGGCGGTGACCGCACGACGGGTGGCGGCGTCGGGACCGTAGATCTCCGCCAGCAGCGTCGACAGCACCGGCGGACCAGGCGGCACCTCGACGACCTTGAGGCTGGTGCCTTCGGGCAGCTTTAGCGTCTGCAATCGCTTACGCAGGTCGAGTGCGATGTCGTGGCTGGCGCGGCTGCGCTCGCCGCGCTCCTTCAAATTCACCTGCAGCTCGCCGAGTTCCGGCCGCTCGCGCAAGTAATAGTGCCGTACCAGACCGTTGAAGTTGAACGGCGCGGGCGTGCCGGCGAAGGTCTGCACCGAGGTGATGTCGGGCAGGCCGCGGGCGATATCGGCCGCAGCAAACAGAGTGCGCTCGGTGTCCTCCAGCGTGGCGCCTTCGGGCAGGTCGAGCACCACGGCGATCTCGCTCTTATTGTCGAACGGCAACAGCTTCACCGTCACCGACTTGGTGTAGAACAGCGCCATCGACATCAGCGTGGCGATGCCGACGCCGAGCAGGAAGATCCAGGCCGCGCGCTTGCTGGCGACGATGGGCGAGGCGAAGCGGCGATACAGCCGGCCGAGCCGGCCCTCGTCGTGACCGCCATGCGCGGCCACGGATGCGCCCTGCTTCGGCGCCAGCTTCAGCATCAGCCACGGCGCCACCATCATGGCGACGAAGAACGAGAACAGCATCGCGGCCGATGCATTGGCGGGGATCGGCGCCATATACGGCCCCATCAGCCCGGACACGAACAGCATCGGCAGCAGCGCCGCCACCACAGTCAGGGTCGCGATCACGGTTGGATTGCCGACCTCGGCCACCGCCTCGATGGTGGCCTGCAGCCGCGGCCGTCCGTCCTTCATCCCCCAATGCCGGGCAATGTTTTCAACGACCACAATCGCATCGTCGACCAGGATGCCGATCGAGAAGATCAGCGCGAACAGGCTGACGCGATTAATGGTGTAGCCCATCAGATTGGCGGCAAACAGGGTCAGCAGGATCGTGGTTGGGATCACCACCGCGGTGACGATCGCCTCGCGCCAGCCGATCGCGATCGCGATCAGCACCACGATCGAGATCGTGGCGAGACCCAGATGGAACAGCAGCTCGTTGGCCTTCTCGTTGGCGGTCTCGCCGTAGTCGCGGGTGATGGTGACGGCGACATCATTCGGGATCAGAGAGCCTTGCAGCGTCGCCAGCCGCGCCTTGATGTCGTGCGACACGACCACTGCATTGGCGCCGGCGCGCTTGGCGAGCGCGAGCGTCACCGCCGGCACGCGGTCCCATTTGCCGCCGGCGTCGCGGGCGTCGTTCCACACCCGGTGCTCGGCCATATTCGGCCCGATGATCACCGAGGCGACGTCTTTAACGTAGACCGGACGATTGTCGCGGGTCGCGACCAGCAGCAGGCCGATGTCGGGAATACCCATCAGGGTCTGACCGGCCGAGACGCTGCGCATCGTGCCGGCGTCGCGCACATTGCCGGCGAGGAACGAGCGATTGGCGTCCTTCACCTTGGCGACGAGCTGCTGCAGCGTCACGCCGTACAGCGACAGCTTCTCCGGATCTGGCTCAACCCGGATCTGCTGCGCACCGCCGCCGGAGATGTACGTCAGGCCGATGCTGTCGACCTTCATCAGCTCGGAGTGCAGCTTGTCGGCGACTTCGTACAGATCCTTATCGGTCCAGCGTGCCGCAGCCTCCGGCTTCGGTGACAGCGTCAGCACCGTGACGGCAACGTCGTTGATGCCGCGTCCGACGATCAGCGGCTCGGGAATGCCGACCGGGATGCTGCCGATGTTGGCGCGGATTTTCTCGTGCACGCGCAGGATCGCATCTTCAGCCTTGGTCCCGACCAGGAAGCGGGCGGTGACCATGACGCGGTCGTCTTCGGTCTGGCTGTAGACGTGCTCGACGCCGTCGATGCCCTTGACGATCGCTTCCAGCGGCTTGGTCACCAGTTCGACTGCATCCGGCGCGCGCAGGCCATCGGCGTTGATGCGGATGTCGACCATCGGCACGCTGATCTGCGGCTCTTCCTCGCGCGGGATCGCCGCCAGCGCGATCAGCCCGGCGATCAGCGATGCCAGCAGGAACAGCGGCGTCAGCGGCGACTGGATCGTGGCCTTGGTCAGGCGGCCTGAAATTCCGAGGTTCACGGCTGCACCAGCCTGTCACCGGGACGCAGGCCCGACAGAATTTCGAGACCGTCCGGCATCTGCTGCGTCGGATGCTCGCGGCCGCGCTGCACCGGCACCGCCACGGTCTTGCCGGGTTCGCCAAGATGCACGTAGTCGATACCGAATTCGGTGGTGATGAACTTCGACGGGATCACGAAGGCGGAGCGCTCGCCGCCGGAAATCCACACCCGCAGCCGGTCGCCAACGAAGTACTGCGGCAGCCCTTCGACCGTGGCGTCGGCAACGACGCGGCCGTCTTCGATCTGCGGATACACCAGGTCAATGGTGCCGAATTTGGCGACCTGATCGCCGAACTCGCTGCCGTCCACTCGGATCTTGTCGCCGGCCTTGAGGAAGCGCGCGTGCCGTTCCGGCACCCGCAGCCGCAGCTTGTAATGCTGCTGCGCCACCGTGACGATCGGATCGCCCTGCAGCACCACCGAGCCGACGGTGACCATCTTCTTCAGCACGCGGCCGTCGTCCGGCGACAACACCTGGCCTTCCTTGAACTGCTGCTGCACCACCGACCGCTCCGCGGTCTTGGCGCGCAGATTGTTCTCGGCGACGTTGAGCGCGGTGCGCGCTTCGTCCAGCTTGGTGCGCGGCAACGTGCCGCGCTCGACCAGGCCCGAGGTGCGGTCGTAGTCGATCTGCGCCTGGCTGGCTTGCGCCTGCAGCGCCTGGATCTGGGCATCGAGCGAATTCATCTGCAGCGTCAGTTTGTCGTCGCCGATGGTCGCGATCTCCTGGCCGCGGGTGACGCTATCGCCCTCCCGCACCTTCAGCGCCACCACCGTGCCGCCGATCCGCGCGCGGGCCGGCACCACGCTGATGCTCTCGACGGTGGCGAATACAGCCTTCTCGTCGGAGATTCTGGTCTCCGCCACGGTCAGCGTCGCCGCGGCATGCGCCGCCACCGCTCCGAGCAGCAATGCGGCGACCGCGCCGCTCATCGTCCATCGCAGTCCCATGTCATGCCCTTGCAGGTTTGCGGCCCGTTATTCCGATCGCCTGCCCCGGGCAGAACACCCGGTACAGCGTCGTCAGCACTTCGCGTGCCGGTTCGCTGGTGATCGAATAGAAAATCGACTGCGCATCGCGTCGCGCCGACACCAGCCCGTCGCGCCGCAGCAGCGCGAGATGCTGCGACACGGTCGAGTCGCGCAGATCCAGCGCTTCGGCGAGTTCGCCGACCGAGCGCTCGCCGTCCACCAACTGACAGATGATCAGCAGCCGATGCCGGTTCGACAGCGCCTTCAGAAGCTCGCTGGCCTGGTCGGCAGCAACCACCATCGGATCGTCTGTTATTTTCATATTTGCGTATATACGATTATTCGAATATATAGTCAACACGAACGCAGACGGCGGGGCCGTCACACAGGAGGAAGACTGCAATGAATCTCGATCAAACCGTGCTCGCCTTCGCCGGCACTGTCGTGCTGGTGAGCCTCGCGCTCGGCTGGCTGGTCAGCCCCTATTGGCTGCTGCTCACGGCATTCGCCGGGGTCAACATGATCCAGGCATCGTTCACGGGCTTCTGCCCGGCGGCGATCGTGTTCAAAAAGCTCGGCCGTCCGGCCGGCAACGCATTTTCGTAAGGCCGACAGGAAACCAACAACAGACGTCATTGCCGGGCTCGCCCCGGCAATCCATCTTCTGGCGACAAAATTTCCAATGAAGAGCGATGGATGCGCGGGTCAAGCCCGCGCATGACGCTGTTGCGTTTGGCGCCGCAGCGGCTGGAAGCGATGCGGCACCTCGAAGCGATGCGGCGCGCTCAGGCCGCCCGGCCGCAATTGCAATTGCAGCCGCCCTCTTCTTCCTCGTCGTCGTGATCATGCGGCGCTGCCAGCGGCAGCGATCCGGCCAGGTAGTTCTGGATGGCGGTGACCGGATCGGTCTCGGAGGTGGTGATGGCGACCACACCGCGCGCGGCCATCCGCGCGAGGAAGCCGGGCCCGGCGCTGCCGGCGATCACCACGCTCACCTTGTCGAGCGGATGCTCGCCATCCTCTTTGAATTCATGGATCGACATCTCCTTCGGCAGGTCGAGCCGGTCGACCTCCTGAGGCGGGCGGCACGGCGCCGCATCGAACACCAGGAAGCGGCGGGTCTTGCCGGCGTGGCCGGTCACGGTGCGGAAATTCTGGCTGGCGATCGCGATCAGCATGATTTGGGCTTTCGAGATAATGGGAGAAAGAAGGGCTTCTTCCTGCAACGTCGGAAGGTGTGCGCAGGCGCGAACGACGAATGGCTCGCGTTGCCGGGCTTGACCCGGCACTCCATCGTCTTCGCGCAAGCGTTCGGGGCGCGCTAAAGCGTGCGATGGATGCGCGGGCCGAGCCCGCGCATGACCAATTCGATTGTGGCTGAGCTGCGCTCAGGTCTCGCCGATGATGATCTGCGTGTCGGTGGCGAACTTGTAGGGCACCAGCGGCAGGTTACGCGGCGCCGGCCCCAGCCGGATGCGGCCGGCAGAGTCGTATTGCGAGCCGTGGCACTGGCAGAACCAGCCGTCGTAATTGCCCTGATGCTCGGTCGGCACGCAGCCGAGGTGGGTGCAGATCGCCGACACCACCAACCACTGCTCCTTGCCTGGCTTGACGCGAGCAGAGTCGGGCTCAGGATCACGGAAGCTCTGCCAATCGGCGGACTGCGCCGACTGGATTTCCTTCGGCGTGCGGTGACTGATGAAGATCGGCTGGCCGCGCCAGAACACCTTGACGACCTGACCTTCCGCAATCGGCGCCAGATCGACTTCGAGCGGGAAGCCGGCCGCAACCGTGCCGGCATCGGGATTGAGCTGAGACACGAACGGCCACACCAAGGCGGCGGTGCCGACCGCGGCCAGGGCCCCGGTCGCCAAATACAACACGTCGCGGCGGGTCGGCTGTTCAGACGTAATGGCGGTCATCTTCGTCTCCTGAAGGTTATCCGTTGGCCGGATTGCCGTGCCGGCCCGCGGTCGAATGCGTCGTCCAATGATGCGGATCGCGCCGCACCTACGTTTTGCGAAGCTCGCCGGCGGCGCGGGCGAGGATCGCAACAAGCTCTGCTTCGTTGTCCGGGTCTTTGACGATCTGGCGGATCGCGACTTCCCTGAGGTTGTCGAGCGCCGCCCGCAGCAGCGGCGGCAGGTCGTTGCCCTCGGTGCCGCTGTCGCCGTTCTGTTGCCGCATCATCTCGCCGAACGCGGCGAGGCGGTCGAACACCGCATCGGCCAACGCGCGATTGGCGGCCAAGTGCTCACGGCCCTCGTCCGTGACGAAATACAGCTTCTTGGCGCCTTCCGGTTGGGCGATGACGTGGCCGGTTTCCTCGAGGAAGGTGAGCGTCGGATACACCACACCCGGACTTGGGGCGTAGAAGCCGGCGGTCTTCTCCTCGATCATCTTGATGATGTCGTAGCCGTGGCGCGGCTGTTCGGCGATCAGCGCCAGCGCGATCAGCTTGAGGTCGCCCTGCGCCAGCATCCGTCCGGCGCGCATCATCTCGCCGCCGCCCATTCCGCGGCCGCCCATGCCCCGGCGGCCCCACCGGCACCCGGGCATCCCAAACCCGCATCGTCGCGGGCTGTTGTCGACGCCGTCCATGACGACCTCCTGAAAGATATATCTTACCTAGGGACGCCTCCGCGGGAAGTAAAGATATATCTTTTGAGAGCGCAGCGACATTTCAGCCCGGTGCGACAGAAAGGTGTCTTGTTACTTATCCCGTTCCACGGCCTGTGGTTTTCCGATACAGATCGTTTGATCCAGATCAAACTTAGAACGGGACCAAAATATATCGTCCGAACATATTCAAATGTTTCCCCGACATTTGAACCCCGCCATTGCGCACCCTGCGCTCGGCTCGGGCGCGAGGCTGACGGCCCCGGCAGAACAACAGGAGAAGATCATGATCAAGGTTGCCATGTTGCTTTGGATTATCGGCGGCGCGACGCTGGCGGGCATGATGATTATCGCGGTGCTGGCGGTGCCGAGCCTGTCCGAGCAGGCGATGCATTGGATTCCGATCGCGGTCGGCTGCGGCTTCGTGATCGCGATGCCGATCTCGTTCCTGGTCGCGCGCAAGATCGCGCGGCCCTCGATGCGCTAAGCGACTGCCCTCGAGACGCTCGCGCGAGCGTCTCGATCCTGCGTGATTGATCCCGCATGATTTCGCCCGGAGACGGCCGTCCCCTCTCCGGGGCGAAGCTCCAGCGAAAGCCCTCCCTATGACAGAAACCAATATCGAGGGGCCGCTCTACGCGCCCCGCAAGAAAGTCTATCCGCAGGCGGTGCACGGCCGCTTCCGCAGGATCAAATGGGCGCTGCTGGCGATCACGCTGTCGATCTACTACTTCACGCCGTTCTTGCGCTGGAACCGTGGTCCCGGCCTGCCCGATCAGGCGGTGCTGATCGATCTGCCGGCGCGGCGCTTCTATTTCTTCTTCATCGAGCTGTGGCCGCAGGAAGTGTATTACTTCACCGGCCTGTTGATCATCGCCGCGCTGGCGCTGTTCCTGATGAACGCGCTCGCCGGCCGACTGTGGTGCGGCTATCTGTGCCCGCAGACGGTGTGGACCGACCTGTTCTACGCGGTCGAACGGCTGATCGAGGGCGACCGCCGCGATCGCATCACCAAGGACAAGCACGGGCTGACCGTGCGCCGCGTCGGCGAACTCGCGCTCAAGCACTTCATCTGGCTGATGATCGCGTGGTGGACCGGCGGCGCCTGGGTGCTGTACTTCGCCGATGCCCCGACGCTGGTGAAGGAGCTGGTCACCTTCCAGGCGCCGATGGTCGCCTATGTCTGGATCGGCATCCTGACTTTCACCACCTACACCCTCGCCGGCTTCATGCGCGAACAGGTGTGCATCTATATGTGCCCGTGGCCGCGCATCCAGGCGGCACTGACTGACGAATGGGCGCTCAACGTCACCTATAAGTACGACCGCGGCGAGCCGCGGATGTCGGTGAAGAAGGCCGAAGTGGTGCGCGCCCATGGCGAGACGGCCGGCGACTGCATCGACTGCCACCAGTGCGTGAACGTCTGCCCGACCGGCGTCGACATCCGCCAGGGCCTGCAGCTCGGCTGCGTGCAGTGCGGCCTGTGCATCGACGCCTGCAACACGGTGA
The DNA here is from genome assembly GCF_047501505.1 of Rhodopseudomonas sp. G2_2311. Taxonomy (NCBI): domain Bacteria; kingdom Pseudomonadati; phylum Pseudomonadota; class Alphaproteobacteria; order Hyphomicrobiales; family Nitrobacteraceae; genus Rhodopseudomonas; species Rhodopseudomonas sp. G2_2311. Next base: position 34,197 of record NZ_JAZDRK010000016.1, read on the forward strand.
TGAAGCAGGTCGGCCGTCCGCCGGATCTGATCGCCTACGACACCGACATCAACATCCAGCGCCGGCTCGCCGGCAAGCCTTCGGTGTATCGGCCGATCCGCGCCCGCACGCTGCTGTATTCCGGGCTGATCGTGCTGGTCGCGGCGGTGATGGTGTATGCGCTGGCGACGCGCGGCTCGCTCGACATCAACGTACTGCACGAGCGCAATCCGCTGTTCGTGACGCTGTCCAACGGCGGCGTGCGCAACGACTACACCGTGCGGCTGCTCAACAAGCGCCCGACCGCCCGCGTGATGCAGGTATCGGTGAGCGGCGTGCCGGGCGCCCGGCTGCAGGCGGTCGGCGTCGATCCGGACGCCAAGGACCGGCTCGACGTCGAAGTCGGCCAAGATCAGACCCGCGAACTGCGGGTGTCGGTGATGGTTCCGAGCGAGCAGGTGCCGAGCAAGTCGATGAATATTACCTTCGAGATCAAGGACCCGCAGACCGGCGAGATGGCGACCGCAGTCGATCACTTCGTGCCGCCGACCTCGAACTGACCGAACCGGCCCGGGGCGGCGCAGACTGCGCCTCCCCGCCTCGCCCTACACCACGTCGTCGACCGGCTGCAGGTCGATCCCGAAGGTTTCGAGAAACTTCGACGTCATGATGTAAAATCCGATCGCGAGTTGCAGTTCGACCAGCGCAGCCGGCGTCAACCGTCCGGCGATGTCGTCGAACACCGCGTCGGTCGGCCGATCGAGCTTCACCACCTCGTCGGTAAAGGCGAGCGCGGCGCGCTGGGTGGCATCGAAGCAGTCGGCACTGCGCCAATCATCGAGCGCAGCGTTCTGCGCGGCGCTGACGCCGACACCGGCGCCGATCTTTTTGTGGGCGGCGACCTCGTAGGGCGCGTTGCACAGGATGCCGGTCCGGGTGATCGCGAGCTCCCGCAGCACCGGGTCGAGTTCGCCCTTGAACCGGATCGCGCCGCCGAGCCGGCAGTATTGCTCGAAATGGCTCGGCGCATGCGCCAGCATCCGGAAGATGTTGGCATTGCGATTCTTGGCCAGAACCTCGCGGGTGCGCGGGCTCGCTGTGGCCTCGTCGCAATAGTCGATCCGCGCCATCGGTCTCTCTCCCTTGTTGTTGTTCGTGTTGCGTCGCGATCAGCCGCCGATCAGGTGCGACAGCCCCTGATAAACCAGCGCCACCGACACCACGAACAGCAGCGCATAGGCGATCCGGTAGAACAGCCCGGTCGGCGTCCGCTTCACCAGCCAGATCCCCGCCATGTTGGCGGCCGCAGCAAGCGGCAACAGCGCCAGCGACGTGCCGAGATTGGCCGGGGTGAATTGTCCGAGCAGAAAATACGGACCGATCTTCAGCGCATTGATGATGGCAAAGAAGATCGTGGTGGTGCCGACCAGCACCAGCTTCGGCAGCAGCTGCGGCAGCATATAGACCTGATACGGCGGGCCGCCGCCTTGCGTCATGAACGAGGTGAAGCCCGACACCGCGCCCCAGAATACGCCGGCCGCATCCGACAGCTTCACGGCCGAGGCATGCGGCCGCAGCCAGACGTTCAGCACGAACACCAGCCCCACGCCGCCGACGATCAACCGCACCGCATCGTCCGACACGATCGAGGCCGTCCACCACGCGATCGCCATTCCGACCAACGCTCCGGGAAGCATCACCTTCAGGCTGCGCGCATCCCAATGATGCCGATACACGTACAGTGAGATCAGGTCCTGGGTGATCAGCACCGGCAACAGCAGGCCGGCAGCTTCGAGCGGCGGCAGATACAGCGCCAGCAGCGGCGTCGCCGCAATGCCGACGCCGGAAAAGCCGCCTTTGGCGAGGCCGAGCAGAAACACCGCGGGAATTGCGACGGCGTAGAACCAGGGATCGAGGATGATCGACAACGAACGGACTCGAACTGATGGAGGATCACCGCGCGACCGGCGGCGCTCCCGCTGTACAGAGGAATATCGGCCCCGGCAAACCGCATCGGCGCATATCGCCCTCGCGGACACTCGCGCTCCGAACTGACGGATCAGCTCCGCTCCTTCAGCCCGTGCTGCTGCAGCCGCCACAGCAACAGGTCCAGCCGGTCCTGACCGAAGAACGGCTCGCCCTTGAACACGAAGGTCGGCACGCCCCAGTGGCCGGACGCGGCGTGGTCGCGTTCGTTGCTGCGGACGGTCTCATCGTATTGGTCGGGATCGGCGGCGATCTCGGCCTCGAGCTGCGCCAGATCGAGCCCGGCGCGCTCGGCGGCTTTGGCCAGATGATCGCCTTCGTGCCAGTTGTCGACCGCGCCGCCATACAGCACCGAGCTGACCTCGCGGATGAACGGCAGGCCGCGGCCGGCAAGCTGGGCGGCGGCGCCGAGGCGCGTCAGGCGGGTGATGTAGGGCTGCTCGGCTGCCACTTCGAGCGTCTGCATGTTCTGCACGATCGGATCCGGTCGCGGGAAGCGAAACGGAATTCCCTCCTTCTGCGCGACACGAAAACTGTCGAGCACGACGTAACGCGCAAACCTCGGATCGGTACGCTTGAAGAACGTCGGATCGCGCACCGCGAGCGGATACACCGGTCGCGCGTTGATGACGAAGTCATATTGCTCGACCAGCTTCACCGCCTTGGGCAGTGACAGATAGCTGTACGGGCTCCGGAACGACCAGAACAGATCGACGCTAAGACTCATCGGGCAACCTTTGTCCGGAGCGTCGCCACGGGCGTCCCGCAATGCAAAATGCACTCCGCCAATTTCCGCCGCGCGGGTATGGACGGCCTCACCGCGCCGCTGATTAGTCCCATGACCCCCTCCCTGATCGATGCACCGCTTTGGCGGCATCTATCGTTTCATGAACTAATCGTAAGGTGCAGACCTGCGATTGCAATCCGTTTCTGCATCAGCTGAGATGCCACCGTCGCGACAGACAACGAAGGCAGGGAGGAGACCAACGATGAGCGAGACCGTCACAGTCGCCAACGACGCAATTGAGCCGAAAGATGCCTCCGCTTCGGTCCTCGCGCGCCATAAGACGGTGCTGGACGAATTGCCGTTCTCCGACACCAGTGATTTCGACGATGCCGCGCGGGGCTTTCTCGGCAGCATCGACCACGCCGCGATCAGTTCGGCACAAGGCCGCACGGTGTGGAGTCTCGAACCCTATCGTTTCCTGCATGACGAGGTCGCCCCGGCAACCGTCGATCCGAGCCTATGGCGGCAATCGCGGCTGAACATGCAGCACGGCCTTTTCGAGGTCGTGCCGGGCGTGTACCAGGTCCGCGGCTTCGACATCGCCAATATGACGCTGATCGAGAGCGACAACGGCGTGATCGTGGTCGACACGCTGACCTCGATCGAAGGTGCCCGCGCGGCGATGCAGCTCTATGTTCGCCACCGCGGCGACAGGCCGGTGGTGGCAGTGATCTTCACCCACACCCATGCGGATCATTGGGGCGGCGCCCGCGGCGTGCTCGACGACGACACGCTCGCAAGTGGACGGGTGCCGATCATCGCTCCCGACCTGTTCATGGAGCACGCCGTCTCCGAGAACATCATTGCGGGGCCGGCGATGCTGCGACGGGCGCAGTATCAGTTCGGACCACTGCTCGCCAAGGGACCACGCGGCCATGTCGATTGCGGCCTCGGCAAGACGATGGCTGCCGGCACCGCCGCGCTGCTGCGCCCGACCGACCTGATCAAGGCGACCGGCGACACCCGCCGCATCGACGGCGTCGACTTCGAATTCCAGATGGCGCCGAACTCCGAAGCGCCAGCGGAGATGCACTTCTTCGTTCCGCGCTACAAGCTGCTCAACCTCGCCGAGAACTGCACCCACAACTTTCACAATCTGCTGCCGTTCCGCGGCGCCGACGTGCGCGATGCGCTGGCGTGGTCGGGCTATCTCGGCGAGGCGTTGCAACTCTGGGGCGGCAAGGCCGAGGTGATGTGCGGGCAGCACCATTGGCCGGTGTGGGGCATGAAGCGGATCGACCTGATGATCCGGCAGCAGCGCGACATCTACAAATTCGCCCACGACCAGACGCTCCGACTGATGAACCACGGCCTCAACGCCGTCGAGATCGCCGAAACCATCCGCCTGCCGAAGAGCCTCGATGGCGCCTGGCACGCGCGCGGCTATTACGGCCACATCCGCCACAATGTGAAGGCGATCTACCAGAAGTATCTCGGCTGGTACGACGCCAACCCGGCCAATCTTGATCCGCTGCCGCCGGTGGACGCCGGCAAGAAGTACGTCGAGTACATGGGCGGCGCGGACGCGCTGCTGGCGAAGGCGCGCGCCGATTTCGACCGCGGCGAATTCCGCTTCGTGGCGCAGGTGCTCAGCCATTTGGTGTTCGCCGATCCCGACAACCAGGATGGCCGGTTGCTGCTTGCCGATACGTTCGAACAGCTCGGCTACCAGTCCGAGAGCTCGACCTGGCGCAACGCCTATCTGTTCGGCGCCCAGGAACTGCGCCACGGCATGCCGAAAATGCCGACGCGCCCCGGAATGCCGCGCGAGACGCTGTCGGCGCTGAAGACCTCGCAAATCTGGGACGTTCTCGGCGTCCGGCTCAACGGGCCGAAGGCGGAGGGCAAGACCATCGTGCTGAACTGGCAGTTCACCGACACCGACGAAACCTGGGTGCTGACGCTGGAGAACTGCGCCCTGACCTATGTGGCCGGCACGCAATCCGCCGCGGCCGACGCCGGCTTCGTGCTGCCGCGAAGCCTGCTCGACGAGGTGATCGCCAAGCAGACCTCGTTTCCGGAGGCGGTGATGGCCGGCAAGATCAAGGCCAGCGGAAATCCGATGAAGCTTGCCGAACTGATGGGGCTGATGGACGAGTTTCCACGGATGTTCGAGATCGTCGAACCCCGTCGCAATCCGGTCAGTTGAGCCGCTGCGGTTCCGCTCCGGACACTGACGGGGCAATGTACCCTGCTTAGGAACGGCGTACCACAAGCCGCGTTGGCGCCTCAGCAAGCGAGGGTGACCGCCATGCGTGGAAAGAAGCCTTCAGTTCGAGCGCCCCAGGCCAGGATCAAGAAGCCAAGCCCCAAGGCACGCAAGTTGTCGCGGCTGACGGCCATCGCCAGCCACGCGATGATGGGCGCCGCGATCGGGCTCGGCTTTGCGTTCGTGGCGACGCGGTCCCCGAATTTCGGCGTAACGCCGGCGCTGCTGAGCCTGCCGCCGTTTCGGCTGTTCGATTTCGCCCTGACCTCGGCGACCGGCTTTGCGATCGTCGCCGCACTCCTCGGCCTCGCCCTGAGCGAGGCCGAGGAGCGCTGATCGTCAGGCGGCAGACCGCGCCGCGGCCTGCTCGACTGCAAACGCAAGCCGCAGCGGACTGCGGAAGGTCGACGACGGCATCCAGTTCAGCTGTTGCTCGGTGGTGCGCGTGTAGTCCGGCACCACCTTGTGGAACTCATCGAATGCGATCTTGATCGCCATCCGGGCGATCGCCGAGCCGAGGCAGGCATGGACGCCGCCGCCAAAGCCGAGGTGGCCCTTCGGCTTGCGCTTGAGGTCGTAGACGTCCGGATTCGGAAACTGCCGTTCGTCGCGATTGGCCGAGCCATAGGCCACACAGACGAAATCCCCCGCCTTCATGGTGACGCCGTGCAGCGTCAGGTCGCTCTGCAGGCAGCGCTTAAATCGCTGCGCCGAGGTGTTGTAGCGCAGCGACTCCTCGACCGCATCCGGCAGCAGCGCCGGATCGGCCACCACCGCGCGGCGCGCATCGGCGAAATCCGCCAGGTTCAGCGCCAACATGCTCATGAAGCCGCCGAGCGACTCGATGCCGGCCATGATCAGCGTCGTGGTGGTAAGCAGCACCTCCCGCTCGTCGAGCTTATCGCCATCGATCTCCGCCATGCTGAAATGCGAGATCAGATCGTTCTTCGGCTCGGCGCGCCGCTGCGCGATCACGCTCGACGCGTAGTCCTGCATCCAGGCGTAAGCGGCGAGATGCTCCGGCCCCTTGGCGCGGGTGACCGGATCGCTCTGCACCATCAGCACCGCCTTGTCGCGGACCGTCTGCTCATCGCCCATCGGCAGGCCGAGCGCCGCGAACAGCACCCGCACGGTGAACTTGGACGAAAAGTCGCTGATGAAATCGAATTGGTCGCGGCCGCGCAGCGCCTCGGCGGCATCGCGGGCGATCTCCCGCATCGGCTCGGCCAGCGCCTCGAGATTACGCTTCATGAAGGCGTGCTGCACCAGTCCGCGCAGCCGGTCGTGGCGCGGCGGATCAGTGGTGCCGAGGGTGGCGCCGGCCCGGTTCGGCAGCTCGGTCATCAGGTTGCCCTTGGCCGAGGAGAACACCTGCCAGTTGCTGCCGGCGCCGGCGACGTCGAGATAGCGCGACAGAATCCACATCTGCGCCGGCTCGCTCCAGTACACCGGATGTTCGTCACGCAGCGTCTTGTAGAGCGGGAACGGATCGGCATCGACGACGGGCGAATAAGGATCGAAGCTGAACATGAGCTGATTTCCTCTCTTGTTAAGGCCGCCCAGTTCGTTTGTTTGTCTATTAGTTGCGGCGATCGTCGGAGTGTAGTTGGCACCACCTCGCGCCGTGAGACGCCGCGGTGACAAAAACTTGCACTTTTCCGACGTTCAGTCTTAGCTGCGCCGATGGCCCGTTCACGCAGCAAAGCAGCAATTCCGATCTTCGCGCTGTACGGCGAGACGCCCGCCGCGCCGGTCGACATGCTGCATGTCGAAGCGATTCAATCGCGCAGCCGATTGTATCAGTGGGAGATCGACGTCCACGCCCACCGCAGCCTGCATCAGATCCTTTGGATTGGCTCTGGAAAAGCGACGATCGCGCTCGATGAGCAGCGCGTGCAACGCGATGGTCCGGTCGCGGTGATCGTGCCGCCCGGCGTCGTTCACGGCTTCAAATTCTCGCCGCACACCGAAGGTCAGGTCTTCACCTTTAATCCGCACGCGATGATCGAGGGCGACGTGCCGGCGACCGGCCAGGCGCTGCGCGATCTGTTTGCCGCGGCCCGCATCCTGGAATTCGAACCTGACGGGGCCGCCACGAGGCGGATCGACAGATTATTCGCCGAGCTTGCCGACGAGTTCGCCTCGCCGGATGCCGGCAATTCCCCGGTGCCGTTATGGCTCGGTCGCGCCATCATCTGGCGGCTGGCGCAGCAGAGCGAGCGGCAGGCGCGCTATGCGGCGCGCGGCGGCAATCAATTCACCCGCTTCCTGCTCCTGGTGGAAGCCCACCATTGCGAGCACTGGCCGATCGCACGCTACGCCGACGCGCTCGGTATGACGCCGGAGCGCCTCAATCGGCTGGCGAAAGCCGAAACCGGTCAGAGCGCGCTCGACGTGGTCCATGCGCGTCTCACCCGCGAAGCCTGCCGCCGGCTGACTTACATAGCAGCGCCGATCTCCAAGCTCTCGTTCGAGCTCGGCTTCGAAGACCCCGCCTATTTCTGCCGCTTCTTCAAACGCCGCACTGGCCACAGTCCACGCGACTATCGACGCGTGATGAGCGAAGAGGCGTAGGCGCTGCGCTGTTCATCGTCATTGCGAGCGAAGCAAAGCAATCCAGGATCACACACCGAGCTGGATTGCTTCGCCGCTGCGCTCCTCGCAATGACGGGAAACGTACTGACGAACCGAACCAGCTACTTGCGCCAATCCTCTCATCCTGAGGGGCCCCGGCGAAGCCGGAGCATCTCGAAAGATGGCCCCCGGCACGGGCGGAGCAGCGCCTTGTCTCGCGTAACGACCTACGCCGCCTGCGCCAGCCTCGGCCGGTTCTCGATCAGCATGATGCCCGACGCGGTGTTGGAGATCGGTAGGTGATAGTTGCGGTGCAGTTCGTGGACGTCGCCGGTGAGCGCGCCGCGCATTGCGACCCAGTTCATCACCTCGACGCCCTGGCTGCCGGCGAGCTCGACCAGTTCGTGCGGGTCGATCCCGAGCAGTCCCTCGATATCATCGGTCATCGCATCCATGCAGCGCTTGTCGAACGCGGTGTTGATGAAGCCGGCGCGCTGGCCTTCAAGCTGATGCGACAGCCCGCCGGTGCCGATCACCACCACTTTCAGGTCTTCCGGATAGCTCTCGATGGCGCGTCCGATCGCCTGGCCGAGCTTGAAGCAGCGGCGCAGCGACGGCAGCGGATGCTGCACGGTGTTGACCACCACCGGCACGGTCGGAATGTCATGGGCGCGGCCGCGCAGGAACAGCTCCATCGGCAGGCTGTAGGCGTGATCGACCAGCATCTCCTGGCAGGTGACGGGGTCGAACTCGGACTCCACCAGCGTCTCGATGATGTGCCACGACAGTTTGGTGTCGCCCTTGAACGGCGCCATCACCGGGATGCCCCAACCCTCGTCGTCGTTGCGATATTCCGGCGCGGCACCGACCGCGAAGGTCGGCATCTTGTCGAGGAAGAAGTTCAGTCCGTGATCGTTGTAGATCACCACCGCGGCATCGGGCTTGGCCGCCTCCAGCCAGCGGCACGGCGCATCGAAGCCGTCGAAGAACGGCGCCCAATACGGGTCTTTCTGGAGGCCCTTGGCCATCGCCCCGCCGATCGCGGGGACGTGCGAAGCGGCCAGGCCGCCGATGATCGTCGCCATGTCAGCAATCCCCTCTCAATTGTCCCGCGCCGCCAGCAGCTTCGCCTTGAACTGCTCGACCGTCATGCCGGTCTGCAGCGCACCGATGTCCTGCATGTTGAGGCCGAGGATGCCGGCAAACTTGGCGAGGTAGTAGGCGTTGCCGCCCTCGTCGAGTAGCTTGAGCAGATCGCGCTTGAGGATCGCTTCGGTCTGCGCCGCGGTGAGACCGTAGCGCGCACAATACGCAGCCTCGTCCTTCACGAACGCGGCGCGCGCGCCGGCGTCGTTGAACGAGAAGCACATCTTGTTGAGAGCGTAACCTTTCTGCGCCGCTTCGGGTCCGAAGATCGGCGTCCCGAAAATCTCGCGCTTGGCGCGTCCGGCGCCAGCCGCCAATGCCTCACTCATGGCATCCCCTGATGACGTTTCCTGCCTGTGGCCCTGCGGCCACATTTCGCGAACGATAGGCGGCGGCAGGAGGGGTCATTTGACGTGCGTCAAATGTCAGGAAAATCCGGACAGCAGAGGACCGCCCCGGAGCAGAGCGCTCAGGAGCGCGTCGCCCCTCGCAGCCATCGCCGCAGTTTTTGCAGCATCGACAGCGGCGGCTCTGGTTCGATGGCGTCCGAGGGCTGTTCGAGCGCTAAAGACGGAGCTTCGGCAAGGTCGGTGATGATCTCGTCTCCGGTCGGCAACGGGCTGGTCGGGCAGCGCGGTGGCGGCGGCGCTGCGGGAGTTGCAGATACGAAGTGGCCGGCGGATTTCAGCACCAGCGGCCCGATCTCGGTCAGAAATGCCTGCTCGTAGCTACGAGACAGCCGCTGCAGGGCTTCGTCGAGCGGCAGCCAATCGACCGCGCGGATGTCCTTCATCAGCGGCAGGGTCTGCCGCGGCTCGGCTTCCATCCGCCAGAAATGCACCACCTTGGAGCGGCCGCCGGAATCATAAGCGAGCGTGCCGATGAACTCGTGGACCACGACGACGTGGCCGGTCTCTTCCAGCACCTCGCGTTCGGCGGCCTGACGCGGCGTCTCGCCGTGGTCGAGCTTGCCCTTGGGCAGCACCCAATCGTTGCGCTTGCGCATCCGGACCACCGCGAACAGCGGATCTTTGCCGCGCCGCAACACGATTCCGCCTGCTGCCAGCACCGGAGTTCGCAACTTATCGCCCTTCGTCGTCGGGAAATCGACCTCCACCATATAGGATCAAGCGTCCATCAAGCGAGGCACGACGTGTCGCGCCGCTTCGAAAAATCAAACACGCCTGCCAGCATGCGCTTACGGCGCGGGCGGCGGCGGCACCACCGGATAGCTGCGATCCGGCGTCAGCACGCAGCGATACACGCGCTTGCTGCGGGTCTGCCACGCCTCGACGATCCGGCCGCAATTGGCGCAATGCAGATTGCCAGGTTCACCGTCGAGTGTTTCGGATTCGGCGCAGCGGTACAGCGCGCCGCATTCACATTCCACGTCGGAGAGTCTCATCGCTTCTTCCCTGATATCGACTTGCGGCGGTTCCCGCCGTCGCAAATTGCTATCCTAGGTGGCAATGCTGACGCCGCTGTGTCAGCCCATCGCGGAAGGCGAATAATTTCCGCGAGATGACACACCGAAGCACCGGCTGGCGGTTCACGGCCGAGCCGGGATAGAATTGCGGTGGCGCTGCAAACAGCCGCCGGACGATCGTGGAGGTAACCGCGGCGTCCCAACGATCAACGAGGAAACACCCATGACGTTCTGGCCCGAGGCCGGCATCGGTGGCGCGCTGCGCCGCGAGACTCACTACGACGGCCGGTCGATGTTGTGCTTCTCCGAGCGCCCCGCCCATCTCGCAGCCATGTTCGACGATCTAGTCGCCCGATTCGGCGACCGTCCCGCGATCGTCGATGACCGCGCGCTCAGCTATCGCGAACTCGATCTGCTGGTGCGCAAGATCGCGGTGTCGCTGTCCGCACTTGGTATCGGCAAGGGCGACCGCGTCGCGCTGTTCCTCGGCAATTGCTGGGAGTTCCTGGCGGTGACGCTCGCCTGCAACCGGCTCGGCGTCCTGGTGGTCCCGATCGGCATCCGGCAACGCCGCGCCGAGCTGGAATTCCTGTTGACCAACAGCGGCGCCAAGGTCGTGTTGTTCGAGGCCGAACTGGCGGGCGAGATCCCTGCCGCCGCCGACGTGCCGCAGCTTGCGCATCGCTTCGTCGCGCACGGCAGCGCCGACGGTGCACGTCCCTTCGAGGATCTGCTCGCCGCCGATCCGGCGAACGCACCGCTCGCAGAGATGCATGAAGACGACACCGCGGTGATCCTCTACACCTCGGGTACCACCGGCAAGCCGAAGGGCGCCGAGCTGACGCATCTCAGCATCCTGCATTCATCCTACGCGTTCGCACGCGCCCATGAGCTGACCGAACGCGACCGCGGGCTGGTCGCGGTGCCGCTGTCGCACGTCACCGGCCTCGTCGGCGTGTCCTACGCGACGATAGCCGCCGGTGGCTGCGTGGTGCTGATGCGGCAGGCGTTCAAGACCGCCGACTTCCTTGCCCTCGCGGCGCGCGAGCAGATCACCTATTCGATCCTGGTGCCGGCGATCTACACACTTGCCGTGATGCACCCCGACTTCGCGCATTACGATCTGTCGGCGTGGCGGATCGGCTGCTTCGGCGGCGCGCCGATGCCGGTGCCGACCATCGAGATGCTGGCGAAGCGACTGCCGAACCTGCAGCTGCGCAATGCCTATGGGGCGACCGAAACCACCTCGCCGACCACGATCATGCCGCAGGCGTATTGGCGCGATCACATGGACAGCGTCGGCCAAGTAATCCCTTATGCACACGTCCGTGTGCTCGACGCCGACGACAACGAAGTCGCCCCCGGCGAGCCGGGCGAACTCCTGATCGCGGGCCCGATGGTGGTGCCGCGCTATTGGCAGCGGCCCGACGCCAACGCCAAGGAGTTTGTGAACGGCTACTGGCGCAGCGGCGACATCGGCTCGATCGACCAGGACGGCTTCGTTCGCGTGTTCGACCGCAAGAAGGACATGATCAACCGCGGCGGCTTCAAGATCTTCTCGGCCGAAGTCGAGAACGTGATCTGCGGCATCGAAGGTGTGCTGGAGACCGCGATCATCGGAACGCCAGATCCGGTGCTCGGCGAGCGCGTCAACGCCATCGTGGTGACGAGCGAAGGCGCCAGCCTGAACGAACGCGACGTCGCCGCCTACTGCGCGGCGCGGATGTCGGACTACAAAGTCCCCGAGAGCATCATCATCCGCACCACACCCCTGCCCCGAAACGCCAACGGCAAGATCCAAAAGACGGTGCTGCGCGAGACAATCGCGGACCGGGCGGCGAGTTACGCAAGGTCGTAGTCCACGAATTGAAAGATCAAGGCCTCGCGTCAATAGGCATCGTCTTGCGCGGGCTTGCCCCGCGCATCCATCCTCTTCGCAAGAAGATGGATGGCCGGGTCGAGCCCGGCCATGACGTGGTACTTGTGGTTATCGCTCCGGCGTGATCCGCACCTGAACGTCGCGCGGTTTTGCTGTGTACGGCGCCGACGTCACCAGTACCTCAGCACCGGCCTCGGCATAGGCCGCAGCGTTGCCCGCATTGACGCCGCCGGCAACCGCGACCACCGGGCGCGACGGCCGGGCGGCAAGTTGCTGGATCAAAGTCGCGACATCCGCGGGAGCGAACTTTTCCAGCTGCAGTACGTCGAACCCGGCCTCGGCCGCGGTGACGGCCGCGTCGATCGACGCCACTTCGGTGATCAGCTTCTTTTCGGGCAGCGTGGCGCGCAGCCGAGACACCGTGGCCGCCAGCGGCTCATCGAGAAAACCGCGATGCTCGCCGAACACCAGCACGGTTTCCGACAGGCCGAGCCGGTGCATGGTGGCGCCGCCGGCTTTCACGGCGGCGACCGCGAACCGCTTGGTGCCCGGTGTGTTCTTGCGGGTGCAGGCGACCGCGATGGTCGGCGACACCGCGCGGGCCGCATCGACGATGTCGCGCGCCGTGGTGGCGACGCCGGACCAAATCTCGATCAGCGTCTGCGCCACCTTCCAGCTGCGCAGCAGGCCCGAGGCGCTGCCGCGGGCGGTCAGGATCGGCGCGCCCGCCGCGAGCCGACTGCCGGACGAAGCAGAGAGTTCAACCTTGCAGCCGCACAGCCGGATGATCGCGGCGGCATCTTCGGCGAGCGCCAGCACCATCGGATCGCGGGCGGTGAACTGCATCGCGCCGGACGCCGCACCGATGCCCAGCGCCTCGGTCGTCAAATCGCCGCAGGGCACATCGTCGTCGAGCAGGCGCTCCAGTTCGGCAGTGGTGGCGGCAGGCATACGGCAGGTCCCCGGTATCGTCGTTCGGCGCATTTGACGCGCGGCAGTTCCGGCGCAACATCTCCGCTTCGGATCGTTATGTCCATGACTATACAACGCTGTCAGGTTTGCGACCAAAGCTTGCAGCCGGTTCGCCGGAGCGAAACGATTGACAAATCAATCGCATAGCAAGCGAACGCGCCGGCCAAATAACCGGCACGGCGCTTGCTGAACTCACGACGAGCACACCGACTGGAGGGTGCAGAGATGACGGACAGCAGCGCAGAGGCACCAAGGATCGCCGCGATCATCTATCGTGCCGACGACGACGTCGACGCGCTGCTGGCGGAGTTCGCATTCGCCCGGCTTGCGGCCGGAGACCGGCTCGGCGGCATCGTGCAGCGAAACATCAAGGACGCGGCCGGCAAGAAGATCGACATGCAGCTGATCGACCTGATGACCGGCGAGGCGATCGGGATTTCGCAGACGCTCGGCAGCGGCGCGGGATCGTGCAAGCTCGACGCCGGCGGCCTGGCCGAGTCCGCCCAAGCCGTGACGCGTGCGGTCGCGAGCGGCGCCGCCCTGGTGGTGATCAACAAATTCTCCAAGCAGGAAGCGACCGGCAAGGGTCTGCGCAACGAATTTGCCGAGGCGATCGTCGCCGAACGGCCGCTCCTCACCGCGGTGCCGGAGAAATGCGCCGACGCGTGGCGCGAGTTCATCGGCGACGAGGGCGCGGAGCTGCCGTGCAGCCGCGCAGCGATCGAGACATGGTGGGCCGGCCGCGCACCGCGACTGGCAGAGCCATCGGCCTGCAGTGCGCGTGCCGATCAGCACGCGCACAAGACGATCTGTTGAAGGAGCCTTCGGCAATGGCCAAAGTCGTGTTCTACGAGAAGCCCGGCTGCGTCGGCAACGCGCGACAGAAGGCGCTGCTCACCGCATCCGGTCACGAGCTCGAGGTGCGCAACCTGCTGGCCGAGCCGTGGACACGCGAGACGCTGCGGCCATTCTTCGGCGACAAGCCGCTCATCGCCTGGTTCAACCAGTCGTCGCCGAAAGTGAAAGCCGGCGCGATCGATTTCGCCGCGCTCGGTGAGGAGGCGGCACTCGCTCTGATGATCGAGGATCCGCTGCTGATCCGCCGCCCGCTGATGCAATCGGGTGACCGCCGTGAAGTCGGCTTCGATCAGGCCACCGTTCACGCTTGGCTCGGGCTGCAGACTGGCGGACCGCGCGTGTTCGACGGTTGCGCGATGGATGATTAGACGCCGGTTACTTTGGCTTCCATCCGATCAGATCGATCAGCGCCGATAGTCCGGCGTGACCGGCGCCTTCGACGATCTCGCTATCGTGCTCGCGAATGCTGAGATTGTCGAAATCGCCGAACGCCTGCTCCAGCAGTTCGCGGGTGTAGAGATTTTCGGCGCGGCTCGGACCGCCGGTCTTGTAGACGAGCTGCTTCGGGCGATAGCCCTCGATCAGTAAGAGCCCTCCAGGCTTCAGCGCGTCACGGATCTGTTGAAAGATCTGCGGGCGCCGCTCCGGTTCGACGAACTGAAAGAAGATGCCGGCGATCACGTCGAATCCGTTCGGCCACTGCCAGCTCAAGAGATCGACGGTTCGGGTCTCGATCGTGACGCCGCGCTCGGCTGCGAGCCTGTGCGCCTTGGCCTGCGCGGTCGGCGAGAAATCGACCGATAATACGGAGAGCCCGCATTCGGCCAGGAATACGCCGTTGCGGCCCTCACCATCGGCGATCGCCAGCGCCCTCCCCTGCTTCGGCAGCAGATCACGGCACGACGCCAGAAAAGCGTTCGGCGCAGTGCCGAACAGATAGCCGTCAGCGGAAAAACGGCTCTCCCACATGTCGAAATGTTCGGATGCCATGATGCCGGTTCTCCTTCCAACACGCTGCACTGCTGCGCCAGCTTGGCGGCGGCACGCGCGCCTTCGCAATGCCCGCTTCCTTGATGCCCGATCGGCCGCGCTGCCGCGGTGACATCGTCACAGACCGCCGGTTCATCGCCATGCGACGGATCGCCCAGAGGCGACACGGCGCGCGCCAACGAGGATACGCGAGGATGCGCAACATCACCATCATCGGCTCGGGCTTTGCCGGCCTTACCGCCGCCCGCGAGCTGCGCAAGCATAACGTCGACGCCGCAATCACGATGATATCGCCGCGGCGGGAACTGCACTTCCTGCCGAGCTCGATCTGGATTCCCGCCGGCCTCCGCCAAGCAGAGCGCCTGAAGGTGCCGCTCGACAGTTTCTTGACCAAACACCGGATCGACTTCGTCGAAGCCTCCGCCACAGGCCTGAAGGACGGCGGCCGCATTGTCGTCACCGACCGCGACGAACTGCGTAACGATCATCTGATCATCGCGGCCGGCGGCCGCTTCATTCGGAAATTGCCGGGTATCGAGCACGCGCTGATCCCGTGCGAAGGCATCAAGATCGGCGAAGAGATCGGGCGGCGACTCGACGCGCTGAAGGGCGGCACCATCGCGGTCGGCTTTGCCACCAATCCGAACGAGCCCGGCGCGATGCGTGGCGGGCCGATGTTTGAGTTCCTGTTCATCATCGATGCGCTGCTGCGCCGGCAAGGTAAGCGGCCGGGCTTCGAGATCGTGTTCTTCAGCCCCGCGTCACGCCCCGGCGCGCGGCTCGGCGAGCGCGCGGTCGACGGCCTGCTGCAGGAAATGAAAAACCGCGGCATCGCGACTCGGCTCGGCCGCAACATCCTGCGGTTCGAAGAACGCAAAGTGGTGCTCGACGGCGGCGAGATCGACGCCGACCTGATCCTGTTCATGCCGGGTCTGACCGGTCCGGCCTGGCTCGAGAACACCGACCTGCCGCTATCGGCCGGTGGCATGATCAAGGCGGACGAGCTGGGCCGGGTCGAGGGGCTGCCCAACGTCTGGGTCGCCGGCGACGCCGGTTCATTCCCCGGCCCGGACTGGATGCCAAAGCAGGCGCATCAGGCCGATCTGCAGGCGATTGCGGTTGCGGCCAACATCGCCGCGATCGAAGCGGGACAGCAGCCAATCACTCGCTTCAAGCCGGAGCAGGTCTGCATCGTCGATATGCTCGACTCCGGCATGCTGGTGTTTCGCAATCAGCGCTTCAACTTCGTCGGACCGAAGATGAAGCTGTTTCATTGGCTGAAGCGCTTGTTCGAACGTCACTATCTGACGACATTCCGCTGATAGCCGCATCGGCGCTCAGCCAACAAAATGGAGACGAATGGCCCATGAGCGTGAAGACGATTTCGCCGATCGAAGCCCACCGCCTCGTGACCGAAGGTGGTGCTGTGCTGGTCGACGTGCGCGAGCGTCACGAGATTGCCCGCGAACATATCGACGGCGCGATCGAACTGCCGCTGACCGGTTTCAAGCACGGCGATCTCGGCGCAGCGCGGGGACGCAAGGCGATCTTCTTCTGCCATTCTGGCGGACGGACGCGGATGTATGCTGGCCAGATCGAAGCCAAGGCGAGCGGCGTATGTGAGCCTTACGTGCTCGGCGGCGGCATTCTGGCGTGGCGCAAGGCCGGCTTTCCGACCGTGCAGGGCCCGAAACCGCCGGGCCTGTTTCAGCGCTTGTTTGGCCGCAAGCCGGCTGACTGAAGCAGCGCGTCTTTAGGCGTCGACGCTCTGGCGCTGACGGCGTGGCGCTGTCGCGGGCTTCGCGCGCGAGGCTGCCGCGGGTCTGTCCTTGTCGCGATCCTTGCGACAGAAGGTGGCGTGCAACGCAAGGATCAGGCTGCGGACCTCTTCGCTAGCCAGCGAATAGAACACCTGCTGCCCCTCGCGCCGTGCCTGCACCAGCTTTTCGCTGCGCAGCCGCGCGAGCTGCTGTGACACCGTCGGCTGCCGTTCGTCGAGCAGCTCGGTAAGTTCCGACACCGACTTCTCGCCTTCGGCGAGCTGACACAGCATGATCAGCCGGGACACGTTCGACAGCGTCTTCAGAAACTCGGCCGCCACCACGGCATTTTCGCGTAGCTCGCGGGTATCGACACGCCTCAGCGCCGGAGAGGTCTTTCGGGCTCCGCTGGCCGCAGCCATCAAGGGATCTCCGCTCAATTCATGATGGACGCTGAAGACGCGCGCACGAGGTCTGCGACGTGGACCGCGCGCTCTCCACGCAGCGATATTCGAAGCCCCTCCATACCCGTGTTGCAACAGATTGTCAGCCCGTCGGCTTGTGCCGATGAGGACCCCCATCGGGCGTTGCCAGCCGGCAGGGCATTGAAGCGGTCACCGGCTCAGGCTATTGCAGCCGTGGAAACGCTCGAAAAACAACAATGCAACAACCACAAAGCCACTTCTATCAATCCCACGGCCTGCGCCTGCACTATTGGGACTGGGGCAACGCCCCCGCGCCGACACTGCTGCTGATTCATGGCGGCAAGGACCACGGCCGAAGCTGGGATGGCCTCGCCCGAGCACTGCAGCCGCACTTTCACGTGATCGCGCCGGATCTCCGGGGCCATGGCGATTCCGACTGGGCGCGCGGCGGCAGCTACGCGCTACCGGAATACGTCTATGACCTGACCCGCCTGCCACCGCTGGCGGATGCTCCGCCCGCGACTGTGATCGGCCATTCGATGGGCGGCATGATCGCGATGCTGTATGCGGGCACGTTTCCGGAGAAGGTGAATCGGCTCGTGGTCCTCGATGGCGTCACGATCCGACCTGACGCGAAGATGGCTGCGGTCCACGAGCGGATGATCAAATGGCTCGGGCAGCTGGAGCGGCTGGAAGGCCGCGAGCCGCGCCGCTACGCAACGATCGCCGACGCCGCTGCGCAGATGCGCGCACACAACAAGCGACTGACGCCGGAGCTGGCGTTGCATCTGGCCACCCACGGGGCGCGCCGCAACGACGACGGCAGCTATTCGTGGAAATTCGACCCGTATCAACGGGTGACGGCACCGCACCGGCTCGCGCCGCAGGAATACGCCGAACTATGGGCGCAGATCACTTGCCCGACGCTGCTGCTGTTTGCCGGTGAGAGCTTCATCGACCCGGACCAGGCCGCAGAAGCCTCCCGCTATTTCGCGGACGTTCGCGCCGAGATCGTCGCCGAGGCCGGCCATTGGCTGCAGCACGACCGGCCGGACGAGGTGCTGCGGCTGATTTCGAAATTCGTCGACCTTCCGTCCAAGGCTTGACCGCCTACCACCCTCTCCCGTCATTGCGAGGCGGCGAAGCCGACGAAGCAATCCAGCTCAGTGCACAATGTCTGGATTGCTTCGCTTCGCTCGCAATGACGGGGAGAGGCGGAGCCGCAATTACGGCGCCAGATATTGCAGCAGCCGAGGATCGTTGCGGACTTCGTCGGCGGTGCCGGTGAGTGCGACGTGGCCGCGGTCGAGCACGAAGGCGTGGTCAGCGACGCGCAGGGCGAGGTCGAGATGCTGCTCGACGATCACCACGGCAATCTCTTTCGCCAACGCGATCAACCGGTCGGTGATCTCTTCGATTACACCGATCCATACCCCCTCGGTCGGCTCGTCGAGCAACAGCACGCTCGGCTCAGACAGCATCGCACGGCCAATCGCCAGCATCTTGCGCTCGCCGCCAGACAACGTGCCGGCGATTTGGTCGAGCCGCTGGCCGAGCTTGGGAAACATCTCCAGCACACGATCGACCGCGCGGCTGTCTTTATTCGTCAGCGCCCCAACCGCAAGATTGTCGCGGATCGTCAGCCGCGCAAACACCGGGTGGTCCTGCGGCACATAGCCGAAGCCGGCGCGGACCCGCTGCTCGGTCGGCAGCTTGGTGACGTCCCGCGAATCCAGCGACACGCTGCCGCGCTTGACCGGCAGTTCGCCCATGATCGCCTTCATCAGCGTCGTCTTGCCGGCGCCGTTGCGGCCCAGAATGGCCACGCCACCGCGCCACGGCGCTGTCAACGACACGCCGAACAGCACCTGACTGCGACCGTAGCCGGCATCGAGATCGCGAATGTCGAGATAATGATCCTCAAGCACGGCGGAGATAGACCTCCTGGACCTTCGGACTCGCCTGGATCTGCTCGACCGTTCCAGTGTCGAGCACTGTGCCCTGATCGAGCACGGTGAGGCGGTCGCAGATGTCGCGAATGAAATCGAGATCGTGCTCGACGATCACCAGCGAGCAGCGCGACTTGATCGGCGCCAGCAGCTCACCGGTGACGCGGCGCTCTTCCAGGCTCATGCCGCCGGTGGGCTCGTCGAGCAGGAGCAGTTTCGGGCCCGGCGCCAGCGCCATGGCGATCTCCAGCCATTGCTGCTGGCCGTGCGACAGCGAAGAAGCATGCTCACTGGCGCGATCGACCAGCCGGAACTGCTCAAGCATGGCCATCACCTTGTCGTGCAGCAGCCCGCGGGTGCGCGAGAACATCAGCTTGGTGAGCGCAGTCTGGCCCTGCAGCGCCAGCAACACGTTGTCGTACAACGTCAGCGCCGGCAGCACCGAGGTGATCTGGAATTTCAGACTCATGCCGGCGCGGGCGCGCTCGGCCGGTGATGCCCCGGTGATATCAGCGCCGTTGAAGTCGACGCGGCCAGCAGTCGGGACTTCGGCACCAGCGATGCATTTCATCATCGTGCTCTTGCCAGAGCCGTTCGGACCAATCAGGCCGTGAAACTCGTTCGGTTGCACCGTCAGTTCGGCCCCGTTCAGCGCGGTGAGCTTGCCGAACACCTTTCTCATACCGCGCGCTTCAAGCAGGGCCATGGCTGCGCTCCTTACGGCCCAGCCTCGGCGGCCGGCCGAAGCTGCCGATCCGCTCGCTGTGGCCGACAACCAGGCTGATCAGTCCGGCGGGACGGAACAGGATCACCAACAACATCAACGCGCCGAGAATGATCGGCCAGATGTCCTGGTAGGAATTGGACAGCCAGAACGACACGATCTCGATCACCACGGTGCCGATCACCGCGCCGATCAGCGTGCCAGAGCCGCCGAACAGTACGTACAACACGACCTGCGTTGACATCACCACGCCGAGCATATTCGGCCAGACGAATCCCTCGTGGAAGGCGTAGAGGCTGCCGGCGAGCCCCGCGATCGCACCGCCGAGCGAGAACACGATCGCCTTGAGATGCTGAACCTTGTAGCCGAAGAAGGCGATCCGCTGCTCGTTCTCCCGCAGGCCGGCCAACGCCAGCCCGAACTGTGACCGCACCAGAAAGCGGCAACCGAGATACACCGCAAACAAGATCGCCAGTGCCAGATAATAGAACACCGCGCCCTCGCCGAGGTCGCAACTGCCGATCGTCATCTGCGGGATCGACGGGATGCCGTTCTGGCCGCCGAGATAGTACCAGCCGCGCGCCAGCCGATCGAACGCATAGGATGCGGTCAGCGTCCCGAGCGACACGAAGATGACGCTTGACGGATTGCGTCCAAGCAGCAGAAAGCCGCCGATCAGCAGCGCCAGCGCGAACCCGATCAGCACGCCGGCCGGCACCACCAGCAACATCGAGGAGATGCCGAGATCGCGACCAAGCAGTGCAACGCCGTAGCCGGCGCCGCCAAAGAACACGGCCTGGCCAAAGCTCATGATCCCGGCGTAGCCCCACACCAGGTCGAACGACAGCGCGAACAGGCACAGGATCAGCACCCGCGTCATGAACACGGTGAGATAGTCCTGCAGCACCAGCGGCAGCAGCAGGAACGCCGCGAGCATCACGATCTCGATGACCGGCAGCACCGCGCGGCGGCGCCGGGTGCGCAGCGGCGCGACCGTATCGAAAGTCGAGGAAGCTTCAGTCATCGAGCCGCCCCGCGTATCGGATGGGACGCAGCGGGTGCTGCAAAGCGAACGCACAGGCACTCGCGCCGGGTACTGGTGCGGGATTCCGGCGTTGCCTCTCCGCACGTCGTCCCCGCGCAGGCGGGGACCCATACGCCGCAGTCTCCCGATTGGAGCCCGAAGGCAGAGACATCTCTCGACTCGGAGCGGCAGGGGTTATGGGTCCCCGCCTGCGCGGGGACGACTCGGGGTGGATGCAGCGACCGAACAATTCATCCATATGCGATCACCCACCCGCGCGCTCGGAGAGGTGACGTCCGTGCGCGCCCACACGGCGCGGCATGTGAATTCTGGCCGGGCGAGACGCTGGTGACCGCATCAGCATTCCTTCGGGTCGACCAGACCTTCGCTCCGCGCGACGATCTCGTAGCTGCCGCTCTTGGCGACTGCGGTGTACATCTTCATTTTGCAGTGGCGCTTGCCGGGCACCATCTCGGCCGGGCCACCGGGACCTTCGATGATCTTGGCGTGGTCGAGCGCAGCGGCGACGCCGTCGCGATCGATCTTGCCCGCTTCCTTCACAGCCGCCTCCCACAGCTTGAGGCCGCGATAGGTGCCGGTGGCGGCGCTGCCGGCCGCGAACAGGAAATTGCCCGGATAAGCCTTGTCGTATTCGGCCTGCAGTTTTGCGCTGACTGGATCGTCTTTGGCGAGCGCCTTGAAATAATCGAGGCAGCTCGCCAGGCCTTCGATCTCGGCCGGCTGATTGATGCCGAGCGTATTCTCGTCGTAATACACGCAGGCGAGCCGACCGCCGTTCTTCAGGAAACCCGCTTCATAGAGCTGCTTGAAGAACGGGCCGACGCCAGGTGGAATCACGGTGTTGAACACCACGTCGACCTTGTTGGAAATGATGCGGCTGACGGTGGACGAGAAGTCGATCTGGTCGAGCGGGTAATACTCTTCAAGCACCACCTCGCCGCCATTGGCCTCGATCACCTTCCGGGCATAGACGTTGAGGGTGTGCGGCCAGACATAGTTGGCGCTCGGCAGCGCGAACTTCTTGCCGCCGTTCTTGATCAGCCAGGGGATGAATTCGTCACATTGCTGCGCCGGAGTCGGACCGGTGCAGAACAGATGCGGCGTACACTCTTTGCCCTCATAGAGCTGCGGATAGATGTACAGCGTCTTGCCGCGAGCGACGATGACGTCCTTGATGGCGTTGCGCATCGAGGACGTGATGCCACCGAGCACGACATCGACCTTGTCACGCTGAACCAGCTTGCGGACATTGCCGACCGCGACCGCTTCGTTCGACGCGGTATCCTCGATGTGCAATTCGAGCGGCCGGCCGAGCAGACCGCCGGCATCGTTGATCTGCTTCACCACCATCTTGGCGACGTTGGCGTCCGCGTTGCCGGCATAGCCCATCGGCCCCGTGATGTCGGTGGCGACGCCGACCTTGATCGGACCTTCGGCGGCATTGGCCCAATCCGCCGGGATCACCCAGCTTCCGACGCCGGTAGCAATGGCGGTGCTGGCAAAGGCGAAGCTGGAGAGGAAGCGGCGGCGGTCGAGCTGAAAGCTGAAGTCGCTGGACATCAGGCTAGATCCCTTTTCCCGAAACGAGGCCCTGCGGCCGGAATTTGATGAAGATGATGGCGAGCACGAACACGAGGACGTCGGCGATCACCGGCTGAATCACCCAGGGCAGCGCCGCCGACAGCGTGCCGATGATGCCGGCCCCGGCCACCGGCCCGGCGAAGGACCCAACGCCGCCGACCATCACGGCAATGAAGCCTTGGATCAGAAAGCGCAGCCCGAGATCGGCAAATAGCGAGAACACCGGAACGATCAGGGCGCCGGCGAGGCCGGCCAGTGCCGCACCGAAAGCAAAGGTGGCACCATAGATTGCGTTGGTGGAGATGCCGGAGGCACGCGCCAACGCCGGGTTCTCCAGCGAGGCGCGGACCCGCAGGCCGAACGCGGTGCGCGACAGCAGCAGATAGCTTCCAATCATCACCAGCGCGGTGACGATCACGATCACCAGCCGCCATGTCGACAGATGCATGTCACCGATGGTGATCGAACCACCGACCGGCTCCGGCACCGAGATGTAGAGGCCGCCGATCAGGCCGCGCACGATCTCGCGGATGATCAGGCCGAGCGCATAGGTACCGAGCATTGCCACGATCGGCGCGGCGTAGAAGCGCCGCACGATCAGCCGTTCGAGCACCAATCCGAACGCCCCGACCACGAACGGCGCCGCGACCATGCCGGTCCACACCGGCAGGCCGGCGGTGTGGGCCAGGTAGGTGATGTAGGCACCGAGCAGGACGAATTCGCCCTGCGCGAAGTTGAAGATGCCCATCATGCTGGCGATGATCCCGAGCCCCAGCACCACCAGCACGACGATGGACCCGAAGCTCAGGATTTCGAACAGGGCGGCGAACAGGTTTTCCATTCGGCGTTACCGGCTGACGGACCTCGCGCGCGTTGCTACATCGTCTTCCAGTCGCCCGACTGTTCGAACGCGTGGGCCGCACGGTAGATCGTCGGTTCATCGAAGTGCTTGCCGACCAGCATCAGGCCGATCGGCAGGCCATCGACCATGCCGCAGGGGATCGACATCGCCGGATGATGGGTGATGTCGAACGGCGCGGTGTTGGTGATCATCTCGAATGCGCGACCGATCACTTCCTCACGGCGGGCGTTCGGCGCCGGCAGCGGCGTTGCCTTCATCGGCGTCGTCGGCATCAGCAGAAGATCGAAATTTGCCAGCGCCGCATCGTAGGCGGCGGTGATGCGCCGCGAGATGTTGACGGCCTTGCCGTAGTAACGCGGCCCGAAGGTGTTGTTGATATAGGTGCCGAGCAACAGCATCATCTTGGTGGTCTCGGACAGCGAGTCCGCTTGGCCGCGCCAGCCGCGATGAGCTTTCATCAGCGTCGTCGAGTAAAGATCCGGGCGGCTGAGGCCGTAGCCATCCCCCACCATCATGGTCTGGGTCATACCCTCGGTGCCGATCGGCATCCACACCGCGCCGGCCAGATTGTGCGCAGGGATCGAGATTTCCTCGATGGTAGCGCCGAGGCCAGCGAGGCGTTTGGCGGACTCGCGGACGCTTTCGTTCACGGCTGGCTCTGCGCCGGGCTGCTCGAAGCCTTCGCGGACGATGCCGATCTTCATGCCCTTGATGCCTTGGCCGAGCGCCTTGGTGTACTCGTGCACCTTGGGCGCGCGGATGCGAGGGTCGTAACCGTCGTCGCCCGCGAGCACTTCGAGCAGCAGCGCATTGTCTTCGACGTTCGCCGTCATCGGCCCGGTGTGATCGACATAGATCTCGATCGGCATGATGCCCGTGTAAGGCACGAGGCCCCAGGTCGGCTTCATGCCGTAGGTGCCGCTGAACGACGACGGCATCCGGATCGAGCCACCCTGGTCGCCGCCGATCGCCATATCGGCCTCACCCAGCGCCACCACCACAGCGCTACCTGAGGACGAGCCGCCGGCCGAGTAGCCCATCTTGTGCGGGTTGTGCACTGGGCCATTGGAGCCGGTGTGGCTGCCGCCGGACATGCAGAAATGCTCACAATGCGTCTTGCCGAGAATCTCGCCGCCGGCGTCGAGGATGCGGGTGACGACGGTGGCGTCGAAGTCCGGCACGTAGCCTTCGAGCGTCGAAGAACCGTTCATCATCGGCACGCCGGCCAGCATGATGTTGTCCTTCAGCGCGACCGTCTTGCCTTTGAGCTTGCCGAAGGGCGCGCCCTGCACGCTCGCCTTGCGATACCAGGCGTTACGTTGGTTCTCGTCCGGGCCGGGTGTGTAGCCGGGCGTGCGCGGGTACTTCACCAGGGGCACTTCGTCGGGCAGCGCCGCAACCACGTTGTAGGCATCGATCGATGGCTGCATCAGCCCACGAAACGAGACGATGTCCTCGTCGGTGAGCGACAGGCCGCACTGATCGGCGACTTCGAGAAGCTGCGTCGGGGTGGGAAGCGAAACGGCCAAGATCATTCTCCTGCGCGTAGGCGGATCGGCGATGCGGGCCCGGGGAAGGCCTGGAGCGGCGCACGCACGAATGGCGCCGCGCCGCGGTGATAATACATACGGAAATATTTTCCATTTCAAGTATTATTTTGCGACTGAATAGCGCGAGCGCGAATGGCGCCGTCTAGAAGGTGCGGAGCAGCTTGAAATCCAGACCGTCGGCCTCGGCAAGGTGCATCGTCATCCGTGCACGGCCGTCTCTGATCGTCACGTCGCCGCGGCCGCCCTGGTACACGACATTGCGCGCCGCCTGCAGCAGCGAGCGGGCCTGCAGCGTCTGCGCCTTCTCGGCAATCGTCGCCAGAAATCGCAGACCTTCATAGTTGGACTGCCCGACCGACCCGATCGGCGGCGCCGTCGGTCCGAACATCCGGCGATAAGAATCGCGAAACGCATCGTTGGCGGTGCAGTCGTAACAGCCGAAATAGCCCGATGCGCAGAACAAGTTTTCGGTGTTGTCGGCGCCGATGCCCAGCAACACCGTCTCGTCCATCGCGCCGGCCAACCGGAGGACATGGCTCGAAAGCCCAGCTTCGGCGAAAGAGCGATTGAACGTCACGCTGTCGTTGCCGATCAGCGAAATCAGCACGACGTCAGGTTGGGCGGCGCGGATCCGGTCGAGATGCCGTTCGTGATCGTCCTCGCCGAGCGGCACGAATTCCTCGCCGACCACCTTGCCGCCGGCATCCTTGATGTACTTCTTCACAGCGCGATGCGACAGCCATGGCCAGACGTAATCGCTGCCGATCAGGTACCAGCGCTGCGCCCTTTTCTCCCGGGCCAGCCAGTCGATTGCCGGCCGGCTCTGCCAGCGCGGCGTCTCCCCGATCGCCATCACGCCAGGAGCACGCTCGCCGCCTTCATAGACCGGCGTGTAGATGTAGGGCACGCGACCTCGGATGGCGTTCCGCAGTGCCACCCGCACTGCACTGATGTGCGAGCCCATCACGATATCGACGTCGTCGTAGTCGACCGCCAGCGCAACCCGCCGAGCGACATCCTCGATCGGCCCCCCGGCATCGCTGAACACCAGTTCGACCTCGCGGCCCAGGATGCCGCCGCGCTTGTTGATTTCCGCAGCCGCAAGCAGCGCCGCATTGGTCGAGGCCGGTCCCCACAGCCCGGGCGAGCCCTGGAAGGTGACGAAATTCGCAACGCGAAGCTTGTTGCGTGCGCGGCGCGAGGCCGCGCCGCCGCCGTCTCCCGGCCCTTCCACCCAACGCGCGTCGGTAAGCGCGCCGCGCTCGAGAAGACCGAGCGGCGGCACTCCATAGGCGCCACTATGTCCGAGATCGACAGCCGAAAGCACGCCCTCTCCTGCCAGGTGCGGGTGATCCCGCCGAAGTCCCCTCCCCGGGTTCGACGATCGATGCTATTCGAAAATATTGAATCTTCAAGGATTGCTGTGCATATAGATGCAGCAAACTGCGCATCCGATTCACTCAGACGGAACGATAAAGTCTCATCGTGGCCAAATCGCCGACCCGCAATCCGCCGATCACCGAACACCTCGCCTATCTGCTGGCGCAGGCCAATCGGGAGATCAACCGCCAGCTCGAAGCACGGCTACGCAGCGAAGGGGTGCCGGTCGAGCAATGGCGCATCCTCAAGGTGCTGTCCGACGGCAAGGGCCATTCGATGGGCGAACTCGCCGAGGCGGTGCTGCTTAATCATCCGACCCTGACCAAGATGATCGATCGGATGGTTTCGGATTCGCTGGTGTATCGCGTCCAGGATCCGGAGGATCGCCGCAAGGTGCTGATGTACACCTCCGACCGCGGCAAAGCTCTGACCCAGCGTCTCAATACGTTGGCGCTGAGCCAAGAGGCGCATATCGCCGAAAACTACGGCGACAAGGCCACCGCCGAGCTGAAGCGGCTGCTTGAAAGCCTGATCGACAGCGCCACCTGAGCGCCCTCCATCGTCGCGCATGCTGCGGCTGCGAACAGCGCAGCCGCCTGCAGCGACACGCCGCAAGATACGGCGGTCGCAACGTCTATCCTGCACCGCCGAACTGGCCTAGATCAGCGGGCGATGCGCCGTGCCAAGCGGCCGCCCATTCGAGTGAGGAAACATGGAATACCGATCGCCCTGGATGACCGAAGAACTGGACACGTTCCGCGACCAGTTTCGCAAATTCCTCGCCAAGGACCTCGCACCCCATGGCGACAAGTGGCGCAAGCAGAAGATGGTCGATCGTTCGGCCTGGCTGAAGCTCGGCGAAATGGGGGCGCTGTTGCCCAGCGTTCCGGAAGAGTATGGCGGGCTCGGCGCCAGCTTCGCCTATGATGCCGCGGTCTATGAGGACATGGAGAAGATCGTCCCCGACGCGCTGTCCGGCGTCACCGTGTCGAGCGGCATCGTGGCGCACTACATCCTCAACTATGGCTCGGAAGAGCAGAAGCGGCGTTGGCTGCCCGGCATGGCGCGCGGCGAGCTGATCGGCGCGATCGCGATGACCGAGCCCGGCACCGGCTCGGACCTGCAGAGCGTGCGCACCACCGCCAAGCTCGACGGCGACGACTACGTCATCAACGGCCAGAAGACATTCATCACCAACGGCCAGAACTGCGACCTGATCATCGTGGTTGCCCGCACCGGCGGTGCCGGCGCCAAAGGGCTGTCGCTGATCGTGCTGGAGACCAAGGACAACCCCGGCTTCAAGCGCGGCCGCAACCTCGACAAGATCGGCCTGCACGCCTCCGACACCTCCGAGCTGTTCTTCGAGAATGCCCGCACGCCGAAGGAGAACCTGCTCGGCGGCGAAGAGGGCAAAGGCTTCGTGCAGCTGATGCAGCAGCTGCCGCAAGAGCGCCTGATCATCGCGATCGGCGCCGTGGCGGCGATGGAGCGCGCGGTCGCGCTGACTTCGGAGTATACGCGGGAGCGCAAGGCGTTCGGCCAGCCGATTATCGAATTCCAGAATACAGCTTTCACGCTCGCCGAACGCAAGACCGAAGCCTTCATCGCACGGGTGTTCGTCGACTTCTGTCTGGTGCAGCTGATCGCCGGCAATCTCGACGCCGTCACCGCCTCGATGGCGAAATGGTGGACGACGCAGAAGCAGGTCGAGACCGTGGACGAGTGCCTGCAACTGCACGGAGGCTACGGCTACATGCAGGAATACCCAATCGGCCGGATGTTCATCGACTCGCGGATTCAGAAGATCTATGGCGGAACCAACGAGGTGATGAAGCTGCTGATCGCCCGCTCGCTCTAACGCGAAAAATGCCGGCGCCTCCGCTGCCGCTGCAATCCAGCGGTGCGGAGGCGGCGGCAATGTTCAGTCGCCGCTTTCCGAGACTTCACGCTTGAGGCGGCGCGGATCCTGGGGCTGGCTGTCCCAAGGCACCGGCCGCTCCAACCAGCGCTGGATGAAATTCCACGACCGCCGATAGCCGTTGTGCGGCAAGGTGCAGTCCGAACAATCCTTGCGCGTCAGCCCATTGCGATCGACGAAGGTCTTGTAGGGGCCGGGGCACTGATAGGCGCTCAGCGGGCAGTAACAGAACAGGCAGTTGAATTCCCGCTCGACGCCGCGATGGCACGGCAGAAACGGGCAGGCCTCGTTGGTGAAGCCCTTGAAGGCTTCGTTGGTCGTTGTGTCTTTCGGCTCCATGACCGTTCCCTCGCGCCGCAGCAATTGGCCGCCGGCTCGATCGCGGCGGCGCTGTGGCTGATTCTGATTGAAGGGGGATGAGTGCTAGGCGATGCCAAGCGTCGCGTGACGCTGCTCCTGCGCCGCGCGCGGCTTTGCCTGCTAAGAGAATTCGGTCATCGCTGCTCCGCTCTCGACCCGCCGTCGATCGGTTAGATGCTTCCGTCTTCGGCCGGTCTCCTGGCTCACGGATGTCGTCTGGATCGCCTTCCCGACGCCGATGGCGTCAGTGGCATATGATCCGGACAGATCCGCTTACAGTTGCGGGGGCAGCTACGGATTTGGCGAAAAACACCGCACCGTATTCCCAGTTTCACCTCGCACGCGAGGCACCGAAGACGTCAAAACCAGAGCACGGGGCTGCAGCCTGTGCAAGCAAAAAGGCTTCGTTCTAAACGGCCAGCCTAACCGACTACGCGATTGACCCAGACGATCCGCCAGCCGGACGAACCCAGCCGGTCGATCTGCGTCAGCGACAGCGGATCGATCACAAAGCTGAGCGCAGCCTCGGGGGATGCCTTAAGGGCAATCGCCAGTACGGCGCGAATGGTGCCGGAGTGTACCACCAGCACGACGTCACCAGCGGGCAGCCGCGCCAGACCGCGCCGCACCCGTTCGATCTGATCGACGAAGCTCTCGCCGCCCGGCGGCGCCAAGCGCGCCGCATCCTGCCAGAATGCATCGTAGGCCGGGCCGAGTTCGCGCGACAGATCGTCGTGACGGCGCCCGGTCCAGCTGCCAAAATCCTGCTCGCGGAAATCGGGGTCGAGCATCGCATCGAAGCGGAGTGCTGCGGCGGTCTCGCGCGTACGCCGGCTCGGGCTTGCGACCACCGTCGCATCGTGCGGCAGTTTTTCGCCGAGCGCAGCGAGCACCGCAGTGTCGCCGAGATCGACCGGCGCGTCGGGAGCGTGAATCACGCCCTTTGGCCCATCCACCGGCGCATGCCGCACCAGCCAGAGCCGGCTGAAGTCGTTCATCGGTCATCCTCGCGCAGTCATGATTCGTCCGACAGAGCACGTCAGAGCCATGCCTCGCAAGCGACGACGACCGCTGCCGCCCGGCGTCCGAAAAAATAGAAACCTCTGCCGCCTCCCGGAGTTGAAGCCCCCAAGTTCCATCAACCCTATCAGATGATCTAACTTGAAAGGCGGACCATGAAGGATGTCCATCGCGTCCTGATCGACAAACTGCGCGAGCATTCCCGTCTGTCGGCCGATGACCTCACCGCAATCCGCAATTTGAGTTTTACGCTGCGGGAGCTCGAGAGCAGCGAGGATCTGATCCGCCAAGGCGAAACGCCGAAGGGCGCCGCACTCGTCGTCGAAGGCATGGTCGGACGGTACCATTTGCAGCGAAACGGCCGCCGCCAATTCCTGTCGTTTCACATGGTCGGCGACCTGCCGGATGCGCAGGGGGTTTTTTTGGAGCGGATGGATCATTCGCTGTGTGCGATTGGGCACGCGGTGACGGCGATCATCCCGCATCGGGAGATCCTGCGGATGTTCGAAGCCCGGCCCGGTCTCGGCTTTGCGATCTGGCGCGAAACCCTCGTGGACGCGGCGATTTTCCGCGAAGCGATCACCAACAATTCGGCCCGGACGATGAAGGCGCGGATGGCGCATCTGTTCTGCGAATTGTTCTACCGTGCCGAGGTCTCGAAGCTGACCGACGGTAACTCGATGCAGCTCCCGATCAGCCTCGCCCAACTCGGCGACACGCTGGGCATGGCGATCGCCACCGTCAATCGCACGATCTCGTCGCTGCGGGCGTCGAAGACGATGGACTTCCGCTATGGGGTGCTGACGATCCGCAACTGGCAGGGGCTCGCCAAGATCGGCGAATTCGATCCCGGCTACCTGCACCTGAAGCGCGCACCGGCGCGCTGAAGCTCTCCGAAAGCTACGCGGCAGCGTCGTCCGGCTCGGGATAGACCCCGCGCAGCACCACGTCGAAGTGCTCCTTCACCGCATCATTGCAGCGGCAGGCCCGCGACCGCAGCTTGTCGGCATCGTCGACGATCAGGGCGCCGCGCCGCGTCGTGAGAATGCCCTCCTGGCGAAATGCCTGCAGCACGCGGCTGGTGTAGCTGCGGCCGACGCCCATCATCGCGGCGAGCTGTTCATGGGTGAGCGGCACCATGCTGTCGCCGGTGCGGTCCATCGCCGCCGCGATCCACTTCGCGGTGCGCTGCTCGATCGAATGGATCGCGTTGCACGCGGTCGATTGAAACATCTGCGCCATCAGACAGTCGGCGTAACGCGCGAAAAAGGCCTTGAAGCTCGGCGACCGATCCTTGGCGGCCTGAATGTTGAGGATCGGCATGCGGACGAACGGGCCCTCGAACTTGACGACGATCAGGCAATACGCCGGCAGGAAACCGGAGCTGACGATGCCGCCGACCGCGCCTTCGCGCCCAACCAGCACCGTCTCGACGCCGCGGCCGTCGCCGTCGGTCACCTCATAGGAGACGAGGCTCGGCCCGCACGGGAAGAACGCGCTGCCGACGTGATCGCCGGGGCGATACAACAGATCGCCGGCGGCCCGGGTCTCGCACCTCAGATGCGGACGCACCAGCTCGAAATCGCTCGGGCTCAGTGCTCGCAACAAGTTGTTGTTCGGTCGCTCAGAAGAGGCGATCACGGCTGTTCCTCTGTCTACTAGTGAACGGAACAAATAATGCGCTGCGGCTACATTGGTTCCAGCGTCCAAGCGAGGCACGTTGCGAGTGTCTCCAGCCTTAGCCCGGTGGACGGCTTGTCAGCTCGCCCCTCCCCACACCGTAAGGCACCCATTGGCTGTAGGCGCAACGATCCTATCGACGACGGCTTCTGCTCATCGCTCAAATGAGATCAGGTGTGTAGCAACGTGCGCCGCGACGACGCGGAGGGCACGCCGTGCCGCATAAGGTCGATCTCACCTCTTGCGATCGCGAGCCGATCCATATTCCCGGCAGCATTCAGCCGCGCGGCTGCCTGCTGGCGTGCGACTCGCAAGCGGTACGGATCACGCGCATCTCGGAGAACGCCGGCGCGATCCTGGGCCGCGAGACGCCGCGGGTCGGCGAGCTGCTGGCCGATTACTTCGGCGAGACCGAAGCCCATACGCTACGCAACGCGCTGGCGCAGGCCTCCGATCCGAAGCGGCCGGCGCTGATCTTCGGCTGGCGCGACGGCGGCACCGGACGCACCTTCGACGTCTCGCTGCATCATCACGACGGCACCTCGATCATCGAATTCGAGCCCGCGGCCGCCGACCAGGCCGACAACCCGCTACGGCTGACGCGGCAGATCATCGCACGCACCAAGGAGCTGAAGTCGCTCGACGAGATGGCGGCGCGGGTGCCGCGCTATCTGCAGGCGATGCTCGGCTATCACCGGGTGATGATGTATCGCTTCGCGGCCGACGGATCCGGCAAGGTGATCGGGGAGGCCAAGCGCAGCGACCTCGAGAGCTTTCTCGGCCAGCACTTCCCGGCCTCCGACATCCCGCAGCAGGCGCGACTGCTGTATCTAAAGAACGCGATCCGCGTGATCTCGGATTCGCGCGGCGACAGCAGCCGGATCGTGCCGGAGCGCGATGCTTCCGGCGCCGCGCTCGATCTGTCGTTCGCGCACCTGCGCAGCGTCTCGCCGATCCATCTCGAATATCTGCGCAACATGGGCGTCAGCGCCTCGATGTCGCTGTCGATCATCATCGACGGCACGCTGTGGGGGCTGATCGCCTGCCATCACTACGAACCGCGTGTAGTGCCGATGGCCCAGCGCGTCGCCGCCGAAATGTTCGCCGATTTCTTCTCGCTGCATTTCACCGCGGTCCATCACCAGCGCCGTTTCCAGTCGTCGCTGCGCACCCGCCGGACGCTCGATGCGCTGACCAGCCAGATGTCGTTCGATGCCTCGGTCGACGACTTCCTGCGTGCGAATCTCCCGCGCATTGCCGACCTGATTCCGAGCGACGGCGTCGGGCTGTGGATGAACGGCGTCTGGACCGCGCATGGCTCGACGCCGCCGGCGAATGCGCTGCCGTCGATCATGTATCTGCTCACCGGCCGGGCCGGCAACGAGATCGTCGCCACCCATGCCCTCGCCGATCGGATCGTGGCGGCGACCGACTATACGGGTGCGGCCGCCGGCATGCTGGCTATCCCGTTGTCGCAGACCGCCGGCGATTACTTGCTGTTTTTCCGCAAGGAGCAGGTGCAGACGCTGAACTGGGCGGGCGATCCGAACAAAACTTACGACACTGGGCCACTGGGCGACCGGCTGACGCCGCGTAAGAGTTTCTCGATCTGGAAAGAGCAGGTCGAAGGCCAGTCGATCCCGTGGAGCGCGGATGATCGCGACACTGCGGCCACCGTCCAGGTCGGCTTGCGCGAAGTGCTGCTGCGGCAGAGCGAAATTCTCTCGGCCGAGCGCAAGAAGGCCGAAGTGCGCCAGCGCGTGCTCAACGAGGAGCTGAACCACCGCGTCAAGAACATCCTGGCGCTGATCAAATCGCTGGTGAACCAGCCGGCCGGCGAAGGCAAATCGCTAGAGGAGTTCGCCTCGGCCTTGCGCGGGCGGATCATGGCGCTGTCGTTCGCGCACGATCAGGTGGTGCGGTCCGACGGCGGCGGGGCGCTGCTCGATCTGATCCGCGCCGAACTATCGCCCTACCCGGCCACGCAGATCACGCTGGATGGTCCCGACGTCGGCCTGGATTCCCGCGCCTATTCGGTGCTGGCGCTGGTGCTGCACGAGTTGGCCACCAATGCGGCGAAGTACGGTGCGCTGTCGCGATCATCGGGCCGGCTGCGGGTGAGCTGGTCGGTGCGCGACGACGGCCGCTGCGACATCGAATGGACCGAGAGCGGCGGCCCGCCGGTCCGGCCGCCGACCCGGCATGGCTTCGGCACGGTGCTGCTGAGCCGCAGCATTCCGTTTGATCTCGGCGGCTGGAGCGAGATCGACTACACGCCGGGCGGTGTTGTGGCGCGGCTCGGTATTCCCGGCCAGTTCGTCACCGAGTCGCTGCAGCGGCAGTCGAGCCCGCAGCCGAACAATGCGAGCGTCGACAGCAGTTCGTTGAATATCGCCAATGCGGCGATCCTGCTGGTCGAAGATCAGCTCGTGATTGCGCTCGATGCCGAGGAAATGCTCGGGGCGATCGGTGCGAAGTCGGTGATCTCGGTCGCGTCCGCCGAAGAGGCGCTGCTGACGATCGCGCAGCGGCCGCCGACGCTGGCGATCCTCGACGTCAATCTCGGCAGCGGCAGCTCCCTGCCGGTCGCCGACGAGCTGGAGCGACTCGGAATCCCATTCATGTTCGCGACCGGCTACGGCGACACCGCGATGATCCCGGAGCGGATGCGCGACCTGCCGATCGTGCGCAAGCCATATTCGATCGAGTCGCTGCGCGGCGCCCTGTCGGCGATGCTCGACGCCCGCGGCTGACGAGCTCCCCGCCCCGGCCTCAGCCGATACCGACACCGAGCAGGCGGTCGGCCAATTCCCGATCGGCCCTGAACTCCGCCGCCTGGCCACGCCAGACGATCCGGCCGCGCTCGACCACCAGCACGTCGTCGGCGAAGTCGAGCGCGCGCTCGATCTGCTGTTCGACCAGCACCACGGTCATCTCGCCGGACTGTGCCAGCCCGACGATGGTCTCCATCAGCTGATCGCAGATCACCGGCGCGAGGCCTTCGAGTGGCTCATCGAGCAGCAGCACGGTCGGCTTGCCGAGCAGCGTGCGCGCCAGCGACAGCATCTGCTGCTCGCCGCCGGAGAGCTGCATGCCGCCGTGGTTGCGGCGCTCCGCAAGCCGCGGAAACATCGCGTAGACCGAGTCGAGTTCGGACCGCGGCCGGCCCTTCAGTCCGGTGAACAGATTTTCCTCGACGGTGAGCGAGCGAAACACGTCGCGAGTCTGCGGCACGTAGCCGAGGCCCGCGGCAGCCCGCGCATAGGTCTTCAGCCCCGTCACCTCGCGTTCGCCGACCCGAACCGCCCCACCTTTGTGGGTGGTCAGTCCCATCAGCGTCGCCAGCAGCGTGGTCTTGCCGACGCCGTTGCGGCCGAGCACGGTCAGCCGCCCGCCTGCCGGCACCGCAAAGCTGATGTCGCTCAGGATGCTCACCGAGCCGTAGCCCGCCGCGAGACCTTGAACCTCAAGACGTGCGGCGGGCATCGGCATAGTTTCCCAGATAGGCCGCACGGACGGCGTCGTTTTCCTTCACCTCGGCAGGCGTGCCTTCGAAGATCAGCGCGCCATTCGCCAGCACCAGCACGCGCCTCGCAAATTTGAACACCAGATCCATGTCGTGCTCGATCATCAGGATCGCGATCTCCGGCGACATCCGGCCGATCGCCTCGAGAATCCGCGGCGACTCGTCGTGCGGCACGCCGGCCGCCGGCTCATCCAGCACCAGCACCCGCGGCTTCATGGCGAGACCGATCGCCAGGTCGAGCAGCCGCTGCTGGCCGTAAGCCAGCTTGGTCACCGGCGTCGCGGCCAGATGGCCGATGCCGAGCAGGCTCAGCACACTCTGCCACTCGTCGCGGACGTCGGCCTTATCCATCACCGAGGAGAACATCCGCCTGGTCAGGCCGCGGCGCTGCATCACCGCCAGCGCGACGTTCTCGGCGACCGTGAGGCTGGTGAACAGCCGCGTCACCTGGAAGGTGCGTACCAAGCCGCCGCGGACGCGCTCGGGGATTGACGCGGTTGTGACGTCCTGGCCCGCCAGCAGGATACGGCCGTCGGACGGCGCCAAATCTCCGGAGAGCTGATTGACCAGCGTGGTCTTGCCGGCACCGTTCGGACCGATCAGCGCGACCCGGTCGCCGCTCGACAGCGAGAAGGAGACGTCGTCGGTGACGCGCAAGCCACCGAACGATTTCGACAGGTGCTGGACTTCGAGCAAGGTCGTCATCGCGCCGCCCTCGCCTGCCTGAAATCGCTGATCCGCCGGGTCACTTCGTTGACCAGCCCCTTGGGGAAGAACAGCACCACCACGATCAGCAACACGCCGACCAGGATCATCCAGTGGAACGGGCTGGCGGTCGAGACGTAGTGGTGAAACAGCTCGAACAGGATCGCGCCGATCAACGCGCCCCACAGATTGCCGGCGCCGCCGAGGATCAGCATGATCAGGGCTTCGGCGGAGCGTTCGAAGCCGACGCTGTCGAGCCCGACCACGCCGGTATTGATCGCCGTCAGCGCACCGCCGAGACCCGCGACTGCGCCGGCGACGCAGTACATCACCACCAGCCGTGGATACACCGAGACGCCGATCATCCGCGTCCGTAGCGTGTCGTCCTTGATGGCACGGCACATCAGCGCGAACGGCGAGCGCGCGAACCGCAGCAGCGTTACCATCGTGACCAGCAGCACGATCACCGAGAAGACGTAGCCGGTGCGACCGAACATATCGAAGTTGAAGATGCCGAATACCGGGCTCGGCGAGATGCCGGCCAGGCCGTCGCTGCCGCCGGTGATCGACGACAGCT
The DNA here is from genome assembly GCF_047501505.1 of Rhodopseudomonas sp. G2_2311. Classification (NCBI taxonomy): domain Bacteria; kingdom Pseudomonadati; phylum Pseudomonadota; class Alphaproteobacteria; order Hyphomicrobiales; family Nitrobacteraceae; genus Rhodopseudomonas; species Rhodopseudomonas sp. G2_2311. Next base: position 70,065 of record NZ_JAZDRK010000016.1, read on the forward strand.
TGTTGGCGAGCGCGGCGACGAGCTGGCCGAACGCGATCGACAGCACGAGCTGGGGCAGACCTCGGAAGCGCGTGACCAGCAGGCCCGAGACCAGCCCGGTGGCCGTGCCGGCCAGCGCGCCGATCAGCAGCATCAGGATCGGATCGGTGACGCCGGCAAGACAGAAATTCCCGGCCGCATAGGCCCCGACGCCGAACAGCGCCGCATGGCCGAGCGTGGCGACGCCGCAATAGCCGGTGACGAGATCCAGCGAGATCACCAGGAATGCGAGGCCGATCACCCGGATCAGGAAGGCGAGGTCGTCGGGATAGACGAAATACCCGATCGTCCCGAGCACGGCGATCACCGCGGCGGCGATCAGGTCGTTGCGAAGACCGGCCCAGGCCGACGGCGCAGCGGTGACGGACAAGGTCGCCATCTTAGTGCGCCTTTCCGAACAGGCCGTGCGGGAACACGTAAACGATCACGATCACCGCGACATAGAAGAAGAACTCACCAAACTCCGGCGCCAGATATTTGCCCGTAGTGTCGGCGAGGCCGAGCAGCAGCGATGCCGCCATCGCACCGGTCACGGAGCCGGCGCCGCCCACAGAGACCACAACCAGGAACGTCACCATGTAGCGCAGCGCATAGAACGGCTCGACCGGCAGCAGCTCGGCGCCGACCACGCCGCCGAATGCCGCTAGCCCGACGGCGAGCGCGAAGGTTGCCGAATAGACGATCTGGGTGCGGATACCGAGCGCCTCGGCCATGTCACCGTTGTCGACCGCCGCGCGCAGCCTGACGCCGAATTCGGTCTTCTCGATCATCAGCCACAACGCCACCGCAGTGACGACACCGCAGCCGATCACGAACAGCCGGTGCGCCGGGATCATGCGAAAGCCGAGATCGAACGGTCCCTTCAGCATCTCCGGCAGCGGGATCGGCTTCGAGGTCGGACCGAAAATGTAGTTGGCGATGCCGACGATGAAGAAGGTGATGCCGATCGTCAGCAGGATCTGGGTCAGTTCATCGGAGCGACGATAGATCCGCCGGTACAGCAGAAACTCGAACGGCACCGAGATGATCACGGCACCGATCACCGCGATCAGGATGGCGATCGGATAGGATACGCCGAGCGAGGTCAGCGCGAACGAGGCGAGGTAACCGCCGATCATCGCGAACGCGCCGTGTGCGAGATTGACCACCCGCATCAGGCCCATCATGATCGACAGGCCGATCGAGATCGTGAACAGCACCATGCCGTAGGCCAGTGCGTCCGGCAGGATTCCGAGAATCGTCCTCATCACAGGGCCGCTGGCGCGGACGCCGCCGATTGCGTTCGATTGGATCCAGCCTTCACAATCTCACTCCCGACTCACTGGGCGCGCTAACCGTTGAACGTCAGGCGCTTTCTTCAAGAGGACCACGATCCGCTTTGTTCGAAAACGCTATAGTCGACCGGAGCCCTCCGCGCCAAGTCACGAACGAAGGCGCGAAGGGCTCAAAGTTTCGGCTTACTGCTTAACAAGTCCCCAGTCCGGCTGATCCTTGAAGGTCTCGATCTCCTTATTGATCAGCTTGCCGTCCTTCTTTTCCACTTCGCGCAGATACACGCTCTGGGTGATGTGGCGGGTGGTCGGATCGATCGACACCGGGCCGCGCGGGCTGGTCCACTTCATGCCTTCGACAGCCTTGACCGCCTTCTCGGGTTCCTGCTTGCCGCCGGTAGCCTCGATCATCTTGTAGATCAGACGGGCACCGTCATAGGCCGCAACCGAGGTCATGGTGACGTCGCTGAGCTTGGCGCCACCCTTTTCGAGCTGGGCCAGGAACGCCTTGTTCTCGGGCGAGTCGTGCGACACCGCGTAGTGGTAGGTCGACAGGATGCCGATGCCGGAATCGCCGATATTCGGCAGATCGGGCTCGGTCACCACGTCACCGGTCGACATCAACTTGACGCCGCCCGCCTTGAGGCCGTTGTCGATGTAGGCCTTGACGAAGCCGAGGGTCGGCGGACCGGCCGGCAGGAAGGTGAAGATCATGTCGGCGCCGGAATCCTTGATCCGCTGCATGATCGGACCGAAGTCGGTGGTGGCGAGCGGCATCCGGATCGCCTCGACGACGCTGCCGCCTTCGGCCTCGAAGGTCTTCTTGAACGCGGTCTCGGCGTCGATACCCGGACCGTAATCGCTGACCGCGATCGCAACCTTCTTGGCGCCCTTCTGCTTGGCGACCTTGGCGGCCGGCACCGTGTTCTGGAACATCGTGAAGGAGGTGCGGACGATGTAGGGGCTCTTTTCGGTGATCGAGGAGGTCGCCGCGTTCAGCACCACCATCGGCACCTTGGCTTCCTGCAGCAGCGGCGCCACCGCCATCGCGTTCGGCGTGAAGTACAGGCCGGCGATATACTGCACCTTCTCCTTGACGATCAGCTCCTGCGCCAGCGCCTTGGACTGCGCCGGATTAGGCGAGACCTCATCGCGATAGACGAACTCGACGGTGTGGCCGCCGACCTTGTTGCCGTGCTCGGCGACCCAGGCATCGATGCCCATCTTGAAGTTCTGGCCGAACAGCGCGTACGGCCCGGACATGGTGCCGATCACGCCGACCTTGATGGTGTCGGCGTGGGCGCCTGCCGCGACGAACGACAAGGCCGCAGCCGCGCAGACCGATCGAAGTCCCTTCATGTTGTGCTTCCTCTCCTCTGGCTGACGAAATTGGTGCCGCTGATCGCTAGAACATCTCGAAATATTCGCGCTGCTCCCACTCGGTGACTTCCGCCTGGAAACGCTCGATCTCGGCATTCTTGATGAAGGTGTAGTAGTCGATGAACCCGTCGCCCATCGTGGTGCGGAAGAACGGATCGTCGCGCAGCGCGAAGATCGCCTCGCGCAGCGACTTCGGCAGCAGGTCCGCCTGGGTCTCGTAGGGCGTGTCCGCCGACGGACCCGGATCGAGCTTGCGATCGACGCCGTCGAGGCCGGACAGGATTTGCGAGGCCATATACAGATACGGATTGGCCGCCGGCTCGCCGACCCGGTTCTCCATCCGGGTGGCGCGGTCGCCGGGACCGCCGAGGACGCGGATCATCACGCCGCGATTGTCGCGGCCCCAGATCGCCCGGTCCGGCGCCAGCGAATACGAGCGATAACGCTTGTAGCCGTTGATCGTGGGCGTAGTGAACACCGTAGCGGCGCGGGCATGATGCAACAGACCGGCGAGATAGTGCCTGCCGAGATCGGACAGCACCTCGGTCTGCGACACAAAGGCGTTGCTGCCGTCGGTGCGCGACACCAGCGACTGATGCAGATGCCAGCCGGACGACACCACGTTGGGAATCTTCGGCCGGCACATGAAGGTGGCGTGATAACCATGGCGCCGGCAGATCTGCTTCACGGCGCTGCGGAACAGCACCATCAGGTCGGCAGGCATCAGCCCGACGGTGGGCTGGAAGGTGAATTCGCACTGGCTCGGCCCGAACTCGACTTCCATCGAGCGCAGCGGCAGGCCGAGCGCCATCACGTCGTGACGGATCAGGTCGAGCACCGGCTCGATCTGATCGTAGCGCTGCTCGGTGAGATACTGATAGCCGTGCGACAGCAGGCTGACGGCCGGCGGCTCGCCGGGCTGCCCGGCATGTTCCGGCGACATCATCACGTCGTCGAGCTTGAAGACGTGGAATTCGACTTCGAGCCCGGCCATGTAATCGTAGCCGCGATCGGCGAGTTGCTTCAGCACCGACCGGTAAAGGCCCCGCGTTGCGAACGGCACCGGCTGACCATTGCCGAAATACAGATCGCACAGCACCCAGCCGGTCTTCGGCGCCCAGGGCAGGACACGGAAGGTGGTCGGATCAGGCAGCATGATGGCGTCGGCGCCGCCTTCCATCTCCTTGATGCCGAAGCCGCCGCCGGCCTTGAACACCGGGAACACGGTGCGGTGCGAGGTGTCCTTGCACAGCATCGTGGTGGTGATCGAAGCGCCGCTGTCGAGACAGCTCAGCGCTTCGGCGGCGATCAACGTCTTGCCGCGCAGGATGCCGTGCTGATCGGGGAACGAGAACCGAATGGTCTCGAGCCCCTGTTCTTCGGCGATCCGCCGTACCCGCGCCGCTGCTTCGATCTGCTCGTCGGACCAGAGGCCGTACTTCTCAACCAGACTCAACGTTCGATCCTCGATCCGTTGCCGCGCCGTCTCATTCCGCTGCCGTCAGATGCGGCACCTTGGCCGCAATCTCGGACGGCACTGGCGCAGCCCACGGCGCGCCGCGGCGACGCTTGACGTCGACCTCCATCCAATAGGTTTCCCAGCCGCGGCTCGGGCCGATGCCGTCCATCGTGGCCGGCCCTTGGATCGCGCGGGCCGCAGCCTCGTCGAGCGCCAATAGCGGCTTGGCGCCGGAGGCGGCCTTTTCGATCTCCTGTCGCAGCAGCCGGCGATACTGAATGATCGCCTTGTCGCTTTGTCCGAGATGTTCGCGGGTGCGATCCTGGATCGCCCCCATCGACTCCACCGCCCACTGGTCGTGAACGTTGATATCGAGACCCATGCCGGTGTAGGTCGCGGTCGCCTGCTCGTGCGGATCGAAACCGTAATCGTTGGTCTTGTTGCGGCGCGACTTGTAGTCCGGCAGTTCGTACAGTTCGAGGCGCTGATCGCGCATCTTCACCTTGTCGACCGGCGCGGCGTAGCTGGTGAAAATCGCGTACCAATAGCAGTGGGTGTCGTCGACCGGGACGTGCCACTGCGTGATCGTCATCTCGGTGCTCATCGGGATGACGAAGCCGTGCGGGAACAGCTGATTGGTGACGCGAACGTGGGTGCGTTCGTCGTCGATCTCGCGCAGCGCGATCAGCCGCAGGCCGTATTCGGTGTGCTCGACATTGATGATCGGGCGATCGTATTCGCGCAGCACCTTGGTCATCGGCAGATCGCTGCCGGCGGATGCGCCGCGGAATTGCTTGCCGTAGGCCTGCGAGGTGTCCTCATCCTCGAAGAAGCGATGCAAGAACGAGGCGTGCGCCGGATCGATGCCGACCTCCAGCGCCTGCAGCCAATTGCATTCCATCAGCCCCTTGAATGCGAACACATGGGTGTCGGGCGCGATGAAGCAATCGATCTCCGGAAACGCCGGCGGCTCGCCCGCGCCGAGATAGGCCCACAGGATGCCGCCCTTGGCGACCACCGGAAACGCACGCTGCTTGATGTTCTTGCACAGCGGCGAGCCGGCCGGCTCGGCGGGGGTGTCGATGCAGTTGCCGTCGACGTCGAACAGCCAGCCGTGGAAGGCGCAGCGCAGGCCGCCGTTCTCCAGCCGGCCGAACGCGAGATCGGCGCCGCGATGCGGGCAGTCGCGATCGATCAGGCCGTAGCGGCCGGTCTCGTCCTTGAACAACACGAAGTCTTCGCCGAGCAGTCGTACCGGCTTGATCGGCCGCTCGCCCTCCAGCTCGTCGACCAGCGCCGCCGGCTGCCAATAGGCGCGCATCAGCTTGCCGCAAGGCGTCCCCGGTCCGACCCGGGTGATCAGATCATTCTGTTCCTGGCTCATCATGGCGTTGGCCTCCTTCGCGCAGCCTCGGCGGGCCGCTTGTTGTGAGCGCAGGAGCGATCGCGGGTCAGCGAGCGCAGCAGCTGGCCGGTGCCATAGCCGCTCGAATTGATCCTGACCATCATCCGCCCTGCGCGACAAAACGTTCAATAGACGAACATTCGTTCGTTTAGAATGAAACTGCCTCTAAAGAGCATTTCAGGCAAGAACAAATTCTCCGCGTTACGTGCCTATGAGGATGGCAGCCGCCTAAGTCGCCGGCGAACTTGTGTTCGTTGAGCGAACAATCGTATAGCTCAGCGCTCAAAGGTCGCGGCGCCTGCCGTTAGCGCCTCGCCCCATCCCCATACCGAAGTACCCGCATGCCCAAACTGAAACGAACTGCCGACGATGCGCCAAGCGAGGGTGCCGAGTTCATCGAAAGCCTGTCGCGCGGCCTGCGGGTGATCGAGGCGTTCGGTTCCGAGAAGCGGCCGATGACGCTGAGCGATGTCGCCAAGGCGTGCGGCCTGCCGCGCGCGACGGCGCGGCGCATCCTGCTGACGCTGCAGAGCGCCGGCTATGTCAGCAGCGACGACCGGCTGTTTGCGCTGACGCCGCGCGTGCTTGGTCTCGCGTCGGCGTATCTGGCATCGAACCAGATCAGCGCGGTGCTGCAGCCGCTGATGGATCGGGTGTCGGCCAGCGCCAAGGAAGTTTGCTCGCTGGCGATTCTCGACGGCGACGACGCGGTGTTCGTGGCGCGGGCCAGCCCGGCGCGGGTGTTCTCGGCCGGCATCGATCTCGGCTATCGGCTGCCGCTGTTCTGCACCTCGGTCGGACGCGTGCTGCTCAGCCGGCTTGATAATAACGAGCTGACTGCAACGATCAACGCGATGACGCTGACCAAGCAGACCGAAGACACCATCACCGACAAGCAGACGGTGATCGCCACCATCATCGCCGATCGCACCAAAGGCTACTCGCTGGTCGATCGCGAAGCCGAGCCCGGCTTCCGTTCGGTCGCGGTGCCGATCCGGCGCTACGACGGCACGATCGTCGCCGCCGCCAATATCGGCGCCCATGTCGACCGCATCACCACCGGTGAGATGATCGACCGCTTCCTGCCGCTGCTGCAGGCGATGGCTGAAAAAGCCAAGCCGCTGATGATGTGAGGACGCCGACCGCGTATTTGTATCATCCGGTCGGCCGCGTCCGGCGCTCGGAAATCGCCCGCCGCAGCACGCGCGAGATCGCCTCGACTGAATACGGCTTCTGCACCAGTTCGAAGCCCTGATGCGCGTTCTCGGCGAGCACGCTGCTGTAACCGCTGGTCAGCACCACCGGCAGGCCGGGATAACGCTCGCGGATGATGGTCGCAAGTTCGACGCCGTTCTTGCCGGGCATGATCACGTCCGAGAACACCAGGTCGAACGCGAACTCATCCTCGGCCAGCGCCGCCAGCGCTTCGTCGGCGGATTTCGCCCATTTGATGGTGTAGCCGAGATCCTGCAGCAGCTCGGTCGAGAACTTCCCGACCTCGACATTGTCCTCCACCACCAGGATACGATGGCCGAGCCCGCCGGCCGGATCGGCGCGCGACAGCGTCGCCGCCGCGGTCTGCTCCGGGGCCTGCGCCTGCGGCAGGTAGATGGTGAACGTCGCGCCCTCGCCCAGCGTACTGTGCACGCTGATCTCGCCGCCGGACTGTTTGGCGAAACCGAATGCCTGGCTGAGACCAAGCCCGGTGCCGCGACCGACTTCCTTGGTCGTAAAAAAAGGCTCGAAGATCACATCGAGATTGCTCGGCGCGATGCCGCTGCCGCTGTCGGTGACCGAGATCGCCACGAACTCGCCGGGCCGCGTCGGTTGCGACCGCACCGGCGGAATCTCGTCGACGCGGCGGAGCGCGATCGACAGCCGGCCCTCGCCATTCATCGCGTCGCGGCCGTTGACGGCGAGATTGACCAGCGCCGTCTCGAACTGGCCGACGTCGGCGATGGCGTAGTTCGGCCCCGATCCGGTGTCGACGTCGATCTCGACCCGGCTGCCGACCAGCGGGCGGATCAGATTAGCGATGCTCTGGATCTGCGCCGCGACGTCGAACACCACCGGCGACAGCGGCTGCCGCCGCGCAAACGCCAGCAACTGCCCGGTCAGCTTCGAGGCGCGATCGGCCGTATCCGAGATCGCATCGACATAGCGGCGGCGGCGCTCCTCGGGCAGATCACGCCGGCGCAGGAAGTCGACTGCGGAGCGGATGATGGTGAGCAGGTTGTTGAAGTCGTGCGCGACGCCGCCGGTGAGCTGCCCGACCGCCTCCATCTTCTGCGCCTGCCGCAGCGCCTCTTCGTTGCGCCGGCGTTCGGTGGAGTCGATGCCTTCCGCCAGCACCGCCATCACGCCGCCTTGCTCATCCGACACCGGTCGCAGCGAGAAATCGATGTGCCGCGGCCCGGCCGGAAGCTGCAGCTCCAGATCGAGCTTGACGATCTCGCCCGCCCGCGCCGCGCGGAACGCTCGTTCGATCACCACCGGCGCTTCGGGCGTCGCATCGAACCACGGTGTGTTCCAGAACAGCGCACCCAGCACCTGCGCCGGCTCGGCCCCGATGCCGGCGAGCGCGGTGCCGTTGACGTAGAGCAGCCGGCCCTTGAGATCGAGCAGGCCCTGATACTGGTTGGTGGTCTCCAGGATCGCGCGGAGTTGCGACTCGCTGGAATGCAGTTGCGCGGTGCGCTGCGCGATCAATCGCTCCAGCACGTCGTTGACATTGCGCAGATCGATTTCCGCCTGCTTGGCGCTGGTGATGTCATGAGCGACGCCGATGAAGCCGATGTGGCGGCCGGCCGGATCCCAGCGCGGCTGAGACTCCGACCTGATCCACCGCCATTTTCCGTCGGCGCGGCGGTAGCGGCCCTCGAGCACGAACGGCTGCAGCGAGGCTTCCCCGGCGACGCTGTTACGGACCACTTCGGCGACATCGTCGGGATGGATGATGCTGCGCCAGTCGAACACCAGAGCTTCCTCGTAGGGCAGCCCGATGAAGTCGCAATAGGCACGGTTGGCGAAGCTGCGGGTGCGGTCGAGCCGCGTCACCCAGATCGGCACCGGCGCGCTGTCGGCGATCAGCTTGAAGCGCTGCTCGCTCTCGCGCAGCATCTCGCGGGCGACGGCGCGATCGGTGATGTCGATATGCGCACCGACCATCCGCACCGCGCGCCCCGACGCATCGCGCTCGATCCGGCCCTCGGCCGCGATCCAGCGCACCTCGCCGTCGTTCGGGCGAATGATGCGATACTCGGCCGAGTAGCGCTCGGAGGTGCTGTTGACCAGATCGAGAAACTGCCGCTCGGCGCGCTCGCGATCCTCCGGGTGCAGTCGGCGCACCCAATCTTCATGCGTCTCGTTGACGGCCTCGGGCGGCAGGCCGTGGATCGCCAGATACTCCGGCGAGCGGTGATTGCGGAACCCGGCGGTCAGATCCACCACCACACCGCCGACTTTGGCGATGCGCTGAACCTCCGCGAGTTCCCTTTCCCGATCGATGAGCGCCTGCTCGGACGCCGACAGCTTGTTGGTCACCTGCAGCCTCTTGGGGCCTTGTTGCGCCAAACCTAGCGCAATCATCGGTGACGAGTCGACCTGGGGACGCTCCAATCGCGATGGAACTGATCGGTTCCATCGCGCAGCTCACGGCGCAGGTAGCATCAGGGTGAAGACCGCGCCGCCACCGCTGCGGTTCGCTGCTGCCAGCGTGCCGCCATGTTCGCGCGCGATGCCGTAGCTGATCCACAAGCCGAGCCCGGTACCTTCACCGACCGGCTTGGTGGTGAAGAACGGCTCGAAGATCTTGTCGATCAAACCGTCCGGCAGACCGGCTCCGTTATCCGAGATGGTGATGACGATCTGGTCGCCGTCGCGGCGCGCGACGATCTCGATCCGCGGCGCGGCCTGGCCGCGCACCGCGTCGAGCGCGTTGTCGATCAGATTGACGATAATCTGGTGGAACTGGCCTTCATTGCCGAGGATCTGCAGCTCCGGCGCGATATCGAAAGCGAAGTCGACGTGATGCGGCTTGGCACGCGCCGCCCAGCGCACCGCGGTGCGCACCACGCGATCGACATCGACGCGCAGGCTCTCGCCGCTCTTCGGGAAGCTGAGCCGCCGCAGATTCTTGACGACGTCGGCAACCCGCATCGCGCCTTCCAGCGTGCCTTCGATCAGCGAGCCGTAATCAGCCAGCAGCGCGTCGATCTTCAAGTCGCGGCGCAGCCGTTCGATCTCCGCAGGATCGGCGCCACGATGGATCGCGCCGAGATACGCCGACATCCGGTCGCGATAACGATCGAGCGTATGGATGTTGCCGTAGATGAAGCTGATCGGATTGTTGAGTTCGTGCGCGACGCCGGCGACCAGCCGGCCGAGGCCCGCCATCTTTTCTTGCTCGACGAGCTGGCGCTGCGCGTGCTGCAGCTCGCTGTGCGCGGCATGCAGCGCCTCGTAGGCGCGGCGCAGCTCGCCGATCGGCCGCCCGGTCAGCACCGCACCGAGCCGGTGCCCCGCCGGATCGCAGCGGGTGGCGCCGTTGATCGCATAGAGATCGGATAGCCCGCGCTCGGTGACGAAGCGGATTTCGAGGTTGCTGATTTCGCTCGGACACTGCGCCTGCAACAGCGCATCGATCCGGCCACGATCGGCGGGGTCGACGAGATCCGTGAGCGACCGATGCAGCAGCGTGCCGGTGCTGTCGCCGAGCAGCCGCACCGCCGCCGGATTGACCTGCAGGATGCTGCCGTGGCGGTCGCAGACGATCAAAATGTCCGACACCGACTCGATCACGCTGGAGATGAACGCCTGCGCTTCCTCCAGCGCTGCGTTCTTCTCTTCCAGATCGGTCTCGTAGCGCAGCAGGTCGGCGTAGACCTCGTCCATCTTGCGGATCACTTCGATCCAGGCCGCCTCCTGGTCGCCAGCAAACGGCGACGGCAGTTGCGAGCCGACCCGGTCGATCAGACTCTCGCGACCGCCGCGATCAGACCTCATCGGCGAGGCCCTTGCGCAGATCGTAGCGGCCGAGCTTGTTGCGCAGCCCGACGCGCGACAGCCCGAGTTCGCCGGCGACGCGGCTGATGTTGCCGCCATGGCGATCGAGCGCCTCGGCGATCATGTGCCGCTCGAGCGCTTCGATGTTGGTCTTCAGCGTCGCGCAGCCGTTGCGCACCGGTTTGAGCTGGATCGGCTCGCCGCCCTGCCGCACCCGCGGCGACAGATCGCCTTCCTGCAGCCGATCCTCGGTCGCCAGCACCACCATGCGCTGGATTTCGTTCTGCAGTTCGCGCACGTTGCCCGGCCAGTCGTAGTGCCGCATCCGGTTGAGCGCCGCTGGCGCGAAGCCTGCGACGTTGCGGCCGTAGGACTTGGCGACGTCGGCCAGCACCTTGGCGGCGATCAGCGGAATGTCCATCGGCCGCTCGCGCAGCGCTGGCATATGCAGCGGGAACGCCGCCAGCCGGTAGTACAGATCGCGCCGGAAACGGCCGGCGCGCACTTCGGCTTCCAGATCGCGGTTGGTCGCCGCGACGACGCGAACGTCGACCTTGCGGACCCGCTGCGCGCCGAGCGGACGGATCTCGCTCTCCTGCAGCACGCGCAGCAACTTCACCTGAAATGCCGGCGAAGTCTCGCCGATCTCGTCGAGGAAGATCGTGCCGCCATCGGCCACTTCAAACAGACCGATGCGGTCCTGATACGCGCCGGTGAACGCACCCTTCTTGCAGCCGAACAGTTCACTTTCGAGCAGCTCATCCGGCAGCGCTCCGCAGTTCTCGACCACGAACGCCTTGCCGGCTCGCGCCGAACCGTAATGGATCGCGCGCGCCAGCAGCTCCTTGCCGGTGCCGCTCTCGCCGGTGATCAGCACCGAAATGTCGAACTCGGCAGCGCGCTTGCCGAGCTCGATGACCTCGCTCAGCGGACTGTCCGGCGCATGCACGATGCGGTCGAACTCGTACAGCTTGCGGGCGGCACCGCGCTTTTCGGTGACGACGCGCTGCGCCCGCTCCGGCGTCAGCTTGATGTCGATGCCGGCGGTCTCGGTTTCCTTCTGCAGCATAAATAGCTGCACCGCGCCGCGGACGATATCGAGCAGCCGGTCCGGGTGCCACGGCTTGGCGATGTACTGATAGATCCCGGCTTCGTTGATGCCGGCGATGATGTCTTCGCTGTCGGAATAGCCGGAGATGATCATCCGCACCGGGTCGGGCCAGGTTTTGCGCACGTCCTTGAGAAAGTCGACGCCGGTCTCGTACTGCATCCGCTGATCGCACAGGATGGCGTGAACGATCTCGCTTTCCAGCACCCGCCGCGCCTCACCGGCATCGCGCGCGCAGATCACTTCAAACTCGTCGCACAGCACCCGCTTCAGCGATTCGAGCGACCGGATCTCGTCGTCGACCACCAGCACTGTCGCCTGTCCACTCATCCCCGTCGTCCCGTCACGCAACGAATTGAACCAAACACCATCAACAAATCCGCGGCAACTGCTCACCGGCCAGCCAATCGACGATCCGGCCGCCGCCGAACGCCGTGGTCATCTGCACAAAATGATGATCGTCCTCGATCACCTCGCCGATGATCGCGGCATCGCGCCCGAGCGGATGCGTCTGCATCGCGCCGAGTAACGCATCGGCCGCCTCGGGCGCCGCAACCGCCACCAGCTTGCCCTCGTTGGCGACGTACAGCGGATCGAGCCCGAGCAGTTCGCACGCCGCCGCCACTTCGGGCCGCACCGGCACTGCATCCTCATCGAGCCGGAAGCCCACTGCGGATTGCTGCGCCAATTCGTTCAGGGTCGCAGCGAGCCCGCCGCGGGTCGGATCGCGCATCACCCGCAGGCCCTGCGGTGCAGCCGCCACCATCGCGGCGACCAGCCCGTGCAGCGCGGCGCTGTCCGATTGGATTGACGTTTCGAACGCGAGGTTCTGCCGCTGCGACATCACCGCGACGCCGTGGTCGCCGATGAAGCCCGACAGCAGCACCTTGTCGCCCGGCCGGGCCTGTTCGGCGGACAGCACCAGGTCGCGCGGCGCGATGCCGACGCCGGTGGTGGTGATGAACACGCCATCGGCCTTGCCGCGCTCCACCACCTTGGTGTCGCCGGTGACGATCGGCACACCGGCTGCGCGCGAGGCGGCCGCCATGCTGTCGGCGATCCGCTTGAGGTCGGCGAACGCAAAGCCCTCCTCGATGATGAAGCCGGCGGACAGATACAGCGGCCTCGCGCCAGCCATCGCGACATCGTTGATGGTGCCGTGGACGGCGAGCGAGCCGATGTCGCCGCCCGGGAAGAACAACGGCGACACCACATAGCCGTCGGTGGTCATCACCATCCGCCCGGCCGCGACTTCGAACGCTGCCTGGTCGTTGCCGGCGCGCAGCATCGGGTTGTCGAAGGCGGCGTGGAAGATCTCGCTGATCAGATGCGCCATCGCGCGGCCGCCGGCGCCGTGCGAGAGGTCGACGCGGCCGTGGGCGAGATCGAGTTTGCGCCGCCTGATCCGATCGCTCATGCCACGGCCCTCCGTGCGTGGTCGCGGAAGCGACCATAGGTCCAATGCGCCGCGCAGGCGCCTTCCGACGACACCATGCACGATCCCATCGGCGTTTCCGGCGTGCACAGCGTGCCGAACAATTTGCAGTCAGTCGGACGCTTGATGCCGCGCAGGATCGCGCCGCAGTCGCAGGCCGGATTGTCGGCGGCGGAGATCTCAGTCATCGCGAAGCGGCGCTCGGCGTCGAAGGCTGCGTAAGCTTCGCGCAACTGAAGGCCGCTCGCCGGCACGCGGCCAAAGCCGCGCCATTCGAAGCTGTCGCGCAGATCGAAGATCGCCGCGACTTCGGCCTGCGCGATGCGGTTGCCCGCCGGCGTCACCGCGCGGATGTACTGGTTCTCGACCACGTGGCGACCTTCGTTAACCTGCTGCACAAGCATCAGGATCGACTGCAGCACATCGAGCGGCTCGAAGCCGGCGACCACCACAGGCTTGGCAAAATCACGCGCGAACTCGGCAAATGCATCGGCACCGATCACCGCGCTGACATGCGCGGGACCGATGAAGCCGTCGAGGCGCGGCCCCGGCTGGCCGTCGAGATCGGGATGTTCGAGGATGCCGCGGATTGCCGGCGGCGTCAGCACGTGATTGCAGAACACGCTGAAATTGCTGAGCCGCTTGGTGGCCGCGAGCTTGATCGCCAGCGCGGTCGGCGGCGTCGTGGTTTCGAAACCGATGGCGAAAAACACCACTTCGCGGGTCGGCTCCGCCTCGGCGATCGCGACCGCATCCAGCGTCGAATACACCATCCGGATGTCGGCGCCGGCCGCCTTGGCGCGCAGCAGCGAAGTGCCGTGCGAACCCGGCACCCGCATCAGGTCGCCATAGGTGCACAGCGTCACCTCCGGGCGTTGCGCCAGCCGGATCGCCATGTCGATCCGTCCGACCGGCAGCACGCAGACCGGACAGCCGGGGCCGTGCACCATCCGGACGTTCGGCGGCAACAGGTCTTCCAGGCCATAGCGCGAGATCGCGTGGGTATGGCCGCCGCAGAACTCCATGAAGTGATAGCTGCGCGACGGATCGGCCGCCTGCGCGATTCCCGCCGCGATCTGCCGCGCCACCTTGCCGTCGCGATATTCGTCCACGTATTTCATCGCGCCGCCTCCGCCGATTGGCTCATCTCCGCGAGCAGCGCCAGCGTCTGTTTCGCCTCGTCCGGGTCGATCCGCGTCAGCGCGAAACCGACATGCACCACGACGTAGTCGCCGACCGCCACGCCTTCGACCAGCGCGACCGACACCACCTTGCTCACGCCGTCGAGCGACACCCGCGCCATCTGCTCGGGCAGCAATTCCACCACTTCGGCCGGAATGGCGAGACACATCAGTGCGGCTCCTTGCTGGCAGTAAGATGTTGTCCGGCGATCCAGGCCTGACCAAGGCTGAGACCGCCATCATTCGGCGGCACCTGCCGGGCAAGTAGCGGCATCAGCCCCCGCGCCCGCAGCCGCACCGCCAGATCTTCGCTCAGCACGCGATTGAGAAAACAGCCGCCGCCGAGCGCGATAGTGGCGAGTCCGCTCTGCTCCGCAGCCTGCACGGCCCACTCGGTCAGCGCGGCCGCGAGCGTGCCGTGGAACAGTTCGGCGCCGTCCCGCGGATCGATCCGCGACGTCGCCAGATGGGCGAGCAGCGGCGAGAGATCGAGCGTGCCGGCGCCGATCTCCCAGCCGCCGCCCAGCACGCGCGGGATTTGCACCAGCGCTTCGAGCTGCATGGCCGCCTGGCCTTCGTAGCTTTGCACGGCGCAGACGCCGAGCAGGCCGGCGGCGGCATCGAACAGTCGGCCGGCGCTGGTGGTGGTGGCGCAGCCATGATTGACGAGCATCGCGGCGAGCGCAGCGGCGCGAGGGTGATCGACGAAGCGCGATGCGATCTCGTCGTCGCGCCCCAGCGCGTGCAGCGCAGCCGCCGCCATCCGCCACGGCTCGCGTGCCGCCGCATCGCCGCCCGGCAGCGCCAATGGTTTCAGATGGCCCAGCCGGGTGAACCGCGCGCCGTCGACGCGCAGCAGCTCGCCGCCCCAATTGCCGCCGTCGCTGCCGAGGCCGTGACCGTCGAGCACCAAACCGAGCAGCGGCGTGTCGATGCCGTGCTCGGCGGCGATCGAAGCGATATGGGCGTGGTGATGCTGTACGGCGATCAGCGGCAGGCACAGATGCTCGGCGGCGAGGCTCTCGGCAAACCGGGTCGAGGCGAAGTCGGCGTGCAGATCGTGCGCGATCGCGGCCGGCTTCACGCCGATGAGACGCATCAGGTGGGCCGCCGTCTCTTCAAAGAACCGCACGGTTTCGGCGGTCGCGAGATCGCCGACATGCTGTGACACGAACGCTTCGCGGCCGCGGGTCAGCGTAAGGGTGGTCTTCAAGTAAGCGCCGACCGCCAGCACCGGCGGCGTCTCGCGCGGCAATGTGATCGGGCGCGGCGTGAACCCGCGTGCGCGGCGGATGAATGACGGCGCCCCGTCGATCACCCGCGTAACGCTGTCGTCGGCACGCACGACGATGCCGCGATCATGGCTGACGATCAGATCGGCGATAGAGGCCAGCTGCCGCTGCGCATCCTCGGTCACGATCGGATCGCCGCCGAGATTGGCGCTGGTGGCGACCAGCACCAGATCGACCGGCGCACGCTGCCATGCGCGCCCCGCCGGCGCGCCGCTTGCGGCATGGAAGATCAGATGATGCAGCGGCGTATAGGGCAGCATCACGCCGACCGCATCCAACGCGGGCGCGACCGATGGGGCCAGTTCGCCGCGATCGCGCATCAGCACGATCGGCCGCTCGACCGACGACACCAACGTGCGCTCCGCCTCGGTCGCGATGACGATGCGATCGAGCGAAGCTTCGGAGGCAACCATTACGGCGAACGGCTTGGCGTCGCGGCCCTTGCGCCGGCGCAGCTCGGCGACGGCGGTTTCGTTGGTGGCGTCACACAGCAGATGATAGCCGCCGAGGCTCTTCAGCGCGACGATCCGACCAGCGCGCAAGCAAGCCGCGATCTCTTCGATCGGATGGCTGAGCCTCGGGCCGCAGCGCGGACAGGCGATCGGCTCGGCGTGAAAGCGGCGGTTGTGCGGATCCTGATAGTCGCGGCGGCAATCCTCGCACATCGTGAATCCGGCCATCGAGGTATTGGCGCGGTCGTACGGCAGGCCGCGCGTCAGCGTGTAGCGCGGGCCGCAATGGGTGCAGTTGACGAACGGATAGAGATGAAACCGGCTCGCCGGATCGAACAGTTCGTCGAGGCATGCCTCGCAGGTTGCCGAATCCGCTCCAATCTGCGTGGTCACCACCCCACCGCGGCTCTCAGCGATGCCGAAGTCCCGCTCGCCGCGCGCCCGAACCGTTTCAGTTTCGATGGTGTCGACCCGCGCCAGCGGCGGCGCTTCGCGGCGGAGCGCAACCAGGAACTCGGGCAGCGCCGCACCTTCGACCTCGATCAGCACGCCGTCCGCATCGTTGGCGACGAAGCCACCGAGTTGGTAGCGCTGTGCGAGATGGTACACGAACGGCCTGAAGCCGACGCCCTGCACCGCGCCGCGCACGCGCACCCGGGCGCGTTCGGCGGCGGCGGTGAGCGGCACGGCCGGCTGCATGGCGCTACTCGGCGGCGTTGGCGGCGGCCCGCACCGCGGCCGCACGCTTGCCAATCCAGGCGTAGAACGCGGCCAAGCCTTCGCCGGTCTTCGCCGACACCGTCAGCACTTCAATGGTCGGGTTGACGCGCCGCGCATATTCGATGGTCGCGGCAAGATCGAAATCGAGATGCGGCAGCAGGTCGATCTTGTTCAGCAGCAGCAGCTTCGCAGCGGCGAACATGTGCGGATATTTCAGCGGCTTGTCTTCACCTTCGGTGATCGACAGCACCACCACCTTGTGCGCCTCGCCGAGATCGAAACCGGCCGGACAGACGAGATTGCCGACGTTCTCGATGAACAGCAGTCCGCCCTCCTGGCGCGGCAACTGATCGAGGGCGTGGCCAACCATGTGGGCATCGAGGTGGCAGCCCTTGCCGGTGTTGATCTGAATCGCCGGCGCGCCGGTGGCGCGGATGCGCTCGGCATCGTTGGCGGTCTGCTGATCGCCTTCGACCACCGCGATCGGATATTGATCCTTCAGATCCGAAATCGTTTTCACCAGCAGCGACGTCTTGCCCGAGCCCGGGCTGGAGACGAAGTTGAGCGCGAAGGTGCCGCTCGCCGCCAGCCTGGCGCGGTTTTCCGCCGCGTAAGTGTCGTTCTTGGACAGGATATCGCGCTCGATCTGCACGATCCGCGGCTGCGACAGGCCGGGGATATGCACGCCGGCGAGCCCGGCCCCAAAATCGATGCTGCCACCAGCCGGCGCATGCACGTGACCGTGGTCGTGCCCGTGATCATGGTGATGATCATGGCCGTGGTTGTGATCATGCGTGTGAGGATGCGCGTGATCATGATCGTGGTGATGGTGATGATGTCCGTGGCCGTCGCCGTGAGAATGGCCATGGCCGTGTGGATGGTCGTGACCATGACCCGGATCCGCACTGGCATCGCCGCATCCGCAAACCGTACACATCAGTCGACCTCCAATTCCCTGATCCGCAATTCTTCGCCGGCGGTGATCTGCAAGTGATGGCCGCCGCAATCCGGACACGGCGCGTCACGCTGCGCGATCGTCACCGTCTTGGCGCAGTCCATGCACCAGGCGGCGCCGGGCATTTCGAGAATTTCAAGCCGCGCATCGGCCGCGATGCCGCCATGCGCGACCGCCGAGAAACAGAACCGCATCGCCTCCGGGTCGACATGACCCAGCGCGCCGATCTCCAGCCACACCGCGCGCACCCGGGAAAACTGCTGCTCGCGCGCCTCGCGCTCGATAATTTCGATCATGCTCTCGCACAGCGCCATCTCATGCATCGGCGGCCTCGCGGAAACGAACATCGAAGCCGACGCAGGGATCGAACGCCGCGACCAGCGGCTCGACCCGGCGGCGATCGGCTTCGCTGGCTTGCAGCGTCGTCCCGACCAGCGCGCGGGCGAGCGGCCCCTCGGGATGGAAGTTCCACTCGGTCGGAGCCAGGATCTCGAACTGCCGGATCGCTCCTTCGGCATCGAGCGCCATCAGGTGATACAGCCGGCCGCGGGCGCATTCGACGGCGGCAAGGCCGGTGCCATCGCCCAGTCTCATGCTCTGCACAACTGCAGCGGCGTCCGCATCTCCAGACCGAACGGCGCGTAGTTGCTCGGGCGTCGCGGCGATCTCGATCAGCCGCGGGAGCAGCCGGCCGAACAGGCCGGAGCCGAACGCGGCGACCACCGGGTGATGCACATTGCGGGCGAAAGCGCCGGTCTCTGGCACGCGGCCCGCCAGATCAGGACGCACCGCGAAGGACGGCCCCAACGCGATTAGTCGCTCGCCGATTGCGGCATCATCCGCCGCGGTGAGGGGATCGACCGCCGCCGCACCGAACTCAGCTTCGGCCACGAGCGGCCGGTGAAGCTCAGCGAGCAGCGACTCCGAGCCGAGCCAGCGCCGGCAGGCGGCGACATCCGCAAACGCACGCGGCGTCAGACCGAGTGCTTCGAGTCCCTGCGCGATGCGCGCGATCGCGCCGTCGTCGAGCGGAGCGGCCGGATTAATCGGCCGCGCGGCAATCATCAGATCGCGCAGCTGATGAGTGAGAGCGGGCGATGCGCCGCCACCGAGCAGCAGCATGGTGCCGCGCAGCAGCTCGATCATGCGCTCCGCCAGCACCGTGCTGGCCTGCGCCGCAATGACCGCCGGCGCCGGCGAAATGCCGCGTGCCGCCGCGAGCGCTTGGGCCGCCGCTACGCCCTGCGCCGACGCGCACAGCGCAAACAGCCGCGGTACCAGCGCGACGACCGTCTCGCCGGATTTGCCTTGCGCCAGCCGGCCGATGCCGATCGGCCGCCGCGCCGTGATGTCGAGCCGAACGACGCGATCGCCGCGGCGGACGATTCCGACCTCGATGCGATCCTCGCCCGGCGCCGCGGTCATGGCCGCCGCTCCATCCAGGCGCCACGCAGCAGGCCGCGGCGGTCGAGCGTGGTTGCCATCTTGCCCGGAGCCTGAGACGGCGAGGTCTCGTCAGCTCCCTGCTCGGGGTCGAGCACCGCGGCGAGCGCGGCCGCCGCAGCCGCTTCCGCCGCCGCCTGGTCGGCGAAGTCGAACATCGGCGAGAACAGCGAGCAGCTTTCGATTCCGCCGATGCCGTCGAGTTGCCCCGCGGTGAACTCCAGCGCGCCGACCGGCAGCACGCGCGTCACCACCTCGCCCTGGCGGCGTTCGGCAGCAGTGGCGGAGTCGAGCGGCAGCCGGACCAAATTCATGAACCACGGCGTGACGATCACGCCGAACGCATGATCGTCCAGCGCGCGGAAGCCGATCGCCGCGACATCGAGCGCGGGATTGAACACCGGCAGATCGCGCATCGCCGGCACCGCCGCGCGGTAGATCGCCGCCACCGCCTCGCCGGCGGCGCGCGCTTCGGCATCACGAGACGCTGCGACCTCAGCGGTCATCGTCCAGCCTCAGGAATTTGGCCGGTGGTGCATCGCAGGTCGGGCAGCACCAATCGTCCGGCAGTGCCGCGAACGGCGTGCCCGGCGCAGCGCGGCCGAGCGGATCGCCTTCGGCCGGGTCGTACACGGTCCAGCACACGCCGCATTCCATCCGGGTGCGCGGATCGGTTTCGCTGTCGTGCGAGGTGGCGAACTCGGTCATCGGAAATACGCCTCGATGATTTCGCCGAGGCGTTCGGCGGAGTCCTGGAAGTCCTCATCGGCGGCCCGCACCGCGGCCGGCACGTCGCCGATCTCGATGGTGTCGAGGATCGGCGCGTCCATCGCGTTGAGGAACTGCACCGACCAGACGGAGCGCGCGCCGGTCGCCAGCACGCGGCAGCTACCGTAGCCGCGCGACCATAGCTGGATCGCACCATTGCCGAGCGTCGTGGCGAGGTGATCCATGTCGGCTTCGTTCATCGGCAGCAGCGTGAAGTTGATCACATGCGACGGCTGGCCGATCTGGTGCGACGCCATCCGCTCGCGGATCTCGGCCAGCACCGGCTGCACGTTCATCGCGCCGGCCGGCGGCGCGGTGATCTCGATGTCCGGCGCCGGGAAATCCTGCGCGGCACGGCTGACGATCGCGGGGATCGAGCCGATCTCCAGGTAATCGCGCGCCGGTCCGTCGGCGTCGCCCTCGATCCGCACCCGCCACAGCCCGGCGAGCACCGATTCCTGCACCTGCGCGACGCGGCGATCGGGCAGCGCGACGATGCCGGAGACCTCGCCTTCGCCAAGGATGTCGTCGAGCAGGCTGCGCTCGGCCTCCGACAGATGGTCGATCGATAGCAGCGTGGTCGGTGCTTCGACGCGCTTCGCGGCGAGCGCTTCGGCAAGCTGCGTCAGCGTGCCGGCAAGCAGCGGGCATTGCCGCGTCAGTTCCTCGCCGCCGCGGGTCGCCAACGCGACGATCGCGCCGGCACCGGTGACGCCGAACCGCCCTGCATCGCCCGCCCCGATCGGCAGCAACGTCATTTCAATGTCGTCGCTGTCCGGCTTGGTCCAGTAGCCCACTCTCATGACTGCAACTCCGCATCACCGCGCTGATCGACCTCGGCCAGCATCGCGCCGATCTGCGCCAGATAGCTGGACCAATCCTGGATCTTGGCGATCACGCCGAGCGTGCGCCCCGGCTGCACCACCGCCAGGCTCGGACACACCGCAACGCCGAACTTAGCCATCAGGCCGCGCTCGGCCTCGGCGGCGACTTCGGCCGCGACCAGCCGGCCCGGAAACGCATTGATCAGTTCAGGCAGCACCACCGCGAGATCCGCGGCTTCGGGAAAGCGTGCGGCATCGCCGCGGAAGAACAGCACGACGATCTTGCCGGAGCAGGCGATGAAGTCGTCGACGTTGGCTTCGTCCACCAAGGTCGGTGCATTTGGCCGCGCAGCCGCGCGCGCGAGCGAACCGCTCATGTTTCCTCCACTGCCGTTCCGGCGCTTGTTGTTATCGTCGCCGCTAATTCAGCAAGCGACGTGCCAGCCGGTAATTGCCTCGAATTGGCAGCAAACTAACCATTTTGCGATCGGTTCTGACCAATCGCCCGCTGCCGAGGCTACACCATGGAAACATAGTAGACGGCAGGTGGGAAGTAGACTTGTAGATAACGCGCGTTGATGCGCGAACACCTCGCAACTACTGCGGGTCGCGGCGCAGATGCTCGGGCAGCTCCGGTTCGCGATCGATCAGATCGGCGAACAGATGCTCGAACGGCTTGCCCTCCAGCGCGGCGGCAACGCCGTCCAGCGCATCGTCGATCAGCCGCGCCTCTTCGGCATCGAGCCGGCGGATGGCGCTGTCGATGAACACCAGAAGCTGATCACCCGGGGCGACCTCGCCGATCAGCATGGTTGAGACACTGCGATGCTCGCCGCGGCGCACGCACAGCGCGGTGCCTTCCTCGGTCGAAATCACCGTCATCGGCAGGCCGACGCACATCGCAGCAATCTCGCCCGTGGTTACAGCGGCAAAGCGAGGGCGACACCGGCCACCGCGATCGCGCCTCCAGCAAGGCGGAGCGACGGCGCCGGCGCAAACCGCGGCAGCGTCGCGCCGAGCGCAAGGCCGAGCCCGTGCAGCAGCGCGGTTGCGGCGACGAAGCCGGCGCCATAACCGAGCGGCTGCGCCAGCGCCGGCATCTCGGCGCCGTGGGCGAAACCATGAAACAGGCCGAACAGCGCCACTGCCGCGACGGCAGCGATCGTCGGCACCCGCACCGACAGCGCCACCAGCACGCCGAGCGCGATCACCGACAGCGCGATCATCGGCTCGACCGCCGGCAGCGAGACGCCGGACGCGCCGAGCGTCGCGCCAATGGCCAGCAGCGCCACGAAGCTCGCCGGCACGATCCAACGCGCCGCGCCGCCGAGCGACCACGCCCACAGGCCGACCGCCACCATCGCCAGCAGGTGATCGAGGCCGCTGAACGGATGCACGAAGCCGGCGGCGAACCCGTCCGCCACCATCAGGTGAGCGCCGGTGTGGGCCTCGGCGAGGCCGGACAGGCCGAGCAGCGCAATCAGGGCGGTGCCGGCGCGGAGCAGATGGGTCATGAGGTTTCCTCGCTCAGATCGTGGAAGATGCGGCGGCTTCGCGCCGTTCGTAATGGTCGTGGTCGATATCATTGGCCAGCAGCGCGGCGCCTTCGGGCAACGGTTCAGCGCGCGGCGCCACCGGCACGCCCCATTCGGCCAGAATCGCGCAGGCCATCGCCAGTGATTCAGCGATACGGCCACGCACCGGCTCGGTCAGCGCTCCGCCCCAATCTTCCAAGTCGAGCGGCTGACAGCCGATCAGCGCCAGCTCGCGCGGCGCGGCGCCGAGCAGATCCGCGGCGCTCAGCACCTCCTGAAACCCGGTCTGATGCAGGCTCATCTTCTTGGCGCCGGTGAATTTCGGCACTTCATCGCCGCGCACCAGCTTCAGCGTGCCGGGCTCGAGCCCGTAGTCGATGGCGTCGAACACCAGCAGGTGGTCGTGGTCCTGCAGGAAGTTGACGAGGTACAGGCCCTGGGTGCCGCCATCCAGCACGGTGACGTTGGCCGGCACATCATAGGCGCGGTGAAACGCTTCGACCGCACGCACGCCGAAGCCTTCGTCGGCCCACAGAATGTTGCCGATGCCGAGGATCAGGACGCGGGGCGCATCTGTCATGGAGTTCTCACGGTTCAATGCGTGCGAGGAGCGAAGCGACGAAGCAATCCAGCTCGGTGCATCGCACCTCTGGATTGCTTCGCTGCGCTCGCAATGATGGGGAGAAACCCACTTCAACCAACCTCAATCCGGCAGATCGTCGCGGAACAGGCGTTCGCCGGAGACGATCGACGAGATCATGCTCTGACGGCTGAGGATGTCCTCGCGCACCGCGGCGTAGATGTGCACGATCACGAACACCACGATCGCCCACATTCCGAGATGATGGACGGTGTGCAGATCCTGGCTGTTCGGGAAGATCGAGAACATGAAGCCGAACATCTTGTACTGCCAGCTATCGATGCCCTGGCCTTCGGCATACAGCGCCATGCCGCTGCACATCATGAAGATCATGAACAGCATGAAGGTGAACATCGCCACGTGCGCGAGCGGATTGTGGCCGATGTACTTCTTCGGATCCTTCACCAGGAAGGCGTACCATTTAAACTCGTAAATCATGCCCCACCACCAGGTCCGGTTGGTGATCGGCATGTAGAACAGCTGCTTGGAGTATTTATTGCCGACGATCGCCCAGTAGGCCCGCAGGATGAAGAACACGATCAGCGTCTGGCCTGCCGCGAAGTGGATGAAGCGGATATAGCCCATCTGGAAGCTGGCGCTGGCCTCGCCGGGCACCGAAGGCGGCGGCGAGCCGATCAGATAGCCGGTGACGCACAGCGCCACGATCAACAGCGCGTTGACCCAGTGCCACAGCCGCACCGGCGCCTGATAGACATAGACCGTCTGCAACGACCGGGCGCGCTCACCTGCCGAGTCGATGGCGCCCTGGACCCGTGCGATTTCCGTGGTCATCGTCGCCTCCCTGCGTCAGCTGACCTTGACCTGTGCCATTTCCTGACCGTCCTCACTCATCACGTGGGTCGAGCAGGCCAGGCACGGATCGAACGAATGCAGCGTGCGGATGATCTCCAGCGGTTGGTTCGGATCGGCCATCGGAGTGTCGAGCAGCGCCGCCTCGAACGCACCGATATTGCCTTGCGGATCGCGCGGGCTGCCGTTCCAGGTGGTCGGCACCACGCACTGATAGTTGTCGATCCGGGTGTCCTTGATCTTGACCCAGTGCGCCAGCGCGCCGCGCGGCGCCTCGGTGAAGCCGACGCCCTTGACGTCCTTCGGCCAGCTCGACGGGTGCCATTTGTCGGTGTTGGCGGTGGACAGATCGCCGGCCTTGATGCTGGCCATCAGCTTGTCCTGCGCCGCGCGCAGCTTGCGCGCCGCCCACTGGCATTCCAGCCCGCGCGCCGCAGTGCGGCCCAGCGTCGAAAACAGCGCAGTGACCGGCACGTCGAGCGTCTTCAGGAGCTTTTCGGTCGGCTCCTTGAACTCCGGTTTGCCCTGGGCGTAGCCGATGATGTAGCGCGCCAGCGGACCGACCTCGACCGCGTGGCCCTTCCAGCGCGGCGCCTTGAGGAACGAGTATTTGGCGGACTCGTCCAGCGCCTCGATGTTGGTGCGGGTGCCCTTGGCGTTGGGGCCGAGCACGAAGTTCGGCTCGGTGACGCCGTCATACGGATGCAAGCCCTTGCCCTCGTCGGCATATTTGTACCACGAGTGGGTGACGAACTCCTGGATCTGGTCCGGGGCACTCAGATCGACCGGCAGCACCTCGTTGAGATTGCCGTTGATGATCACACCGCGCGGCAGCATCAGGCTCTTGTCGGAATAGTCGTTGGCGTATTCCGGCAGATCGCCGTAGGACATCACCGACTTCGACGACAGCCCGCCGCCATACAGCCAGTCCTTATAGAACCCGGCAATCGCCACCAGATCCGGCACGTAGACCTGCTCGACGAAGGCAACAGTCTGGTCGATGATCGACGACACCAGGTTGAGCCGCTCGATGTTGATCGCACCGACCGCGCCGGTGCCATCGACGTTGATCGAGCACGGCACGCCGCCGACCAGCCAGTTCGGATGCGGGTTCTTGCCGCCGTAGATGGTGTGGATCTTGACGATCTCCTTCTGGAAATCGAGGGCCTCCAAATAGTGCGCCACCGCCATCAGATTGGCTTCAGGCGGCAGCTTGTAGGCGGGATGGCCCCAATAGCCGTTCTTGAACGGGCCGAGCTGGCCGCTCTCGACAAACTTCGTCAAGCGGATCTGCAGATCCTTGAAGTAACCGGGCGACGACATCGGCCACGGCGAGATCGACTGTGCCAGCGCCGAGGTGGCTTTCGGATCGGCCTTCAGAGCCGATACCACGTCGACCCAGTCGAGCGCGTGCAGATGATAGAAGTGGACCAGATGGTCGTGCACATACAGCGCGAGCTGCATGATGTTGCGGATGGTGTTGGCGTTCTCCGGCACGTTGATCTTCAGCGCGTTCTCGACCGCGCGCACCGACGTGAGAGCGTGAGTGCCGGTGCAGACGCCGCAGATCCGCTGGGTGAACGCCCAGGCGTCGCGTGGGTCGCGGCCCTTGAGGATCACCTCGATGCCGCGCCACATCGTGCCAGTCGACACCGCATTGCGGATGACATTGTTGCTGTCGACATTGACCTCGACGCGCAGGTGCCCCTCGATCCGGGTCACCGGATCGACGACGACGCGGCGGCCGGCATTGTCGAGCTTGAAGCCGTTGGGAGTCGTGACGTTGGTCATGATGCTGCGTCCTGGGCCTTAAGCCGACTTGCCGTTGGATGTGCCGTTGCCGTTCGGGACTTCCTTGCGGCGCGACAGATTGCGCACGGTGGTCACCGCGGCGTGCGCGGCGATCGCCGTGCCGACGACGCCGGCGACCGTGGCGCCGATCTTGTCGGCGTTGGCCTCGATACCGAACTGATTGATGGTGGTGAGCCGGTCGTAGAACGAGCCCTTGTCCCAGAACGCGTCTTCCGAGCAGCCGATGCAGCCATGGCCCGACTGGATCGGGAACGACACGCCGCCGTTCCAGCGCACCGTCGAACAGGCGTTGTAGGTGGTCGGGCCTTTGCAGCCCATCTTGTAAAGGCAATAGCCCTTACGCGCGCCGTCATCGTCCCATTCCTCGACGAACTGACCGGCGTCGAAATGCGGCCGGCGATAGCATTTGTCGTGGATGCGCTGGGAGTAGAACATCTTCGGCCGGCCCTGGCGGTCGAGTTCGGGCAGCCGTCCGAAGGTGATGATGTAGGAGACGACGCCGGTCATCACCTCGGCGATCGGCGGGCAGCCCGGCACTTTGATCACCGGCTTGTTGCGGATCACCTTGTCGATCGGGGTCGCGTTGGTCGGGTTCGGCTTGGCGGCCTGCACGCAGCCCCAGGAGGCGCAGCTGCCCCAGGCGATCACCGCCATCGAGTCCTCGGCCATTTCCTTCAGCTTCTCGACGAAGGGGCGGCCGCCGTCGATGCAGAACATGCCGTCTTCGTTCAGCGGCGGATTGCCTTCCACCGCCAGCACGTACTGGCCTTTGTACTTCTTGCGAGTCTCTTCGAGGATCGCATCGGCCTGATGGCCGGCCGCCGCCATGATGGTGTCGTCGTAATCGAGCGAGATCATCGACAGCACCGCATCCTTCACCAGAGGATGCGCCGAGCGAATGAAGCTTTCAGAGCAGCAGGTGCATTCCAGCCCGTGCATCCAGATCACCGGGACGCGCGGCTTGGTCTCCAGCGCGTGCGCGATCTGGGTGGCGCCGATCGGCCCGAGGCCGAGACTGGTGGCCGTGAGACTGCAGAACTTCACGAAGCTGCGCCGCGTGATCCCCTGCCGCCTGATCACCTCGTAAAAGGTTTCCGTCACTGCACCCATGATGGCTCCCGGTGTCCCGCCCTCTCGAAGTCTCGTTCCGGACTTCGCAACTTCACGAGAGATCGCAAGAACCATGCCAGCGACGCGAAGGAATGATGCGGTGCATCAAGTGCTTGATACGAACGGTAAAGCGCGGCGCGCTCGGGTGAGGCCCGTGAGCTTCGGGAAACGACGAGGTGATAAGCCGGTTGCGGCGCTGACAACCGAGTGACCGCAGCTGCGATCAGCCAAGCAGTTAGTGTGCAGTGCACACCATGCAGGGATCGAACGAACGCACGACGTGCTGGATGGTGACCGCACGCGCGCCTGCGTCGCCGACCGGCGTGCCGACCAGCGCTTGTTCGAGCGGGCCGGGAACGCCGTCGCGATCACGCGGCGAAAAATTCCAGCTGGTCGGGGCGATGATCTGATAGCGACGAATGCTGTCGCCGCGCAGTTCGATCCAATGGCCGAGGCTGCCACGGGCAGCTTCGACGAGGCCGATGCCGGTCCCGTCGCGGCCACGCTCGCCCCGCTCCAAAAATGGTTCGGCAAGATCGAGCTGCCGTGCCCACTGGTGCATCGCCAGCGCCAGCCGGGCCGTCTCGCGCAATCGCGCGATAACGCGGGTCGTGACGCAGGGACCGAAACGGGCGAGACAATCCCGGATCAGCGGATCGCCGTCGACCGCCTGCCGCGCCAGGGCCCCGACTTCGGCCGGGCCACCGGCGAGCCGGGGTGCCTTGCACCAGCTATAACCGGCCGGCTTGTCGGCATCAGGATCGGTGTCGGCCTCTAGCGGCGACAATGAAGTGTCGCGCATCCAGGCGTGAGCCACATCCTCAGTGATCTTGGCGGGATCGAACGACGTCCGCTCCGCACTGGAAGGATCGAGCACGCCGGCTGCAAACAGAGCTGCCTCCTCGCCCTGATAGGCGCCGAAGCTCATCAGCGGCAGCGCGATCCGGCCGAGCTGGTGAAGCGCAAGATCATCGGCAATGCCGAGAAAGCCGGCGAAATCGCTGCCGCGACCGTCCCGCCATGCTTCGAGGGTCGCCACGCTGTCGATCGCCAGCACGTTGTCGAGACTGTCGCCGAACACGGTGCGTTCGAGAAAGTCGCGGAAGTCGCCGATGATCGACAGCAGCTGAACCCGCTCGCCGAGATCGATCGCGCAGGTGGTGCCGCCCGGCTGAAACGCCAGGCTGTGCGGCCATTTGCCGGCGATCAGGCCCATGATCTGCAACAACCGCGCCCGCGCCGGCAGCATCGCCTGCGCTGCACTGCCCTGCACCGCCTTGAACCGGGCCGCGATCTCAGGATGCCACGGCCGCGCCCCGTAAGCGTCGCGGGCGAAGTCCGGCATGAAGAACAGATAGAAGTGGGTCAGGTGATCGGCTGCGTTCTCGGCGGCGTGCGCCAGATTGGCGGCGAGCACGCCGTTGCGCGCCGGCCGCACCCCGCCGACGGCCCGCAGCGCCGCCACCGCGGCCATCGACTGCGACACTGAGCAGATGCCGCAGATCCGCGGCACCAGCGTCAGCGCATCCATCGCCGATCGGCCGCGCAGGATCTGCTCGAAGCCGCGATACAAAGGCGCGGTGACTTCGGCCGAGCGAACGACGCCGTCGTCGAGATCGAGCCGCACTTCCAGATCGCCCTCGACGCGGTTGAACGGGCCGACCGTGATCCGCCGCGTCATGGCCGCCGGCCGGGGTCGCTGCGCGGCGGCACGACAATATGATCCGCCGCCGCATTGGCGCGAACCCGCTTCGGCGTCGCCGATTTCGATAGCGCCGCCAGCGCGACGAACCACGCTTTCGGCATGTCGAGCGGCAGGCCGACCGGAATGCCGGCGAGCTTGGCGGTTTCCATGAAGCCCTGCGAGGTCTCGAAGCCCGGCGAGGTGCAGGCAATGCAGGCATAGCCGCCGCTGGTGCAGGAGCCGCTGCCGTTCCAGCCGCGCTGATTGCAGTCGCCGACCGCCTGGGTCGCCTTGCAGCCGAGGTGCTCCATCAGGCAGCCCTGTTGCGACAGCTCCTCGGCGCTGGCCTTGAACTCGTAGTACTCGTTACGGGCGCAGCCGTGATGCGCCAGATGATCGGCAAAGAACCGCGGCCGGCCGAACGCATCGAGCGCAGCTGTGTCGACACCGCCGAGCGCCAGCGCGGCGAGTGTTTCGGAAATCCAGCCCGGATGCGGCGCGCAGCCGGCGATGTTGATCACCGGCAGCCCGGCGCGGGAGCGGAAGCCGGCGCCGAGCACGCCGCCAGCCTCGGCCGCCGCATATTGCAGGCCGCTGGCATCGGTCGGATTGCTACCGGCCATCGGCACGCCGCCGAACGCCGCGCAGCTTCCAGCCGCAACCACATAATCGGCGCGCGGCGCCAGCGTCGTCACCCAATGCAGCATCGAACGGCCGGTGCCGCCGAGCATGTTGAACCGGCCACTGCCATTCGGCCCACGCAGCACCGCGCCTTCCAGCACCAGCGCGCCGAGCCGCTGCCCACCGGACGCAATGCGTTCAAAGATCGCCACCGCCTCGTCGGCGGTCGCCTCGCTGACCGACGGATGCCACAGCAGATTGATCCCGAACCGCTTCAGCTCGGCAAACCAGCCGGAATGCCCGCCCTCCAGCGCCGCCATTGTGCAGCCGCCGCAACTGGCTCCTTGCAGCCAAAGGATGTCGAAGGAGTCCATCGCCGCCGGCCTCCCAACCAGCTCTGTGGCCAGCGACTATGCGGGAGTTCGCGCGACCGCCGCAAGGCGGATGTCCGACACGCGCGCATCGAGATGCGCCGGCACACCTGAGCTAAGCTGCTGAAATGATTGGCTGGGGCGGGAGGGATCGAACCTCCGCATGGGGGAATCAAAATCCCCTGCCTTACCGCTTGGCTACGCCCCAACAGCCGGTTCCGTGCCGCGCAGGGGCGGCCGGATGGCGGATTCGCTTCGGCCCCGCCGGTCTATCGACACCCAAGCGGCATTTCAACCGCCGAAAGCGTCGTGCGCCGGGTGTGGGCGGCCCGGCTGCAGAGCCGGCGCGACGCGACGGACGGTTGAGGGGAATGGGTTTTCGTGGAAAAAGGCCGGCATTCCTTCCGTCAGCCGGGACTTCAACATGACCTATCGCGCTCCGATCGACGACATCCTTCTTTCCCTGAACCACGGTGCAGGATTGCAGGCCGCCGTCGCCGCCGGCCATTTGGGCGACTACGACAGCGAGATCACTGCGCAAGTCCTGGACGAGGCGGGCAAATTCGCCAGCGACATCCTGGCGCCGCTGAACCGGGTCGGCGACAAGCACGGCATCAAGCTCGAGCATGGCAAGGTCACCACCGCGCCGGGCTGGCCGGACGCCTATCAGCGCTGGATCGCCGCCGGCTGGAACGCGGTGTCGGGGCCTGAAGATTTTGGCGGCCAGGGGCTGCCGATGGCGGTCAACGCCGCCTGCACCGAGATCTGGGCGTCGTCCAACATGGCGTTCGGGCTGTGCCCGCTGTTGACCCTGTCGGCGATCGACGCCCTGCATACGCACGGCAGCGACGCGCTGAAGCAGGTCTATCTCGGCAAGCTGATCTCCGGTGAATGGACCGGCACGATGCAGCTCACCGAGCCGCAGGCCGGCTCCGACGTCGGCGCGCTGCGCACCCGCGCCGAGCGCGCTGCCGACGGCAGCTACAAGGTCTTCGGCAGCAAGATCTTCATCACCTATGGCGATCACGACATGACCGATAACATCGTGCATTTCGTGCTCGCGCGGCTGCCGGATGCGCCGGCCGGCACCAAAGGCATCTCGCTGTTCCTGGTGCCGAAATTCCTGGTCAACGCCGACGGCTCGCTGGGTGCCCGCAACGACATTTATCCGAGCGGCGTCGAGCACAAGCTCGGCATCCATGCCTCGCCGACCTGCACCATGACGATGGGCGATCACGGCGGCGCCATCGGCTATCTGATCGGCGAAGAAAACCGCGGCATGCAGTGCATGTTCACGATGATGAACCAGGCCCGTCTCGCGGTCGGTCTCGAAGGCGTCGGCATTGCAGACCGCGCCTATCAGCAGGCGCTGGCCTATGCGCAGGAGCGCAAGCAGGGCCGCGCGGTCGGCAGCGCCGGCCCGGGTTCGGATCCGATCATCAAGCATCCCGACGTCAAGCGCACGCTGCTGACGATGCGCGCGCTGATCGGCGCCGCGCGTACGATTTGCTACTCGACCGCGGTCGCGCTCGACATTGCGGCGCGCAGCACCGATCCGAAGGTCAAGGCCTCCGCGGCGGCGCGCGGCGCGCTGCTGACGCCGATCGCCAAGGCGTTCTCCACCGACATCGGCATCGAGGTCGCCTCGCTCGGCGTGCAGATCCACGGCGGCATGGGCTTCATCGAAGAGACCGGCGCCGCGCAGCACTATCGCGACGCGCGGATTGCGCCGATCTACGAAGGCACCAACGGCATCCAGGCGATCGACCTCGTCACCCGCAAGCTCGGCGCGAACGGCGGCGCCTCGGTGTTCGCGCTGCTCGACGAGCTGACGCTGATCGTCAAGGATGTCGAAGCGTCGAACGATCCGGGCTTCGGCCTGACCGGCCTGCGGCTCCGCGAAGCGCTGGAAGCGCTCGACCGCACCAGCCGCTATCTGCTCGACAAACTCGGCAGCGCCACCAACGATGCGCTGGCCGGTGCCACGCCCTATCTGCGTCTGTTCGGCGCCACGCTGGGCGGCTGCGCGCTGGCGGCCGAAGCGCTCGCGGCGCGCGATCTCGAGGGCATCAACGATCCGTCGCGCTACGTCGCGCTGGCGCGGTTCTTCGCCGAAACCGTCGCGGTGCAGGCGCCTGCGCTGGAGCGCAGCGTGGTCGACAGCGCCGCGTCGGTGGCCGGTGCCGAGGCGGTGCTGACCGCCTAAGTTGATCCTTCGGCTTACGAAGAACTCCGGGGTGGCTGCATTGCAGCCACCCTTTACTTTATGCGCATCGCAATGGGCGTGCGCTTCGACAGAAATTCATCGCGGACGGCGGGGCCGTCAGCTGACGTCACGGACGAACGTGATACTGTGCGTATCGAGGAGCGCTCCGCTTGAGGCGGGGACGCCGGGTCTTAGGGGGAAATGCCATGACGGAGCATCTGATCGTCACGGATGAAGATGGCACGCGCGTGATCACCATGCGCCGGCCGGAAAAGAAGAACGCGCTGACGCAGGACATGTATCGCGAGATGAGCCACGCGATCGACACTGCGCAGAACAATCCCAATATCCGTTGCCTGATCATCACCGGCGGCTCCGGCGTGTTCACCGCCGGCAACGATCTCGACGATTTCCTCAAAGCCGGCACCGATACCAGCGGCGCGGCGCGCGTCACCAACGCCACCAAGTTTCTGTATTCGCTGGCTCACAATGTGAAGCCGATCATCGCGGCCGTCGACGGCATTGCGATCGGCATCGGCACCACGATGCTGTTTCACTGTGACTACGTGCTGGCCTCGACCACGGCGACGTTCTCGACGCCGTTCATCCAGCTCGGGCTGGTGCCGGAGGGCGCGTCCAGCCTGCTGATGCCACGCACCATGGGCTATCAGCGCGCCTTCGCCACGCTGGTAATGGGCCACACCATGACGGCCGAGAACGCCCGCGTCGCCGGTTTCGTCAACGTCGTGGTGGCGCCCGGCCAGACCGAGATGGAAGCCAAAAAAGCCGCGCGGGAAATCTGCGCGCTGCCGGCCGAAGCGGTGGCGATCTCGCGCAAGCTGCTGCGGCTGGCGCCCGATGAGATCACCCGGCGGATCGATCAGGAAACGCATCTGTTCGGCGAGCGGATGAAGTCGCCCGAAGCCGTCAACGCCTTCATGCGCTTCTTCCAGCGGAAGAAGAGCTGAGATGACGGCTGCGGCACCCGGCGGGCGCCGCAGCCGGACCGATTACTTTTTCCCGGGCGCGAAATTCTGATCGCTGAACGGGTTCGACGCCGGCGTCCGCAGTTGGACGAAGCCGAGCTTGAGCTCGCGGTGGCACGAATTGCAGCCGGCGGTGAGGTCATCATAGGCCCGGGCGAATTCGCGGGCGTCCTTGGCGGCGATCGCCGCCGACACTGCATCAAGCGGCTTGGCCATCGTGGTCACATCGTTGACCGGCAGGCTCTGATAGAGTTGGGCGGCATCTTCGAGCCTCGCCTTGAGCTGCTTGGTCTCGTAAGTCGCAAGCCCCCAATTGCCGGCCTTGCCGGCGTACCAAAGCTTGATGTGCGCGACCTGCGCGCCCTGCATTAGATCGGAAAGGCGCGGCTGGGGTCGTTCGGCTCCCCGCGGCTGCTGCGCGACGGCCAGCGACATCGTGCCGGCGAACGCCATCGCACCGATAACAACGGCTGCGGGCCCAGCGAGCGAAAACCTCTTCATGCGTCATCCCCGGTCTTGTACGAGCATCGCGACTCGCGGTCCGTCGCGCGATTGAGTGCCATCAGTAACGCCGCGCCGCCGTGAAGTTCAATCGGCACGTCGGCAAGGTTGGTATTCGGCGGCGCATTCGCGTCGTCCTGCGGCAAACCGACGCCACTTGCATTCGCGCGCGCGGCAGGCGATGCGAAGCGTGAAAAAAGCTCTGCTCGGATCACCGATGATCAAGCTCCGCTCTCGCCTGCCCCTGCTCGCCACCGCCGCCGCGCTCACTGTCGCATCCGTGTCCGCCCCGCGCGCGGCCGAATTGCTGCCTCCACCGGTCGATCTGCGGATTCTGGCGATCAACGATTTCCACGGCAATCTGCAGCCGCCGCCCGGCGGCATCGCGATCGACGACCCGGCCGATCGAACCAAGAAGATTCATGTCCCCGCCGGCGGCGCCGAACACATGGCGACGCTGGTCAAAGCGCTGCGCAAGGATCATCCCAACGCGATCTTCGTTGCGGCAGGCGACCTGATCGGCGCCAGCCCGTTTCTGTCGGCGATGTTTCACGACGAGCCGACCATCGAGTCGCTGTCGTTGATGGGGCTGGCGCTGTCCTCGGTCGGCAATCACGAGTTCGACGAGGGCAAGACGGAGCTGCTCCGGATGCAGAACGGCGGCTGCCATCCGGTCGACGGCTGCCAGGGGCCGCATCCGTTCAAGGGCGCGGCGTTCAACTATCTGGCCGCCTCCACGGTCGAGACCGCGACCGGCAAGACGGTGTTTCCTCCCTACGCAATCCGCAAGTTCGACGGCGTGCCGGTGGCGTTCATCGGGCTGACGCTGAAGAACACGCCCAACATGGTGTCACCGCCGGGTGTCGCCGGCCTGTCGTTCAGGGACGAGGCCGAGACCGTCAACGCCCTGATCCCGGAGCTGAAGGCCAAGGGCGTCGAGGCGATCGTGGTGCTAATCCATGAAGGTGGTTTTCCGACCGGCGACTACAACGAATGCCCGGGTATCTCCGGCCCGATCGTCGAGATCGTCAACAAGCTCGACCGCGCCGTCGACGTGGTGATCAGCGGTCATACTCACCGCGCCTATACCTGCCGGATCGACGGCCGCCTCGTCACCAGCGGCGACAAATACGGCACCATCGTCACCGCGATCGACCTCAAGCTCGATCCCACCACCCGCGACGTGATCAGCGCGGCGGCCAATAACACGATCGTCCGGACCGACGCGCTGGCCAAGGATCCGGCGCAGACCGCACTGATCGCCGCCTACGACAAACTGGCCGGCCCGATCGCGGCACGGCCGGCGGGTTCGGTGACATCGGCGCTGTCGCGGATGCCGAATGCGGCGGGCGAGAGCGTGCTCGGCGACGTCGTCGCCGATGCCCAGCTCGCCGCGACATCGGACAAAGACAAAGGCGGCGCCGAGATTGCGCTGACCAACCCGGGCGGCGTCCGCTCCGATATTCTCGGCGGCGAAGGCGGCGCGGTCACGTTTGGCCAAGTGTTCGCCGCGCAGCCGTTCCGCAATCAGCTGGTAACCATGACGCTGACCGGCACCCAGCTCAAGGCGGCGCTCGAACAGCAATGGGCGGAGCCGGCGCGGCCGCGAATTCTGCAGGTGTCGAAGGGCTTTCACTTCGCCTGGGATGCGGCGGGGGCCTCGGGTGCGCGAATTCCGCCGGACAGGATGACGTTGAACGGAGCGCCGATCGATCCGAACCGCGCCTACCGGGTGACGCTGAACGCCTATCTGGCGGCGGGCGGCGACGGCTTCACCGTGTTCAAGGACGGTGCTGCACCGCAAACCGGCGTGTACGACGTCGACGCGCTGTTCGCCTATTTCAAGACGCACAGTCCGGTGGTGCCGCCGCCGACCGACCGGGTGACGCGCTTGAATTGAGCGAGCTCTAGTTGTTTGTTTTGATGCGTTTTCTTCGAGCGGAGCAGTTTCCATGTCGCTCGAAAACGCTCTAAGCCTTAAGCGGCCCTTTCGCTGGCCGCAGCGAGTAACTACATTCATTCGAATATAATACAGACACAGATCGGCGCCCGGGCACTTCTGAATGACCACGCTTTTTCTGACCCATTCCGCGTGCCTCGACCATCACACGCCGGAAGGACATCCTGAGCGCGCTGCGCGCCTCGCCGCCATCAACAAGACGCTGGGCGAAGAACGCTTTGCACCGCTGGCGCGCGCGGAGTCGCCGATCGGCTCGCTCGAGCACATCGCGCTGTGCCACACCGATCACCACATCGTCGAGCTGCGCCACATGTCGCCGTCCACCGGCATCGTCTATGTCGACGGCGACACCTCGATGTCGCCAGGCACATTCGAAGCCGCGCTACGCGGCGTCGGCGGTTCGGTCGCGGCGGTGGATGCGGTGATGAAGGGCGAGGCCGCCAACGCCTTCGTCGCCACCCGTCCGCCGGGTCACCATGCCGAAATCACCAAGCCGATGGGGTTCTGCTTCTTCGGCAATGCCGCGATCGCCGCGCGCTACGCCCAGCGCCAATATGGCATCGAGCGCGCCGCGGTGGTGGATTTCGACGTCCACCACGGTAACGGCACCCAGGACATCTTCTGGGGCGACCGAACCGTGATGTATTGCTCTACCCACCAGATGCCGCTGTTCCCGGGTACCGGCTCGCAGGGCGAGCGCGGCGAATATGACAATATCGTCAACGCGCCCCTGGCTTCCGAAGATGGGGGGACTGAGTTCCGGTTCGCGTTCGAGCAGCTGATCCTGCCCCAACTCAAGCGGTTTTCGCCGGAATTGATTGTGATTTCGGCCGGTTTCGACGCCCATTACCGCGATCCGCTGGCCAGCCTGAACCTGCGCGCCGAAGATTTCGGCTGGGTCACCGAACGGCTGATGGAGGTCGCGGCCCACACCGCCGGAGGCCGCATTGTCTCAGTGCTCGAGGGGGGATATGACCTCCAGGGCCTGAGTGAATCGGTGGCTGCGCATGTGGGCGCCCTGATGGGCGCTTGAACCAGCCGCCCCGCCAGGCGACCAAGAACAACAACCAAAACAATGCTGCCGCGCCCCTGCGCGGTGCAGCCGGGAATGCGAAATGGCCGAAGCCGCAACCGCCGATGTGAAGAAGCTCAGCTTCGAGCGCGCCCTCGAGGAACTTGAGACCATCGTCAAGCGGCTCGAAGACGGCAAGGTGCCGCTCGAGGAGTCGGTCACGATTTATGAACGCGGTGAAGCTTTGAAGCGCCGCTGTGAGGATCTGCTGCGGCAGGCCGAAGCCCGCGTAGACAAGATTACCACCGACGCGCAGGGCGCCCCGACCGGCACCGAACCGCTGGACGTGCAATAACCCCGACATCCGCAAAGGTAATTGCTTGCGCCGCCCTCCGGCCACGACCGTGTTTGCGGCGCAACACTGGAGTTCCGAAACTACCCCCATCAACCCTGTTGGCCGAAAGTTTACGCAGCCTGACCAAGCCTTGGGCGGCCGATGGTTGGATTTAATGACGGGTTTGTGTAAAGGTATGAGCTTATGCGCCGCGCTTGACACTCGCCGGGATGGCACTGTCAAGTTCGGTGGACGTGTGCAGCCGCAATAAGTGATCGAGGTCACTTCGACGATCGGGAGCGCACACTACGCTTCGATCGTTGATTTCTCCTGAAGTAGGAGTGCGGGAGCCGGGTGAGGCTCACGCAGACTGGACACTCGGACCATTCGTCGAGGGACTCACCACCCTATAGTTATAAGACTGGAATATCGCCGTGACCGAATTTAGCAAAACGCCGCTTCTCGACACCATTCGTACACCGGAAGATCTGCGCAAGCTGCGGGTCGATCAGGTTCGGCAGGTCGCCGACGAATTGCGATTGGAGACGATCGACGCGGTATCGGTAACCGGCGGGCATTTCGGCGCCGGTCTCGGCGTGGTCGAGCTGACTACCGCACTGCACTATGTGTTCGATACCCCGCGCGACCGCCTGATCTGGGACGTCGGCCACCAGGCCTATCCGCATAAGATCCTGACCGGCCGCCGCGACCGCATCCGCACGCTGCGGACGCCGGGCGGCCTGTCCGGCTTCACCAAGCGCACCGAGAGCGATCACGACCCGTTCGGCGCCGGCCATTCCTCGACCTCGATCTCGGCCGGCCTCGGTATGGCGGTGGCCAGCGAGCTGTCGGGCATCAAGAACAACGTCATCGCGGTGATCGGCGACGGCTCGATCTCGGCCGGCATGGCCTATGAGGCGATGAACAACGCCGGCGCTATGAACTCGCGGCTGATCGTGATCCTCAATGACAACAACATGTCGATCGCTCCGCCGGTCGGCGCGATGTCGTCGTATCTGTCGCGGCTGTATTCGGGCAAGACCTACCGGTCGCTGCGCGAGGCCGGCAAGCAGATCGGCAAGCACCTGCCCAAGCTGATCGCCGATCGTGCCGCCCGCGCCGAGGAATATTCCCGCGGCTTCATGATGGGCGGCGGCACCCTGTTCGAAGAACTCGGCTTCTACTATGTCGGCCCGGTCGACGGTCACAATCTCGACCACCTGCTGCCGATCCTGCAGAACGTCCGCGATGCCGACACCGGCCCGTTCCTGATCCACGTCGTCACCCAGAAGGGCAAGGGTTACGGCCCGGCCGAAGCGGCGGCCGACAAGTATCACGCGGTGGTCAAGTTCGACATCGCCACCGGCGCCCAGGCCAAGGCCAAGTCGAACGCGCCGTCCTACCAGAACGTGTTCGGCCAGAGCCTGGTCAAGGAAGCCCAGAAGGACGACAAGATCGTCGGCATCACCGCGGCGATGCCGTCGGGCACCGGCATCGACATCTTCGAGAAGGCCTTCCCGAAGCGCACCTTCGATGTCGGCATCGCCGAACAGCACGCCGTGACCTTCGCGGCCGGCCTCGCCACCGAGGGCTACAAGCCGTTCTGTGCGATCTACTCGACCTTCCTGCAGCGCGCTTACGATCAGATCGTCCACGACGTCGCGATCCAGAAGCTGCCGGTGCGCTTTGCGATCGACCGCGCCGGACTGGTCGGTGCCGACGGCGCCACCCACGCCGGTTCGTTCGACAACGCCTATCTCGGCTGCCTGCCCAACATGGTGATCATGGCTGCAGCGGACGAAGCCGAGCTGGTGCACATGGTCGCCACTCAGGTGGCGATCGACGACCGTCCGAGCGCGGTGCGCTATCCGCGCGGCGAAGGCCGCGGCGTCGAGATGCCGGAAGTCGGCGTTCCGCTGGAAATCGGTAAGGGCCGCGTCATCCGCCAGGGCAACAAGGTCGCGCTGCTGTCGTTCGGCACCCGCCTCGCGGAGGCCGAGAAGGCCGCCGACGAACTCGCCACCCTCGGCCTCTCCACCACCGTCGCCGACGCGCGCTTCATGAAGCCGCTCGACGTCGAGCTGGTGCTGAAGCTCGCCCGCGACCACGAAGTGCTGCTCACCATCGAAGAAGGTTCGATCGGCGGCTTCGGCAGCCACGTGATGCAGACGCTGGCCGAGCACGGCATGCTCGACGGCGAAGTGAAGATGCGCGCGCTGGTGCTGCCCGACGTGTTCCTGGATCACGACAACCCGACCGCGATGTACGCCCGCGCCGGCCTCGACGCCAAGGCGATCGTCAAGAAGGTGTTCGACGTGCTCGGCAAGGACGCCAAGGCCGACACCGTGAAGCTGGCCTGATCCGGCTGCTTTCGCTAATTCATCAGGACGGCGGCACGGGCGACCGTGTCGCCGTTTTGTTTTAGGCGCCCATGAAGATCTACCTCGCCGGCCCCGACGTGTTTCTGCCCGATGCGCTGCAGATCGGCCGGCGCAAGGCCGAGCTGTGCGCGGACCACGGCTTTGCCGGGCTGTTTCCGCTCGACAATGCGGTCGCGCTTGCCGCGCACGACGCGTCGCTGCAGATCTTCCGCGGCAACGAAGCGATGATGAATGAAGCCGACGCCATCATCGCCAATCTGACGCCGTTCCGCGGTCCCAGTGCCGACGCCGGCACGGTGTACGAACTCGGCTACATGGCCGGACGCGGCAAGCTGGTGCTCGGCTATTCGAACGACCCGGCGAACTACGTCGCGCGGGTCAAGCAGTTCGAAACCGTCGAGAGCCGCGACGGCCTGCTGATCGGTGCCGACGGCCTGGCGGTCGAAGACTTCGGCCTCGCCGACAATCTGATGCTGATCCACTGCCTCGATCTGCACGGCGCGCCGCTGGTGACGCCGCGCGAGATGCCGGCCGATCCATGGCACGACCTCGCCAGCTTCACCGCCTGCGTCCGGATCGCGGCGGAGCGGCT
Source organism: Rhodopseudomonas sp. G2_2311 (assembly GCF_047501505.1). NCBI lineage: Bacteria > Pseudomonadati > Pseudomonadota > Alphaproteobacteria > Hyphomicrobiales > Nitrobacteraceae > Rhodopseudomonas > Rhodopseudomonas sp. G2_2311. Next base: position 109,356 of record NZ_JAZDRK010000016.1, read on the forward strand.
GCGGCCGCATCGGGCGCGCTGACCATGGCGAAGCCACCAGAGTCTACGCCGCGCAAACGCGCCGATGTCGTGCTGGTCGAGCGCGGCCTGTTCGATAGCCGTGCGCGGGCGCAGGCGGCGATCGTGGCCGGGCTCGTAGTTGCGGACGGCAAGCCGGTCACCAAGGTCTCCGAACCGATCGCGCTTGACGCACAGCTTGAAGCGCAGCCGGCGCATCCCTGGGTATCGCGCGGCGGCGTCAAGCTCGCCGGCGCGCTGGAGCATTATCCGATCGAGATCGAGGATCACGTCTGCCTCGATGTCGGCTCCTCCACCGGCGGCTTCACCGAGGTGCTGCTGGCGCACGGCGCCGCGCTGGTGTTCGCCGTCGATGTCGGCCGCGATCAGCTCCACGCTTCACTGCGCGGCCATCCCAAGATCGTGTCGATGGAAGAGACCGACATCCGCAAGCTCGAGGGCACGCGGCTGCCGCAGCGGCCGGACGTCGTGGTGATCGATGCCAGCTTCATTTCGCTGAAGCAGGTGCTGCCCGCGGCGCTGTCGCTTGCCGCATCGCCGATGAGTCTGCTGGCGCTGATCAAGCCGCAGTTCGAGGCGCCCTCGAAGCGCGGCATCGTGCGCGACGCCAAGGTGCATCGCGCGGTGTGCGACGACGCGATCGCCCTCGCCGCCTCGCTCGGCTGCCGCGACATCGAGGTCTTTGCGTCCTCGATCGCCGGCGGTGACGGCAACGTCGAATTCTTCCTCGGCGCAAAGCGCGGCTAAGGGCTTTCAAGGCGCGACGTCTTGGCCGGAACCAAAGTCTTACTCCGGCCGCAACTTCGGTTATGGTGCGCGCCATGACCGTACCTGGTTCCAACATCGCCGCCGGCGCGCTTGCGCCGGCGAAATCGTCTGCGTGGCGGACAGAGCTGATCGAAACGCTGTGGCTCGCGTGGCCGATGGCGCTGACGCAGCTCGGCCAGATCGCGATGATGACCACCGATCTGGCGCTGATCGGCCGGCTCGGCGACACCGCCGTGGCGGCGGCTGCGCTCGCGCATATCGTACTGTTCTCGACCTTCACGATGGGCCTTGGGCTGGTCTCCGCAGTGACGCCGCTGGCGGCGCAGGCGTTCGGCGCGCGCGCGCCGCGACAGGTGCGTGCGTCGCTGCGCGTCGGGCTGTGGGCGGGCGTGATCGCCGGCGTGCCGCTCACGCTTGGCCAGCTCTATGGCGAAGAGCTGCTGGTCGCGCTCGGCCAGAATCCTGAGACCTCGCGCCTCGCCGGCGATTATCTCGACGGACTGGCATGGTCGCTGGTGCCCGGCTGGCTGTTCATCGCGCTGCGCGGCTTGATGGGCGCGGTGAATCGGCCCGAGCCGGCGCTGTGGATCATGCTGACCGCGATCCCGATCAATCTCGGCCTCGCTTACGTGCTGATCCACGGTTCGTTCGGCCTGCCGCGGCTGGAAATCTTCGGCGCCGGCCTTGCCACCAGCATCGTGTCGTGGGCGATGTGCATCGCCGCCGCATTGGTGTGCGTGACGATGCGCCCGTTCCGGAAGTACCAGGTATTCGGCGAGTTGTTCCGGTTCGACGGCGAGCTGATGCGCCGGCTGCTGCAGCTCGGCCTGCCGATCTCCGGCGCTTCCGTGCTGGAATACGGCGTGTTCGGCGCCGCGGCGCTGCTGATGGGCAAGTTCGGCACCACCGCGCTCGCCGCGCATCAGATCGCCCTGCAGGTCGCCGCGATCATGTTCATGGTGCCGATGGGGATATCGGTCGCCGCCACGGTGCGGGTCGGCCATGCGGTCGGCCGCGGCGATCCGCCGTCGGCGCGACGCGCCGGCTTTGCGGCGATCGGCCTCGGCTTCATATTTATGGCCGCGATGACGCTGCTGGTCGCGCTGACGCGGCATCAGATCCCGCAGCTATTCCTCGGCGATTCCGACACCTCAATCGAAACCGCGACGCTGACCGCGGCGCTGCTGATCGTCGGCGCGAGCTTCTTCATTGCCGACGGCCTCCAGGTCGTCGCCAACGGCGCGCTGCGCGGCCGCAACGACACCAAGGTGCCACTGCTGTTCGCGGTGCTCGGATTCTGGCTGATCGGTTTTCCGTTCTGCTGGGTGCTCGGCTTCCACACCGACCTCGGCCCGTTCGGTGTCTGGATCGGGCTGGCGATCGGCCTGACCGTCTATGCGGCGCTGCTGGTGTGGCGGTTTCACCGGCTGACGCGCGACGCAATGGCAGCGGCCGTCGCCGCCTGATCACTTCCGGCTTTACGGCCTGCCGGCCGGGGACTATCGCATCGCCATGATCCAGACCCTGACGATCGATCAGCTCGGCCACCGCGGCGACGGCGTCAGCCTGTCGCCAGGCGGCGCGACTTACGTGCCATTCGCGCTGCCTGGCGAAACCGTCGAGGCCGAACCGGTGCAGGGCCATCCCGACCGCCGCAAACTGCTGCGCGTCGAGGTCCCCAGCCCCGACCGGGTGGCACCGTTCTGTCCGCATTTCGGCGTGTGCGGCGGCTGCGCGATCCAACATTTGCGCGACGAGCCGTATCGGACGTGGAAGCGCAACCTGGTGATCGAGACGCTGGCGCAGGCGGGGATCGACGTTCCGGTCGATCCGCTGATCGATGCCCACGGCGCCGGTCGCCGCCGCGTCACGCTGCATGGACGCCGCGGCACGCACGACATTCTCAAGGTCGGCTTCAGCGCCACCGCAAGCCACGACATCATCGCCATCGATCACTGCCCGATCCTCGATCCGGCGCTGAGCGGCGCGCTGGAAGCGGCCTGGGCGCTGGCCGAAGCGCTGACGCCGGTCGGCAAGCCGCTCGATATTCAAGTTACCGCGACCGAGAACGGCCTCGATATCGACGTGCGCGGCTCGGGCCCGCTGCCGCCGAAGATGATCACCTCGCTGTCGCAGCTCGCCGATAAGCACAAGCTCGCCCGGCTGACGCGCCACGGTGAATTAGTTCTGCTACGCCGGCCGCCGGTGGTGGCGATCGGCAAGGCCAAGGTGACCTTGCCGCCGGGCGCGTTCCTGCAGGCGACGGCGCTCGGCGAACAAACGCTGGCAGAGCTGGCGATGGCTCATCTCGGCCGCGCCAAGCAGGTCGCGGATCTGTTCTGCGGCGTCGGCCCGTTCGCGCTGCGCCTCGCCGAGAAGGCGCGGGTGTTCGCCTGTGACAGCGACGCGCCGGCCGTCACGGCGCTGCAGAAGGCCGCGCCGGCGACGCCGGGGCTGAAGCCGGTGAAGGCCGAAGCGCGCGATCTGTTCCGTCGCCCGCTGGCGCCGCCCGAACTGCGCGATTACGACGCCGTACTGTTCGATCCCCCGCGCCAGGGCGCGCAGGCGCAGGCCACGCAGCTCGCAGCCAGCCGGGTGCCGCTGGTACTCGCCGTCTCCTGCAACGCCACCACCTTCGCCCGCGACGCGAAGCTGCTGATCGATGGCGGCTACAAACTCGAACGCGTGATCCCGGTCGATCAGTTCAAGTACACACCGCATGTCGAGCTGGTGGCGGTGTTGCGGAAGTAACAACAGCTCTGTGCTGCAATCACAACCTCTCCCCGTCATTCCGGGGCGCGCGCAGCGCGAGCCCGGAATCCATATCCCCTGTCGTCACAGTTAAGGACTGCATCTCCGCTGCAGTGTTTCACCGCGATTCCAGGGGATATGGATTCCGGGCCTGCGCGCAAGGGCGCGCATCCCGGAATGACAAACGATAGTGTCCCCGGCATTGCGCGCTGTAAGGAAGAAACAAGACTACCCGATCGCGATGCCGCCGCCGATGGTGCGGTTGAGGACCTGGGTGGTGCGCTCGATGCGTTCGGCGGCGCTGTTGAGCGCGGCGGCGACGGCGCGGTTGGTCGACACGGTGCGATCGAGCGAAGCGGCGCGGTCGTTGCGCAAAGCATCGACTTCCTGCTGCAGCGAGGCGATGCGGCCGTGGGCGTCGAGGAGTTCGTCGGCCATCATCAGCGCCGCCATCACGGTGAGCCGCGCGTCGCCGATCTCGCCGAACCGGCCGCGCAGGCTCTGAATCCGCGTCTCGAGATTTTCAGCGAGCCCGAGCAGCTGCGGCTCCTGGCCCGGCTCGCAGGCCATTCGGTATTGCCGGCCATTGATGGTGACGCTGACATGGTTGGCGGACCCAGCGGAGTCGCTCGAGCTCATGACTCCTCCTCGGCCGGCTGTGGATCGCCCGCTTCCGTGTCGAGCACGTGGCGAATGGTGTCGATGGCGGAGTCGAGCCGCTGCGCGATCTCGCGATTGACCCGCTCGAGCTTGCGGCTGCGCACCAGCGCACCGTCGAGTTCGTCGGCGAGTCGCGACCGATCGGCGCCGAGCGCCTGGATTCGCGAGGCCAGCTCGTCTTCGTCGCGGTCGGCCTCGGCACGCCGTTCCACCGCGCTTTCCAGCGCTTCAAGCGCCGCTGCAAGGCGGCGAGCCGCCGCGACGATCTCGGCCGGTGCCTGATCGGCAGCGATGGAACCGTGGGCAGGACGATCCGTCATGCTCGTTGCGCGACCCCTCGCAAGCTCCCACACCCCGAGGTCTCTGGGGACCCCCACAAAAGCCACGATTGAACAAGCCTTTAGAGCATGAAATTTACGTGGCGCAGAAGCCCAGCGCAACGCTGCCGCTGCACTATGCACTGCAAAGCACCCGCCAAAGCGCCGGTTCCGGGCCAAAATGTTGGCCCTAGCGGTATCGGGTGCTATGCCGAACTGGCTTCCCCGGCTGTCCAGCCCCATCTGTTCTGTTCATCGCCCTGCCATGGAGGCAGGGCACGTTCCGATTCTACCGGAACAACCGCAACCCTCATTTTCAGGCGAGATCCATCATGGCGCAGGTCGATCATTCCCGCATGGCAAACGCAATCCGGGCGCTGGCGATGGATGCGGTGGAGAAGGCCAAATCCGGCCATCCCGGGCTGCCGATGGGGGCCGCCGATGTCGCGACCGTGCTGTGGTCGCAGTTTCTGAAATTCGATGCCGCCGATCCGCACTGGCCGGACCGCGACCGTTTCATCCTCTCGGCCGGTCACGGCTCGATGCTGCTCTACGCGCTGCTGTATCTGACCGGCAACGAGGAAGTGACGCTCGATCAGATCAAGAATTTCCGCCAGCTCGACTCCAAGACGCCGGGCCATCCGGAGAACTGCATCACCTCGTCGGTCGAGACCACCACCGGCCCGCTCGGCCAGGGCGTCGCCTCGTCGGTCGGCACGGCGCTGGCGGAGCGGCTGCTGCAGGCGGAATTCGGCGACATCGTCGATCACTACACCTACGTGCTGTGCTCGGACGGCGACCTGATGGAAGGCGTCAGTCACGAGGCGATCGCGCTCGCCGGGCACCTCAAGCTGTCGAAGCTGATCTTCCTGTACGACGACAACGGCATCTCGATCGACGGGCCGCTGTCGCTCACCGACAATGTCGACCAGGTCGCGCGCTTCCAGGCGCATGGCTGGAATTCATTCCGGATCGACGGTCACGACCACAAGGCGATCGCCGACGCGATCCGCAAAGCCCAGGCCTCCGACCGGCCGACCATGATCGCCTGCAAGACCACCATCGGCTTCGGCGCGCCGCATAAGGCCGGCACCTCGAAGGCGCATGGCGAACCGCTCGGAGCCGAAGAGCTTGCCGGCGCCAAGAAGGCGCTCGGCTGGGACTACGGCCCGTTCGAGATTCCGGACGACGTGCTCGGTGCCTGGCGCAATGTCGGCAAGCAGGGCGCCTCCGCCCGCGCCGACTGGCTGACCCGGTTCGACGCGCTGCCGGCGGACAAGCGCGACGATTTCAAACGCCGGGTGATCGACCGTAAGCGGCCGGCGGCGATTGCGGATGCGATCCGTGCGCTCAAGGACAAACTGGTCGCCGAACCGCAGACCATCGCCACCCGCAAGGCCAGCGAACTGGCGCTGGAAGCGCTGACGCCGGTGGTGCCCGAGCTGCTGCTCGGCTCCGCCGACCTGACGCCCTCCAACAACACCCGCGTCAAGCAGGCCAAGGACGTGACGCCAGACGATTTCTCCGGCCGCTACATCCATTACGGCATCCGCGAGATGGGGATGGCGGCTGCAATGAACGGCCTGGCGCTGCACGGCGGGTTCGCGCCCGCGGGCGGCACATTCCTGTGCTTCACCGACTACGCGCGCCCGTCGATGCGGGTCGCGGCGCTGTCGCATGTGCCGGTTGTCTACATCATGACCCACGATTCGATCGGGCTCGGCGAAGACGGCCCGACGCATCAGCCGGTCGAACACCTCGCCGCTCTGCGGGCGATGCCGAACATGCGGGTATTCCGCCCGGCCGACGCGGTGGAAACCGCCGAATGCTGGCAGCTCGCGCTGGAGAACACCAATGGGCCGACCGTGCTGGCGCTGTCGCGGCAGAACCTCGCTCAGGTCCGCACCGCAACCTCCGAGGCCAACCTCTGCGCCACCGGCGGCTATGAGCTGATCCCAGCGCCGGGCAAGGCCCAGGTGTCGATCTTCGCCACCGGCTCCGAGGTCGAGATCGCGGTCGCGGCGCAGAAGTTGCTCGAGGTGCAGGGCGTCGCCGCCCGCGTCGTCTCGGTGCCGTCGCTCGATCTGCTGCTGGCGCAGGACGACGCCACCCGCGCCGCGATCATCGGCGATGCGCCGGTCAAGGTCGCGGTCGAGGCCGCAGTGCGGTTCGGCTGGGACGCGGTGATCGGTCCGGACGGCGGCTTCGTCGGCATGACCGGGTTCGGCGCCAGCGCGCCGGCCAAGGACCTCTACAAACACTTCGGAATTACCGCCGAGGCCGTGGCGGACGCCGCTAAGCGTCGGCTCGCCGCCTAATATCGCGGCGCCCGCACGCGGGCGATTAAGGATCGCGCAATTATTCGGGCGCGGCAGTTCACCGCATCAGGTGGGCCGCGCCTGCGGTAAGTCTTTGATCTGAATCATGAACGAGCGGATTGCAACCGCTCGGTATTTTGGGCATGAAACCGCGCAAGAGTACGGGGAGCGCCCCGTCGTAGAATTGAAAATCATCTGCAGCGAGGAGAAGTTGGATGGCAGTTCGGGTCGCGATCAATGGGTTTGGCCGCATCGGCCGCAACGTTATGCGGGCGATCTACGAGTCCGGCCGTAAGGACATCGAAGTCGTTGCGATCAACGATCTCGGCCCGGTCGAGACCAATGCCCATCTGCTGCGCTTCGACTCCGTCCACGGCCGCTTTCCGCACGAAGTCAAGGTCGACGGCGACACCATCGATGCCGGCCGCGGCAAGATCAAGGTGACGGCGATCAAGGATCCGTCGGCGCTGCCGTACAAGGAAGTCGGCGTCGACATCGCGCTGGAATGCACCGGCATCTTCACCGCGCGCGACAAGGCCGCGGCGCTGCTGACCGCCGGCGCCAAGCGCGTTCTGGTTTCGGCCCCGTCGGACGGCGCTGATGCGACCATCGTGTATGGCGTCAACCACGAGACCCTGTCGAAGGACCACATGGTGGTGTCGAACGGCTCGTGCACCACGAACTGCCTGGCTCCGGTCGCCAAGGTGCTCAACGACACCGTCGGCATCGAAACCGGCTTCATGACTACGATCCATGCCTACACCGGCGACCAGCCGACGCTGGACACCATGCACAAGGATCTCTACCGCGGCCGCGCTGCAGCGATGTCGATGATCCCGACCTCGACCGGCGCCGCCAAGGCGATCGGCCTGGTGCTGCCCGAGCTGAAGGGCAAGCTGGATGGCGTCGCGATCCGCGTGCCGACCCCGAACGTCTCGGTGGTCGACCTCAAGATCATCGCCAAGAAGGCCACCACCAAGGAAGAGATCAACGACGCGATCAAGCGCGCCGCCGAGCAGGAGCTGAAGGGCATCCTCGGCTACACCAACGCGCCGAACGTTTCGATCGACTTCAACCACGATCCGCACTCGTCCACCTTCCACATGGACCAGACCAAGGTGCAGAACGGCACGCTGGTGCGCGTGATGTCGTGGTACGACAACGAGTGGGGCTTCTCCAACCGCATGGCCGACACCGCCGTCGCGATGGGCAAGCTGATCTAATCGACCAAGTCTCGATCTAATCGACTGAGCCGCTCAGCGGTGAGTCGACGACGACACGGCGCCTCATGGACCAAGTTCGGGTTATCACCCGCTTCTGCCATGAGGCGCCGCATTCGACGCGCCGAAGCTGTTCTTCGTGCGCCCATCATCCTCCCTCATCCTGAGGAGCCGAGCGCAGCGAGGCGTCTCGAAGGATGACACCCAAGGCACCGGGTTCATCATGACAAAGACATTCCGCACCCTCGACGACGTCGATGTGAAGGGCAAGCGCGTGCTGCTGCGCGTCGATCTCAACGTGCCGATGGACGCCGGCAAGGTGACCGACAACACCCGACTCGAGCGCGTGATGCCGACCATCACCGAGCTGTCGAGCAAGGGCGCCAAGGTGATCCTGCTGGCGCATTTCGGCCGGCCGAAGGGCCGCGACGACAAGAACTCGCTCAAGCCGGTCGCCGCCGCGCTGGCCGACGTCATCAAGAAGCCGGTCGGCTTTGCTGATGACTGCATCGGCGAGCCCGCCGCCAAGGCGATCGCCGCGATGGCCGACGGCGACATCCTGTGCCTGGAAAACACCCGCTTCCATCCCGAGGAAGAGAAGAACGATCCGGCGTTCGTCGACAAGCTCGCCGAGCTCGGCGACATCTGGGTCAACGACGCGTTCTCGGCCGCGCACCGCGCCCACGCCACCACCGAAGGCCTCGGCCACAAGCTGCCGGCCTATGCGGGCCGCACCATGCAGGCCGAATTGGTCGCGCTGAACAAGGCGCTGGAAGCGCCGGTGAAGCCGGTGATCGCGATCGTCGGCGGCGCCAAGGTGTCGACCAAGATCGACCTGCTCGAAAACCTGGTCACCAAGGTGCAGGCGCTGGTGATCGGCGGCGGCATGGCCAACACCTTCCTGCACGCCCAGGGCGTCAAGGTCGGCAAGTCGCTGTGCGAGAAGGACCTGGCTCCGACCGCGCTGCGCATCCTCGATAAGGCCGAAGCTGCCAACTGCGCCATCATCCTCCCGGTCGACGCCACCGTGGCGTATCACTTCGAGGCCAACGCCCCGTCGTTCGCCTACGGCCTCGACGCGATCCCGCCGGACAGCATGATCCTCGACGTCGGCCCGCGCTCGATCGAGCGCATCCACGCCGCGATCGACGATGCCGCCACCCTGGTGTGGAACGGCCCGGTCGGCGCGTTCGAGCTGACGCCGTTCGACAAGGGCACCGTCGAAGCCGCCAAGCATGCCGCCAAACGCACCAAGGCCGGCAAGCTGGTGTCGGTGGCGGGCGGCGGCGACACCGTCGCGGCGCTCAACCACGCCGGCGTCGCCGACGACTTCACCTACATCTCGACCGCCGGCGGCGCCTTCCTGGAATGGATGGAAGGCAAGCCGCTGCCGGGCGTGGAAGTGCTCCAGGTCAAGTGAGCCCTACGGCCGGCGCCCCCCCCCCCGCGGCGCCGGCTTGCGACCGCCTCCACCGGAGCCTATCTTGCGTTACATGTAACGCTCCGGTCGGAGGAGGCCTGCGATGGACCAGCCGGTCGACAAGCCCGCCAAGGGCAAGCGCGCTGCCGCTGCCGGCGGAGCTTCGAAGCCGCGCAGCGCCAGCGCGGAACGGGTCCGCCGTCACCGCGACAAGATGAAGGCCATGGGCCTGAAGCCGGTAACTCTCTGGGTTCCGGAGAACTACAACTCGCAGGAATACAAGGCCGAGATCAGGCGGCAGTGCCTGCAGCTCAAGAACGATCCCCACGAACAACAGATTCTTGCCGAAACTGAAGACTGGTTCGATTCAGAAGGCTGGAAGTGACCCGAGGCGACGTCGTGCTGGTCGCTATGCAGGGCGACTACGGCAAGCCGAGGCCTGCCGTCGTCGTGCAGGTCGACGACTTCGAGGAGGTCCCCTCCCTCGCAGTTTTGCCCCTCACAACTTAACTGCGCGATATCCCGGCGATCCGCCTTGTCGTCGAGCCGACCCCGGACAATGGCCTGCTGCAACGGTCGCAGATCATGGTGGACAAGATCACGGCGGTCGCGCGGCGCCGGGTTGGCCAACGGATCGGTTCCCTCTCCACTGGCGACATGGCCGCGGTCAATCGCGCCCTCGCCATCTTCCTCGGCATTGTCTAAGACCCTGTCCGAACGGCTTCCCAAACCAACAAGAACAGCCAAAGGAGAGACGCGATGAACCTCGCTGACTTGAACCAGATCGCTCGCGCCATGGTCGCACCCGGCAAGGGCATTCTCGCTGCCGACGAGTCGTCGGGGACGATCAAGAAGCGGTTCGACGTGATCGGGGTGGAGTCGACCGAGACCAACCGCCGCGACTATCGCGAGATGCTGTTCCGCTCCAAGGAGGCGATGAGCGACTACGTCTCCGGCGTGATCCTGTACGACGAGACGATCTGGCAGAACGCCGCCGACGGCACTCCGCTGGTGAAGCTGATCGAGCAGGCCGGCAGCATCCCCGGCATCAAGGTCGACGAGGGCACCCAGCCGCTGCCGAACTGCCCGGGCGAGACCATCACGGTCGGCCTCGACAAGCTCGCCGAGCGGCTCGCCAAGTACTACAAGCAGGGCGCCCGCTTCGCGAAGTGGCGCGCCGTGATCGACATCGACACCGCCCGCGGCGTGCCGACCCACACCGCGATCATGACCAACGCCCATGCGCTGGCGCGCTACGCAGCGCTGTGCCAGCAGGCCCAGATCGTGCCGATCGTCGAGCCCGAAGTACTGATGGACGGCGCCCACGACATCGACACCTGCTACAACGTCACCGAATGGGTGCTGAAGGAAACCTTCCAGCAACTCTACTTCCAGCGCGTCGCCCTCGAAGGCATGATCCTGAAGCCGAACATGGCTGTCCCCGGCAAGAAATCGGCTAAGAAGGCGTCGGTGCAGGAAGTCGCCGAGAAGACCGTGAAGCTGCTGAAGGCCTGCGTGCCGTCGGCGGTTCCGGGCATCGCCTTCCTGTCCGGCGGCCAGTCGGACGAAGAAGCGACGGCGCATCTCGATGCCATGAACAAGATCGGCGGCCTGCCCTGGGGCCTCACCTTCTCGTACGGCCGTGCCCTGCAGGCCGCGCCGCAGAAGGCGTGGTCGGGCAAGGCCGAAAACGTCGCGGCCGGTCAGGCCGCGTTCACGCACCGGGCCCGGATGAACTCGCTCGCCGCCAAGGGCGAGTGGAGCGCCGAGCTCGAAACCAAGAAGGCCGCCTGAGCCGTATGAACGCCAAGCCTGCTCCATCGCGTCCGGCGCCGCGCCTGTATCTGGCGACGCCGGTGACTGCCGATCCCGCCGCCCTGGTCGCGGCTCTGCCGAAGCTGCTCGCCGCCGCCGATATCGCGGCGGTGCTGCTGCGGTTGGAGCCGTCCGATCCGCGGACCCTGACGTCGCGGATCAAGGCGGTGGCGCCGGTGGTGCAGGCAGGCGGCGCAGCGCTCCTGGTCGACGGCCACGCCGACCTGGTGGCGCGCGGCGGCGCCGATGGGGCGCATCTGTCCGGCCTCGAAGCGATGCAGGAATGGCTGGCGCAATTGCAGCCATCCCGGATCGCCGGCGTCGGCGGGCTCGAAACCCGGCATGATTCGATGATCGCCGGCGAAGCCGGCGCCGATTACGTGCTGTTCGGCGAGCCCGGCGCCGACGGCACCCGGCCCTCGGCCGAGGCGATTGCCGAGCGTTTGGACTGGTGGGCCGAGCTGTTCGAGCCGCCGTGCGTCGGCTATGCGACCAGCCGCGACGAAGTCCATCAATTCGCCACAGCAGGTGCCGATTTCGTGCTGGTGGGCGACTTCATCTGGAGCGCCGACGTTCCCACGGCCGCGCTGGCGGACGCCGGCGAAGCGCTGCGCCAAGGCTTCGCTGCCGCCCCCCGGCAATAACACATTGGATTCCAAGATGAAGGCGCTGCGCGCGTTCGCGATTGTTGCGGCTTCGTTGCTGCTTGCCACCGGCGCAGCGGCGCAGGTCTCGCTGTCGCCGCCGTCCGGCCCCAACCCGTTCCCGAAGCCGCTGGAGCCGGAAAAGCCGAAGCCCCGGCCCCCGGCCCCGGCCAAGGCC
>NZ_JAZDRK010000017.1:0-115529 GCF_047501505.1 Rhodopseudomonas sp. G2_2311
GATCAGCGCCGAGCAGTTCGTCGCCGGCGAGCGGCTGCGCGCCGACTTCACGCGCGGCAACCTGACACCTCGCGTCACATCGAACTGGGGGGCGCCCACGGGGCGCTCGGGCGGCGGCGGGGCCGGGGAGATGACCGATCTGGTGGTGGCGGCACGGCAGCGCGTGCAGCTGGCGCTGGAAGCCTGCGGGCCGGAGTTCTCCGGCATCCTGCTCGACGTTTGTTGCTTCCTGCGCGGGCTCGAGGACGTCGAGCGCGAACGCGGCTGGCCGTTGCGTTCCGCCAAGGTGGTGCTGCAGCTCGCGCTGGACCGGCTGGCAAGGCATTACGGCCTTGCACCGCGGACCGCAGAGGCCAAGCCGCGGCTGCGAAGCTGGCTGGCGGACGATGCGTCGTTTGTGGTGCCGTGAGGCGGCGGATCAGCCGCCAGTGGTCCGTCAGGTCGAGGCGGCGAGGGTCTCGCGGGCGTCGGCCTTGATCCGCTCGATCATCGAACGCAGACCGTTGGAACGCTGCGGCGTCAGGTGTTCGCGAAAGCCCAGTTCGTCGAACACCGCGATCGGTTCCGTCGCCAGGATCTCCTTCGGCGTATGGCCCGACACCAGCGTCAGCAGAATCGCGATCAAACCACGGACGATGTGCGCGTCACTGTCGCCGAGATAGCTCAGCACCGGCTCGCCGTTGGCGTTATGCGACAGCGTGCGCGACAGCCACACCTGGCTGGCACAGCCTTGCACCTTGTTGGCGGAGGAGTGTTCTTCCTCGGGCATCGGCTCAAGCATGCGGCCGAGTTCGATCACGTACCGATAGCGGTCGTCCCACTCGTCGAGCAGCGCGAAATTGTCCCTGATCTCGTCAATCGTCATCGTGACCTGTATCTGTCGGTAGCGGTTCGCTCGCGATGGAACCTGTACCGACAGATATATGGGTTCGCAGGCGGTCGAAAGCGAGAATCGCCTGCTCCGATGGTCGTGGATTGCCCTAATTGGTGGCAGTGGGCTTCGCGACCGCATCGGTCGATGCGGTTTCGGCGCCGGGCAGCTTCCACTCGATTTTCAGATCTTCCGCCGTCAGCGTGTCGCGCGGCGCGAGCGACGGATCGGGCGCTTCGGCAGCGCCGATCGCACCGGTCGGTTCGCCGCGCTTCTCGGTGATGATCTGATACAGCTTGCGCGCGCCTTCCTGCGCGCGATGGCCGATCACCGTTGCGGCCTGTTCGCCGACTTCGCAAGCCGCCGGCTGGCGCTTGCAGAATTGACTGAAGTCCGACACCGCGGCGCTCGCTGCAGATACCGCCTCCGAGGCGCCGATCTGCGGCAGCTTCTCCGAATCCGGTGTCGACTCGCGCGGCAGAAACACCAGGACCACTCCGATCCAAAATGCCAAGCGAAGCAGAAAGAACATCTCGCGACCCCGTCGTCCAAATCCCCGTTGCGATTGGTCTCGCAATCGAGCTCCGTCGTAGCGAAGGTCAATGAATTCGGAGTGGATCAGTTACTTACAATTCGAGTGAAATCGGCTGAAAACACCGCCGAGCCGATTCGGCGTAAATATTCGATTGACGTTGCACGCTTTCTCACCGCGCACGCTGTTTGCGTCCACCAATTCGAAACCATATCGCGGCGGTCGCTGAAACCATGCGTTCACCATTCGGGTTGAATGCAGTGCGCCGACGCGCGGAGAAGCGGCCGAACGCGATCGTCTGCGGTCGCCTTAGTGTTCGTTTAATGTCGCTCTGACAGGTTCGGCCAACCACACGTGAGGCGCCACAATGCCTCGCGTTACGAGGCGACCAGCGAGCGCGAGAAGCGTGGCAGTATCCAGGATCATCGGTGAATGTCTCGATGCATTGCTGCATCCGTCGGCGCGCTATGACGCGCTGACGACTGCACGGCATCGTGCGTTCCTTGCGCCGCGTCTGCTCGGAAGCCTCGCCGCCTTCGCGGCCTTTCCACTGTATCTGGTTTTGCGTGGCGCCCCGACGGCGCTCGAGGCAGCTGCGTTTGCGTGGCTGATTGCGCCTATTCTGGTGGCGTGGTTCCTGTCGCGCACTGGGCGCTACGAGCAGGCGCACTTTCTGTCGTCGCTGGCGCTGACTGCGCTGGTGATCGGCGTCGCCGCACTGACCGGTGGCATTCAATCTTTCGCGGCCGTATGGCTGGTGGTGATCCCAATCGAAGCGGCGCTGTCGGCCTCGCGTCGCGCCGTGATGTTCGCGGCGTCGCTGGCGCTTGGCGGCGCGGCGGTGCTGATCGGGCTCGGCTTATTTGGCGTTTTGCCGGTGCAAACCGCCGGTGCCGCGTCGAGCGCGACGCTCGCAGCGTTCGGTATCACCTCGGCGGCGCTGTACGCCTCCGGCCTTGCTTACGGTGCGGTGTGGCTGGCGCGGACCAACGGCGCGCTGCTGAATGTCGAGGAAGAGCGCTACCGGCTGCTCGCCCGCAACATGAGCGACGTCATCTCGCGGCACAATCGTAACGGCGCGGTTCGCTTCATTTCGCCGGCGGCCGAGAACCTGCTTGGTACGCCGGTAGCTCGGCTCGCCGAACACGGCCTGTTCGATCGCGTTCACGTCGCCGATCGTCCGGCCTACCTGAAGGCCATGTCCGATGCGGCGCGCGGCCGTGAGACCGGCAGCGTCGAATTCCGCATTCGCCGCGAGGTCGCCCGCGACGAGCGTGGCCGGCCGTCGGCCGCTGAATTCGTCTGGGTCGAGATGCGCTGCCGGCCGCTCGAATCCAGCCTAGCCACGACCGCCGCCAACGCAGGCGAGACGGAAGTCGTCGCTGTGATGCGCGACATTACCGAGCGCAAGATCCACGAGCAGGCGCTCGACGAAGCGCGCGCCGAAGCCGACCGAGCCGATGCCGCCAAGAGCCGCTTCCTCGCCACCATGAGCCACGAGCTGCGGACGCCGCTGAACGCGATCATCGGTTTTTCCGACATGATCCTGCAGGACGACGTGCTGATGCTCGGCCCGGAGCGCCGCAAGGAATACGCGCAGCTCATCAACGATTCCGGTCAGCATCTATTGTCGGTGGTCAACGGCATCCTCGACATGTCGAAGATGGAGTCCGGTTCGTTCGAGATCGTGCCGGAACCATTCGCGCCGCGCCCGGCGCTGCTCAACTGCTGCAATCTGCTGGCGCTGAAGGCGCGCGACAGCGGAATCGATCTCGTCACCCGCGCGCCGGAAAACCTGCCGGAAGTCGTCGGCGATCCGCGCGCGTTCAAGCAGATCCTGCTCAACCTGGTATCGAACGCGATCAAGTTCACCGAGCGGGGCGGCACCGTCACCGTCTCGGCCGCGGTCGAAGGCGCCCGGCTGGTGCTGCGCGTTACCGATACCGGCGTCGGCATCGCCGAAGAAGATCTGAAGCGCCTCGGCGATCCGTTCTTCCAGGCTGGAAAAACCTATCAGCGCCGCCACGAGGGCACCGGCCTCGGGCTATCGATCGTCAAGAGCCTAGTGCGAATGCACGGCGGCGAGATCGAGGTGCAGAGCCAGATCGATTGCGGCACCACCGTTACGGTGTCGCTGCCGTTGGCGTTGCCGGCAGCGAGCAACGTCACGACGTTGAACCCGGCGATGACGACGGACTCGCCGGCGACAGACTACCAGGTGAAGAAGAGTGCCTAAGACGCGAAAGGACGATGCACCGCGGCGTCGCGGTGCGGCGGCAGCCGTTGCGGACAGCGAGGAGCGTGGATTTGCGATGCGACTGATGCTGTCGAGCCCGAAGGATTTCGTCGCGGCGATGTTCGCCTCGGCCGCGGTGATCGCGATTGTGACTAATGCGATCTTCATGCAGGCGGGCCAGCATCCTTCACCGATGTTCGGCAAGGCTGTGCCGTCCGCGTCGGTCTCGATCGTCACGCTGCCGCGGCCACGCCCGGTCGACGCCGAGTCCCGTGCCGACACCAAGGTGCTCGATCAGAAGCTGCTCGAACCGACCGTGACCGAGCTGAAGCCTTCCGAAGCCAAGGTCGAGTCCAAGCCGGTCGAAGCCGCAAAGCCGGTGGAAGCACGGCCCGTCGAGGTGCGCCCCGTCGAGGCGAAGACCGCCGACACGCGTCGGCCGGAAGCGCGTCCGGTGCGCGGCCGTGCCGAAGCCGAAGATCCGCTCGGCAATCTGGTGCGCGCCACCGCGCCGCATAGCGCTGCCTCGTCGGTCAATGCGCCGCGGCCGCCGGCTGCGATCCCGAGTGGTGCTAGCGAGGCCGCCGCTCCGTCGTCCCGCCGCGTCGCTTCGGTGCAGCGTGCGCTGACGCAATATGGCTACGGCCAGCTCAAGCCGACCGGCACCGCCGGCTCCGACACCCAAGCCGCCATCGCTCGCTTCGAACGCTCGCGTAATCTGCCGGTCACGGGGCAGATCTCCGATCGCGTCGTCCGCGAGCTTGGACTGATGATCGGGCATCCGATCGACTAGTGCGAAGTCGACAGCGGCCGTCTGCCTGACAGACACCGCTGCCGCTTTTCTTGATTTTGGGTGGACGTAGGCCGCGACGTCTCTGACGGGCGATCACCGCTTCCGATTTGCTCCAATCCCAGAATCCTCTACAAGCCTCCCATGAGACTGAAGAGTGCGATTTGGGTGTCGGCTTACTTGCGGCGCTGCCAGACCGAGGGCGTGTTCGGCGCGGTGCGCCGGCGTGGTGCCGAGGACGCGGGAGCGGTGTTCGTCAAGGTCGCGACCTTGGACGGACAAGCGATGCTGTACGTGCCGGCGCCACAGACCGCATATGACGACGAGCGCCCATTCGAGCGTGTGTTCGTGCCGGCGTCGCAGGCGCCTCAACCCGAAGCCGACGTCGAGGCGCGTCTCGCCAAGGAAATCCGGTTCGATCCCGACGTCTGGATCGTCGAAACCGAAGACCGCGCCGGGCGGCACTTTCTCGATCTGGCGAAATAATCGGAGCGCTTCTGCCGCGTCATGCGGGGCTCGACCTTGGCATCCACGTGTTGGGAGAAGCCGCGGATGGCCGCGGTACCGCCGGCCATGACGAGAATTACGAACTGAACGACTTCCAATGAAGCGCGCTAACCGCGCGTCGTGCCGGTGCGTGGCGTCCAGATGGCGCCAGGCTGGACCGCAGGGCGGGCCTGCGGCGTTGCGCTGCGGGCGCGCTGCCGTTCATCGTCGTAAAGTGCCGCGCGATATTTGGCGCGCGTGGAAGCGACGGTGGCACCGCGCCAAGCCGCCAGCATGATCAGCGCCGCGCGTTCGCTCAAGCGATCGTACAGCCGCGACAGCCGGTAAACCCACTCGACCGACGAGCCTTTGACCGGGTCAAGGAACATCAGTACTTGCTCGAACACTTGGCTCTTGATCCCCAGCGCCTTCAGGGCGCAGGCGAGCGCTTCGCCGCCTTCATCGAACACGACGCGCTCGGCCGTTGGGGCCGTGAGCAGCAGTGCGTCACCGAGTTCGGCGGTGAAGTTCTCGACGTCGGACACATAGGCCGCCATGTGGAGTACTTCGATCGCGCGCATCGCCCGCGGCGGATGAATCCGCGCTGCAGGACGCAGCGGAGTCTCGGCAAGATTGTACAGGATCTGCGTGCGCTCCTGCGAACTTGCCGAGAAGAACATCTCCGACAGCTGCGCAGCATCTTCCGGCTGCATCGACAGACTCGACGCGCGCTGTTCGGCTTCGGTCGGAATACGCGGCGCCGGCCGCGCCGGAGCTGCGGTATCAGCCGGGGGGATCGGTGCGGCCAAAGGTACGCGCTGATCGGTTGAGGGCGATAGCGACAGCCGCAGCGCGATCGCGCGCGGGGTGTGCGGATAGATCGACAGCCGGGCGCGTACCACCGCGCGGGTCGCATCGTCGACCTCGTCGATCAGCCGCGATGTCAGCTCGACGAACTGCCGCTCTTCCTCGTCAGTGTGCGACGGGCTCTGCACATACAGATCGGTCAGCACCCTGAGCAGCGTCGGGCGAATGTCGACGCCTTCGCGGCGCGACAGCGACATCAGCCCGTCGTATCCGGGAAAGGGTGTGAACGTTGTCATGGCGGCGCAAAATGGTACGAGTTACCGGAAGCTTAGCCCCGTCGCTTTAACAGCCAGTTAAGCTCAACGGTTTGTTAAGCAGGTCGGAGACGCAAGAACGGGCGCTTGAAGCGCCCGTCTGTCGAAGTCACGATTTTAGTAGCAGCCGCTGCTAATCGACGGTGCGGATCACGTTGGCGATCGGCTTTGCGGTCGAAGCGGTGGGTTGCGCCGGCGCGACCTGGGCGTCGTACTCCGGTAGCGTGGTCACCCGGTCCTTGGCGGTGATGAACACGATCTTGTAGCCGCCGGACTTGAGCTGCGCGAGCAGCTCGGGCAGGGCCTGAGCGGTCGACTTCTGGAAGTCGTGCATCAGCAGGATGCCTTTCCCGGCCTTCTTGAGCTTGGCCATCACGCCGTTGATCAGTTGATCCGGCTTGTGAATTCGGAAGTCTTCGGAGTCGACGTCGATCGAGAACGTCGCGATGTTGCGCTCGCCGAGATACGCCTTCAGCTCCGGCGTCTGGCGCAGTTGCGGGAAGCGGAAGAACGGCGCGGTCGGCTGTCCTGCGGACTGCACCACGCCGCTGATGCCCTTCTCGATTTCGTTCTTGGCTTCGGCGAACGGCTTGCTGGCGAGATTGACGTGCGACCAGGTGTGCGAACCGACGGTGTGGCCGGCGGCGATCACCTGCTTGAGGATCGCCGGGTGCCAGCTCGCATGCTTGCCGATCGGGAAGAACACCGCCTTGACGCATTGCGCCTCCAGTGCCGCCAGCACCGCGGGGGTATTTACCGGCCACGGGCCGTCGTCAAAGGTCAGGGCGACCTCGCCGGGCTGCAGGAAGTCGTAGTCGCGATATTGCGACATGCCGAGGCCCGGGCCGCCTGAGGTGTCGATCTCGACGGTGCGCGAGATGCCCAGCGCGTTCGGATTGCTGCAGGCCTGCCGCACCGGGGCCGGCGCGGGAGCCGGCAGCGCGGCGGGCTTTGCGGTGATCGCGGGATCAGCGGCGGTGGCGCGGGCCGGCTGGATGTTCGGAGCAGGGCTCTGCGCTGCACGGGGAGGCGTGCCGCCGGGCGTGGGCCAACGCGCGGCAATCGTGCCGGTGGTGATTTCTTCCGAAGCGGACGGAACGCGGGCGGCGTCGATCTTGGAGGGGGTGAGGGTGAGCCACGCGCGGCCGGCACCGAGCCCGACCAGAACAGCCAGCGTGCTACAGCCGGCCGCCAGCGCCGCAAATTTACGCATCGTCAACTCCCACACATACTAGCCGCTTGCCCCAGCGAACTTGGTCGCAAATTGGTTAAGCAGCGGTATGCAATTTGAGCTATCTGCGCGGTTTGATGCGTTTGCGTTGCGATTTGGTGGTGCGCGGTTTGCCGGCTTTGCCGCGCGAGGCATGGGCGACGGGCCGCGATCGCGCGGTTGGCCGCTCGGCGGTGTCCGCCGGCTGGGCCTGGGCGAAGGACTGCCGCAGGCTGTCGAGATTGGTGCCGATCTCTCCGACCTGTTCGGACAGTTTCTTGGTCTCGCTGCGCTGGGCGGCGACCAGTCTTTCGATCTGCGCAAGCTGATCCTGCAGCGCCTGCAGTTGGTCGATCGATTGCTGCTGCGTCAGCTCCAGACCCTTGGTGCGCTCCACCAGCTGTTCGGAGGTCTGCGCCACACGGGCCTGCACCTGACGGCCGGCGGCGACACGCTCCTGTTCAGGGCTGGTGCCGGTCGCAATGCGCCACAGAAAGATGGTGCCGATCCCGGCGATGATCAGCAGCAGGGCTGCGGCCGCAATCGCGATCGGCTGGGGGCCGAGGGCGGGGAAGCGGCTGGTGCGCAGATCGGATGGCGGAATCTCGATCATGGAGGTCACAAGCCTCACGTCGACGTCAAGTTCCCGTCCCCACGGGCTTCAAAGCTATCACCCCACCCGCGGCGGTTGCAACCGCAGACGGCTCCGCCATTAACAGTGCATTAACCATAACGGCTCCTTAATGCGACGCACCGTGATCGGGTCGCAGGAAAGGACGCGGAGAGACCGGTATGGGCACCATCATTGAATTTCCGGCGGATGCGGCATCGCGGCGGCCGGGCTCGCCCATGGTCGCGCCGTCCGATCGCACCGCCACCGTGACCATCCTCCCGGTGATCCGGATCGAGCGGCACGCCGATGCCGGCAGCGACGGCGGGCCCAAACAGGGCGATGCGCCCGGCCGGCGTCGCCGCCGCCGCGCCCGCTCCTGAACCGAAGAAGCTTATCAATGTCCGCGGTCGGCCGTCCGGTCCTGATCCGGGGCAGGGCCGCCCGAACGGTTCTGCTCCTTCCCACCCTTGCGGCTGTCTTGCTCGGCGGCTGTGCTGGCGGTGATTTCGGACGCACGAGGCGCGACTTCGTCACCGACGACATGCATCGCTGGATCGGCGCCGAAGCCACCGGCAGCATCGGCCTGCAAGCGTCCGCGTTTCAGTTGACCGACCAAGAGCGCAACATGCGCGACATGGCGTATCCGCTGATCGAAGCGCCGCATGCACGCCCCGCATGGAAGAGCGTCTTCGGTGATTACCAGCCGATCGCAGCTCCGTGGCGGCAGCAGCCGCCGTTTGATCGCACCGCCTACGGCAAGCTGCTGATCGACGAGCCGCATCGCTCGCACTCCTCCCGCTACAACGAGCTGATCCAGGACGTCCGCAACGACCTGACGATGATCGAGCCGTTTCAGTTCACCGCGGCGCGGGTGCTCGAACTCGACCAGAAGCGCAACGCCAGTCTGAAATACATCGCCGATCTGTCGCCGAATGAGCGCGCGGACGCAGTGGCGCGGATGGAAGAGAATTCGCTGATCGTGCAGTGGGTGCAGCAGTGCCTGCGCCGGCGCGCGTCGTCGTATCGCTGGGCGCTGGAGCGGCTGGTGATCATGGCGCCCGACGGCATCGCCGCCGACGCCGACCGCCTGATTGCCGAACTGGAATTGCAGGCCGCCAATCTCGGCCAGTTGGCCAAGCCCGCTGCACCGCAAAGCGGGGCAGTCGTGCGGAAGGGATAAAGCGACCGCGCCTTGCTTGCTAGCCAGGTGCTAATGAGCGGTCGATTTGTATGACAAATTCCAGGGGGCTATAATTATCATCGATTTCCTGAAAAACAAACATTCTTGAGAAAAAGCGAAGTGATCGTAGGTTGGCTCCCTCGCAACGGATGTCGATAGGAGTCCCAACCATGATAAAGATTGCATACCGATGGTTCTATCTCCAAGGCTATCAGTATATGGAGAGCATTTATAGGAGCGCCGAAGGCGCGTTCATGTTGACGAGTCATTCGCTAGACCCGCGCGGCGTGTGTGCGCGCGACGTATCTCTGGCTGAAGTCATACTCTGGTCGCGACAAGAAAACGTTGTGTGGATCAGTAACAGTCGTTGATGGCTGCAATTCTTGCGCGCTAGTCTAAGGCGAATAGCGCCGTGGCCTCGCATCGTGTACAGGCTGGCTCGACGAGCTGCGCCGCGTCGAGCGCTACCAAGTGCGAATCCTACGGTCAGGACTGCGACTTGGCTTGCGGCTCCGACTGCACCTTGCAGGTCGCTGCTTTCAGTGCGGCGCGGGCCTGCGGCATCAGGCCCGGTTCGGAGGCGAGCGCCTTCATCACGATTAGGCCGGTGGGAGTTGGCGAGTCGATGATCAGGCGGTCGGCCGAGGTCACGTCTTCGTCTTCCGGCAGCTCGGCATGCTGCTCGGCGGTCATCAGATCGAGCTCGATCACCTTGCGGCCGGCGGAGCGATCGTTGATCGCGTAGTAGGCGACTTCGCTGCGGGTGTAGAACGACACTGCGGTGTAGGCTTGGCTCACCGGCACCGCCAGCTTGATCGGTCCTTTCGACAGATCGTAGCGGCACACCGCCATCGCGAACGCCGGATCGAGCAGCGGCAGCGGCGCGTTGTCGGGCGTGATGTCCGGCAACTGCGTCACCGCGTTGACCTGGGTCAGCGGTGCCAGCCGGGCGTAGGCGTCCTGGCCGGCGATCCGCGGCAGCACCAGGACGGTGACGAGATGCACGATGCCGCCGAGGACCAGTCCGGCAATGATGGCGATGGCGAAGCGGATCATGGGCAGCCGATGGTAGCGACCGCCGGCATCGGCGCGTCGCGTTGGGTCCGGGTGGCGATGCCGACCGGGGTATCGTACAGCCGCAGCATCAGCCAATAGCGGTCGACGCCGCCGGTCGGCAGCCAGTTGCCGCCGCGGGCGCGGGCCGCGATCCGGATGCTGAACTTGCCTTCGGCGTCGCGAATGATCTCCTGGCTGGTGAAACCGTAGCGCTCCAGCGTATTGGCGACCAGATTGCCCCGCGGATCGTAGAGCGTCAGCGTCCAGAACCGCGCGGCGGGAGTGACGCCGCTGATTTCGACGTCGCAGCGGCCGTCGAGCGGGCGCTTGTTATCGTCGGTGGTGGCGAGGAATGAGATGCCGTCGCCAGCGCCGACCGGCAGCGCGCCGCTGCGCACGATCGCGGCGCGGGCGTAAGGATCGACCTCGGAGGTGCCGACCCGCGGCCGCGCCGTCCAGGCGCCGATCGTCAAGGTCCCGAAATCGGTGCCGCGCGTTGCGGTGATCCAGGTGGCACCGATGCCGACGCCGGCGGCGATTAGCAGGGCCAGCAGAGTGAGGACGATCAGGCGCACGTCGCAGCCATCCCCGATGTCATCGTCAGTCGCATCGCCGCGCTCAATTCCTCTGGGCCGCCGCCGGGGCGGAGCCGGGCGACGCCGCGGCCATGCTATCGGTCAAGCCGACTGTCCCGGTCGAAACCTTGCGGCCGGTCGCCGGTGCAGGGGCGGAATCGAGTGCACGGCTGGTATCGTCGAGCATCTTCTCCACCCGCACCAGGATCTCGGCGCCGCGCCGCGTCAGCACCGGCGGCGGTGCCGCTTTGACTTCGGCGCTCTCGGCGCCGGCAGCACGCTCGCCCGGCGTCGCCGGCAGCTTCTCGCCCATGCCGACGCCGGCGAGTTCCTTGACCTCCACGCCCTGATGCGCCGCCACCATGATGTCGTGCCAAGTTTGTGCAGGCAGCGAGCCGCCGGTCATGCGGTTGGTCGGCGAGTAGTCGTCGTTGCCGTACCACACCGCGCAAGCGAAGTTGCCGGTGTAGCCCACGAACCAGGCGTCGCGATAGGCGTTGGTGGTGCCGGTCTTGCCGGCGGCCGGAATGCCGTCGAGCCGCGCGCGCCGTGCGGTGCCCTCGGTGACGACGTGGCTCATCATCCCGGCCATATCGGCGGCGATGTTGGCGGGGATCGCGCGCCGCGGCTGCGGGCCGTCGCGGTCCCAGCGCCACACCAGGTCGCCGGCGCCGGTGCGGATCTCCAGCACCGCATGCGGCTTCACCGCCATGCCCTTGTTGGGGAAGGTCACGTAGGCGACCGCGTGCTCGACCACGGTGACTTCGGTCGAACCGATCGGCAGCGAGGGGGTGTCGAGCAGCGGCGCCGTGAGGCCGAACCGGCGCGCCACCTCGACGATCTTGGCGCGGCCCTTCTTGGCCGAGTCCCACTGGTTCTTCGGATTGCCGCCGATCGCGATCGACAGCTTCACCGGCACCACGTTGATCGAGCGGGTGATCGCCTGGGTCAGCGTCACCGAGCCGGAATATGAGTGGCCGTAGTTCTGCGGGCACCAGTTGCCGAGGCAGACCGGGCCATCGACCACGATCGAGGTCGGCTTGAAGCCGTTCAGTAGCGCCGTGGTGTAGACGTAAGGCTTGAACGACGAGCCCGGCTGGCGATAGGCGTCGACCGCGCGGTTGAACTGGCTGGAGCCATAGTCGCGGCCGCCGACCATCGCGCGCACGCCGCCATCGAGATCGGACACCACGGTGGCGGCCTGGGTCGCGTGATAATCGCGGCCGAACTGCCGGAGCTGGTTCTCGATCGCGCTCTCGGCGGCGCGCTGCACGTTCATGTCGATCGCGGTGCGGACCACGAATACGCGCTCGGTGTACGACTTCGGGAAGGTGTCGACGATCTTGCGGACTTCGTCGAACGCCCAATCGAGATAGTAGTTCGGCGAGTTCTCGTCGCGGCGGTCGACCACCGAGGCCGGGTTACGACGGGCGCCGAACACCTGGCCCTCGGTCATGAAACCGGCGTCGACCAGGTTGTCGAGCACCTGGTTGGCGCGGGCGCGGGCGGCGGGGAGGTTGATGTGCGGGGCGTATTTGGTGGGCGCCTTGAACAGGCCGGCGAGCATCGCCGCCTCGGCGAGGTTCACGTCGCGCACCGACTTGTTGAAATAGAAGTGGGCCGCGCCGTCGGCGCCGAAGGTGCCGCCGCCCATATAGGCGCGGTCGAGATACAGCTTCAGGATCTCGTTCTTGGTCAGCCGGGTTTCCAGCCAGATCGCCAGGAACGCTTCGTTGATCTTGCGTTCGAGCGTGCGCTCATTGGACAGGAACAGGTTCTTGGCGAGCTGCTGGCTGATCGACGAACCGCCCTGGCGCACGCCGCCGGCCTGGGCGTTGGTGACCAGCGCGCGCAGCGTACCGGCAACGTCGATGCCGAAATGATCGTAGAAGCGGCGGTCCTCGGTCGCGAGGGTGGCCTTGATCAGGTTGTCCGGGAAGTCCTCGAGCGGGATCGCGTCGTTGTGCTTGATGCCGCGGCTGCCGATCGGATTACCGTAGCGGTCGAGGAAGGTAACGGCGAGGTCGGACTTCTTCAGCCAGTCCTCGTCCGAGGTCTCGCGGAATGCCGGCTGCGCCAGCGCCAGCAGTGCGACGAGGCCGAGCAGCCCGATCGAGGCGGCCTCCGACAGCGGCTCGATGAACACCCAACGCTTCCAGCCGCCGACATAGAAGCGGTCCATGTAGGTCGAGAACCGCTCCCACAGCTCTCTGATACCGACCGCCGATGAGAACAGCGTCGAGTCGAGCCGGGCGTCGAGGTCCAGAAACCAATTCCGGATCCGCTGCTTCCAATTGTCTGGCAGAATCTTCGGCACCGGGTTCGACCAATCACATCAGCACGCCGCACAGGCGCTGTTCGTCTTGCGCAATGATGCGGCGATCGCAAGGCGAGGGCGGGCGAGCTTTGGGAATCTGATTCTTTCTACCCGAGCATGCCCGATAAACCAATGGTCGTGCAGGATTTTTCGGTGTAGCCGAAACCACCGCGGGTGTTCCAGACCCAGCCATGCCGGCTAAGCGCTTGCGCCGCCGGGCAAACTCCCCCTAGAACGGCGGCCTCACCACCGCAAAGCAGCATCCAAGGCATGACCGCGCGCCCCAAGAAGCCGTCCGCGCAAGACGGTTTCTTCTGGAAGACCAAGACGTTGGAACAGCTCTCCCCGACCGAATGGGAGAGCCTGTGCGACGGCTGCGCGCGCTGCTGCCTGGAAAAGCTCGAGGACGAAGACACCGGGCGGATCTATTTCACCGAGGTCGGCTGCCGGCTGCTCGATGCGGGCGCCTGTGCCTGCCGGGACTATCCGAACCGGTCGGACCGGGTGCCGGACTGCGTGCGGCTCACTCCGAAAGAGGTTCGCGAGCTGACCTGGCTGCCGCCGAGCTGCGCCTACAAACTCGTTGCCGAGGGGCGTGACCTGTACTGGTGGCACCCGCTGATCTCCGGCGATCCGAATACCGTCCACGAGGCCGGCGTCTCGGTGCGGGGGCGGGTGGAGCGGACCGAGACCGAGGTCCCGGTCGAGGAGCTCGAAGATCACATCGTGTCGTGGCCGGCCCTGCTGCCCAAGCGCGCCAAGCTCAAGCAACGGCCGAGGTAGCCCCCTTATCTTGCTGCCGGCGGCGCCCGCCGCCGCTCTATTGAAGGACTTGCATGACCGCGCTGATCATCATCGCCGTCGCCGGCCTGTGGGCCGGCGTTCAGAACACGCTCGCGGGCGGCGGGTCGTTCGTGACCTTGCCGGCGTTGCTGTTCGCCGGGATGACGCCGCTGTCGGCGAATATCACCTCCACGGTCGCGCTGTTTCCCGGCCAGCTGGCTTCCGGCTACGCCGGCCGCGGCATGGTGCGCGGCGTGGGCGAGGTCAGTTTCCGGGCCCTGGTGTTCACTAGCCTTGCGGGCGGTGCGGCCGGTGCGCTGCTGCTCTTGATCACGCCGCCGACCGTGTTCGCCAAGATGATCCCGTGGCTGGTGCTGTTCGCCACCGCGATGTTCGCCTGGGGCAGCTTCGGCCGCAAACCGAGTGCGCAGGCGCGGCACGTCGGCGCGCCGGTGCTGATCGGCATTCAGTTTCTGATCTCGATCTATGGCGGTTACTTCGGCGGCGGCATCGGCTTTCTGATGATGGCTGCGCTGTCGATCGCCGGCATGACCGCGCGCAACGCCGGCGCCACCAAGAATGCGTTGGCGGCGGCGATGAACGCCTCGGCGGTGGCGATGTTCGCGTTCTCGCCCGAGGTGAAGTGGCTGGAGGCGCTGGTCCTCGCGGTGTCGTCGACGGTCGGTTACTTGCTCGGCGTCTGGGTGCTGCGCCGGGTCAACGAAACCATGCTCAGAATTGGCGTCGTCGTGCTCGGCCTCGCGCTGACGATCGGGCTGTTCTGGCGGCAGATGTAGCGGATCAATGCCGATTTGGCTGATCCCGAACCGGTAACCGAACTTCATTTCTGACTCATCGGTGATGCACGGAGCTTGTTCGCGCTTGCGAACGAGCCCGTCGCGCGTGCCGAAACACGCGCCAACTTATTCGTTGCCAAGGCAACTGATCTGTGAGAATTGTTCTGAACAAGAGCGACCCAGTCGCCGGTTCGGGGAGGAGACATGCTCGGCAGCACAGCGGCCGGCTGTCGCGGAGATGTGTCCGCGATCAGGCGCAAGCAGGACGCACGGCTGATAGTGCCGCGCAGCGGTTCAGATGGTTTCGCCGGTGACCGCGCCGAGGTTGTTGTGCAGCCGGCGCAGCAAATCGATCAGCACTTCCTGCTCGTCCGTACTCAGGCACGACATCAGCTTCCGCTCGCGCTCCAGCGCGGCGACGATCACTTTGTCATGGGTGGCGCGGCCTTTGCCGGTGAGCGAGATCGAATGCGTGCGGGCGTCGTTCGGATCGACGCGGATGGTGATCAGCCCGCGCGACTGCATGTCGGACAGCGTGCGGCTGACCGGTCCCTTGTTGAAGCCGATCACCTGACAGATCCGCGCCGCCGAAATGCCGGGCTCGATCGCCAGCAGCGACATGATCCGCCATTCCGTGACGTTGACGCCGAAATTGCCCTGATAGAACGCCGTGGCGCTGTTCGACAGCTTGTTGGCGATGAAGGTGATGAAGGCCGGAACGTAACGCTCCAGATCGAGCGTGAGGCCTTCGGGGCTCGGCGCGGCCGCGGCAGATCGCCGGGATTTTGGCGGGCGGGATGCACCAGTCATGGGGATGTCGGCTGCGAATGCATGCGCCGACATAAGGACATGCCACGGCATTTCACAAGTGGCGATTGAGGAGGACAACATGACCACGGCTCCCTCATCGGTGCCGGTTACCACGCCGTCCCAGCACGGCGCCGGTGTTCCGCATCTGGGTATCGATCCGTTCGCGCTGGACTACTTCGCCGATCCCTATCCGGAGCAGGAGACGCTGCGCGAGGCGGGCCCGGTGGTGTATCTCGACAAGTGGAACGTCTATGGCGTCGCCCGCTACGCCGAAGTCTATGCGGTGCTCAACGATCCGCTCACCTTCTGCTCCAGCCGCGGCGTCGGCCTGAGCGATTTCAAGAAGGAGAAGCCGTGGCGACCGCCGAGCCTGATCCTCGAGGCCGACCCGCCGGCGCATACCCGCACCCGCGCGGTACTCAGCAAGGTGCTGTCGCCGGCGACGATGAAGCGGCTGCGTGACGGCTTCGCGGCGGCGGCCGACGCCAAGATCGATGAACTGCTGGCCTGCGGCGGCAGTATCGATGCGATCGCCGACCTCGCCGAAGCCTATCCGCTATCGGTGTTTCCCGATGCGATGGGCTTGAAGCAGGAGGGGCGCGAGAATCTGCTGCCCTATGCGGGTCTCGTGTTCAACGCGTTCGGGCCGCCGAACGAACTGCGGCAGAGCGCGATCGAACGCTCGGCGCCGCATCAGGCCTATGTGGCCGAGCAGTGCCAGCGGCCGAACCTCGCGCCTGGCGGTTTCGGCGCCTGTATCCACGCCTTCAGCGACACCGGCGAGATCACGCCCGAGGAGGCCCCGCTGCTGGTGCGGTCGCTGCTCTCCGCAGGCCTCGACACCACCGTCAACGGCATCGCGGCGGCGGTGTATTGCCTGGCGCGTTTTCCGGACGAGTTCGCGCAGCTGCGCGCCGATCCGTCGCTGGCCCGCAACGCCTTCGAAGAAGCGGTGCGGTTCGAGAGCCCGGTGCAGACCTTCTTCCGCACCACGACGCGTGACGTCGAACTTGCAGGCGCCACGATCGGGGAGGGGGAGAAGGTGCTGATGTTCCTCGGCTCCGCCAACCGCGATCCGCGGCGCTGGGACGATCCGGACCGCTACGACATCACACGAAAAACCTCGGGCCATGTCGGCTTCGGTTCGGGCGTGCACATGTGCGTCGGTCAGCTGGTTGCCCGGCTCGAGGGTGAGGTGGTGCTCGCCGCGCTGGCTCGGAAGGTGGCGGCGATCGAGATCGCCGGGCCGCTGAAGCGCCGTTTCAACAACACGCTGCGCGGGCTGGAAAGCCTGCCGATCCAACTGACGCCTGCCTGAGAGAGCTCCATGCCGAGTATCACGTTCATTCTTCCCGATGGCGAACGCCGCACCACCGAGGCCGCGGTCGGCGACACCGCGATGTATGCCGCACTGAGCCTGGGGCTCGACGGCATCGTTGCCGAATGCGGCGGCAATGCCGTGTGCGCGACCTGCCACGTCTATGTCGACGAGGGGCTGAGCAAGCTGCCGCCGGTCGACGGCAACGAGGACGATCTGCTCGACGGCACGGCCGCCGAGCGGCTGCCGAACAGCCGGCTGTCGTGCCAGATCAAGCTGTCGTCCGATCTCGACGGCCTGATCTTGCGGATTCCGGATCGTCAGGTCTGAGCAGCGCTACCGTAGGGGGCAACGACCCGCTGCGGCCCACTCAACAAACAATCAAAACACCGAGGGAGAAACGAAATGAGATCAACCAAGGGCCTGCTCGGCCTCGCGGCCGCGTGCCTGTTGTGTGGCACTGCCAACGCCGAGATCTCCGGAAACGTCGTGCGCGTCGGCGTGCTCAACGACATTTCCGGCATTTTCCAGGATACCAACGGCATGGGCTCGGTCGAGGCGGCTCGGATGGCGGCCGAAGACTTCGCTGGCGGCGGCAAGAACATCAAGGTCGAGATCGTCTATGCCGATCACCAGAATAAGGCCGACGTCGGCAACGCCATCGCCCGCCGCTGGCTCGACAACGAGGGCGTCGACGCGATCGTCGACGTGCCGAATTCGGCGGTCGGGCTGTCGATCAACACGCTGCTGCGCGGCACCAAGATGACGTTCCTGGCGTCGTCGACGGCGAGCTCCGATCTCACCGGCAAGGCCTGCTCGCCCAACACCATCCAGTGGGTCAACGACACCTGGGCGACCGGCAACACCACCGCCGCGGCGATGATGCAGCGTGGCGGCAAGGACTGGTACTTCATTACGGTGGATTACGCGCTCGGCAAGGGCATCGAAGCCGAAGCCGCCAAGTACATCGAGGCGCATGGCGGCAAGGTGCTCGGCTCCGCCAAGCATCCGCTCGGCACGTCGGACTTCGCCTCGTTCCTGCTGCAGGCGCAATCTTCGAAGGCCGGCGTGATCGGCCTCGCCAATGCCGGCGGCGACACCATCAACAGCGTCAAGCAGGCGGCGGAATTCGGCATTCAGCAGAGCGGGCAGAAGCTGGTTGCTTTCCTGCTGTTCATCAACGACATCCACGGCATGGGCCTGAAGGTGGCGCAGGGCCTGCAGCTGATGGAAGCGTTCTATTGGGACATGAACGACGACACCCGCGCCTTCGCCAAGCGGTTCGCGCAGCGGCCCGGCATGAACGGCAAGATGCCGAGCGGCAACCAGGCCGGCGTCTATGCCTCGACCTTGGCCTATCTCAACGCCGTCGCGGCCACCGGAAGCGACGATGCCAAGGACGTCGTCCCGCAGATGAAAAAGTTTAGCGGCAAGGACAGACTGTTCGGCGACGTCACCATCCGCCAGGACGGCCGCGTCGTGCATCCGATGTATCTGTTCGAGGTGAAGAAGCCGGAGGAGTCGAAATATCCTTACGACTACTATCGCCTGGTTTCGACCATCGCCGCGGACAAGGCGTTCCGTCCGATCGCGGAAGGCGGGTGTGAGCTGGTGAAGTAGTTAGAAGCCGTTGTCTCTCAACGCCGTCATGGCCGGGCTCGTCCCGGCCATCCACGTCTCGCCACGACGCTATGCCGAAGTTCGTGGATGCCCGGCACAAGGCCGGGCATGACGCGGGAAATTTGAGTCGAGCCTAACCCAACCCTAAGCCGTCATCCCCGCGAAAGCGGGGATCCAGTATTCCAGAGCGATTGTCTTGCTCGCCGAGCTAGAGCGGTTCATCGTTTGATTGAACGATCCGACCTTTCCGAAGGCACTGAGTTCTCATCCTGAGGAGCCAGGCGAAGCCGGGCGTCTCGAAGGATGGGGCAACGCATTCCCTGCGTCACATGGTTCGAGACGGCGCTACGCGCCTCCTCACCATGAGGTTGTGCATGTGGCAGGCGGCGTGGATCAGCACCGGGCGATGACGTCTGTTTGTGTTGAACGACTGTGCCTTTTATCGAGGTTCGGCCCGCTTCGGGCCGATCTGCCAATAAACGACTGCCACCGCAACCGGCAGTGCGAGCGCGCCCCAGGAGATCCAGTCCCACAGCCCGTCGCCGAGCAATGCTGTCGTCAGCCCGAGGGCGGTGATGACGCCGATCGCGAGCGGCGCGGCGAAGATTTGGGCGGTGGTGTGCGAGGCTCTGCGGGGCGGGCTCATGCCGGCCTCGCATCGGTCGATTGGACTTCCGCCGGCTGCGTTGTGGTGCGGCTGCGGGCATGGCCGCCGAAGCGCTGCTTTGCGACCCAGAGATAAAGTCCGGTGATCAGCACGACGATGCAGACGAGGTCGAGCAGACCCCAGACGATCTTGAGTGGCAGGCCACCATAGTCGCCGAAATGCAGTGGCCGCGACATCTGCAGCAGCGTCAAATACCAAGGCATCTGCGGCACCAGAACGGGCACGGTTTGATCGACATCGACCAGCGTCGGGGTGGCGATCAGCGCCGTGAGCGCGGAGTTGCCCTTCATCCAGACCACGAGATGGCGGGGGCTCCCAAAATTCTCCGCGGTCGGCATCGTGATCGAGGAAAGACGCCCCTCCGGCAGAGCGGCGCGAACCCGCGCGATCGCCTGATCCAGTGAGGACGGCTGGGCCACCGGCGCACCGCGATACGGAGCCAACAGAGGCGGCAGCACCTGGCCGCGCCAGTAGTCGTACATCGGCATCGCCAGCGTGTTGATCGCGCCTGTGATCCCGACCACGAACAGCCAGACTGTGGTGACGATGCCGAACAGATTGTGCAGGTCGAGCCATTTCAGCCGCCGCGAGCGCTGACGGACGGTGCCGAAGTCGAGCCGGCGCATGAACGGCGCGTAGACGACGACGCCGGAGACGATCGACACAACCAGCAAGAGGCCCATCGCGCCGAGGAACAATTCGCCCGGCAGCTCGAGCAGCATGTTCTTGTGGAGCAGCAGGATGATGTCCATCACGCCCTGCTGCGGCCGCTCTTCGCCGAGCACCGCCTTGGTGCGGCCGTCCATCACCAGGCGATAGAACTTGCCGCGCATCGGCTTTGGCGTCGGCGACATCGAGACCACGACCGTATCCGGTTGCTCGTCCCGCCAGGTGACGAACAGAACGTGGTCGCCGGGGCGGGCCTGCTGCGCAGCGCGCACAACGTCGTCGACCGGAGCGGCCGGGACGTTGCCCGGCAGGTTCGGCGCGGCGAATTGTTGCTGCGTCAGTTCCTCGATCTCCTCATGGAAGATCAACGGCAGGCCGGTGAGGCACAGCATCAGCATGAACAGCATGCTGATCAGCGAGGTCCAGGTGTGGACCTTGCTCCAGATCCTGAGTGCGCGTGTCCCGGTCACCAGCGATAGCTCGCGGTCGCGGTGACCACCCGCGGGGTGATGTATTGGCAACCGCCGGTCACCGTGCACTGCGCGTGGTCGTTATTGGCGATGTTCTTGACGTTGAGGGCCAGATTGATGCCCTTCGGCTGGCGATAATGCAGCCCGGCGTCGAACACCGTATAGGCGTCGTTGGTCAGCGTGTTGAGGATGTCCATGTAGGATTCACCAACGTAGCGGACGCCGGCTCCGAAGCCCCAACCGGCAAGCGGTCCGCTCTGCAGCGTGTAATCGACGAAGCCCGACGCCATGTTGCGCGGGATCTGCACCGGCACCTTGCCGATATCGCCGTTGTTGCTCTGGGTGTTCTTGACGTTCTGCAGCGTGTAAGTCGCCAGCAGATTCAGCCCGGGCATCGGTTTGGCGAGCAATTCGAGCTCGAGGCCGCGCGAGTTCACCTGGCCGGTTTGGATGCTGTAGTTCAGATGCAGCGGGTCGGCCGTCAGCACGTTGTCCTGGGTCAGGTCGAAGACAGCCGCCGTGAACAAGAGATCTCGGTTCGGCTGGAACTTGATGCCGCCTTCGTACTGCTTGCCCTTGGTTGGCTTGAAGGCATTCGAGCTGAAATCGATGCCGGCCGTGGGCAGGAACGATTCGGAATAGCTGACATAGGGGGCAACGCCGCTGTCGAAGACGTAGGTGAGGCCGGCGCGCTTGGTGAAGGCGGTGTCGTCGTTCGGCTGCGGCACGCCGTTCAGGCGGTTGAGGGTGGTCTGCTGGGCGGCATCGTAGCGGCCGCCGAGCGTCAGAATCCAGTTCTGCAGCTTGATCTGGTCTTGCAGATAGATGCCGGCCTGGTTCAGGTTCTGCTTGTAGCTCTGCAGAAGCGTCGTCGGGATCACGATCTGCTGGCCGTAAACCGGGTTGACCCGGCTGAGCGATGGCGCGGTGCCGCCGAACTGATCGCCGCTGAGTTGGAACGTCTGATAATCGGTGCCGATCAGCACGGTGTGCTGCAGCGGACCGGTCCAGGTCTTGGCGATGACGTGGTTGTCGATGTTGAAGGTGTCGCTGGTCTCCAGCACCTTGCGCGAGACCCGCGGGAACACGGTCTGGGTGTCGAGCGGGGTGCCGGCGAAGGTGATGTAGCGATATTCCAGGTCGACATGGCCGTAACGGGCGCGCGAGCGCACGATCAGATCGTCGCTGAAGCGGTGCTCGAACTGATAGCCGATCCGATATTGGCTCTGGTCGAAAGTGTTGTACGACGGATCGCCAAGAAACAGCGGCAGCGCCTTGACGTCGACAATCTTGCCGCCTCGCACGACACCGACCGAGACGGGAAACGCGTTGCCGAACACATCGTGCTGATAATCGCTGAGGATCGTCAGCGAGGTGTCGTTGGTCGGACGCCAGGTCACCGCCGGCGCGATATAGGCCCGGTCGTCCTTCACCTTGTCGGAGAATTTGGCGATCTGCGCGTCGGAATCCCGCAGCACGCCGGTGAGGCGATAGAGCAGGGTCTTGTCCTTGTCGATCGGGCCGCCGACGTCGAACGCGCCCTGCACCCGGTCGGCGGTGCCGACGAGGCCGACCACTTCGCCGAACGCCTGATCGGTCGGGCGCTTGCTGATCAGATCGATCAGGCCGCCGGGCGGGCTCTGGCCGTACATCACCGAGCTCGGTCCCTTGACGACGTCGACGCGCTGGACGCCGTAGGGCTCATTGCGGAACACCGAGAAATAGGCCGAGCCGTTGGCGGTGTCGCGCAATCCATCGCGGAAATTGGAGAAGCCGTTGGTTTCGAAGCCGCGGATGCGGGCCTGATCGTAGCGCGGATCGGCGCCGCCGGTCTGCACCGCGACACCGGCGGTGTATTGCAGCGCCTGCGCGACGGTGTCGACGCCGCGCGCATCGAGATTGTCTCGACTGATCACCGAGATCGACTGCGGGGTTTCGATCAGCTTGGTGTCGGTCTTGGTGCCGCTGGCACTGACGCTGGGGACGAAGCCCGGCACCGGATCTGTGCCGCGTTCGAACACCGCGCGCTGCGTGGGCTGCACTGGCTGCGGAGCTTGCGCGGCGCGCTGGGCTGAGCGGCGCGACGGGCCCGCGGCGGCGCGATTCCGGTCGCGCGCAGGCTGCGCCTGGCGCCGGCTCGCCTCCGGGGCTGCAACTTCGACGGCGGGCAGCTGGGTCGCCTGCGGTTTGGCATCCTGCGCCACGGCTTGCGCCGAGGGCCACACCACCGGTGAGATCAGCGCGCTCGTCAGCAGCAGCGCGTTGACCACAGAACTGCGACCGGCATTTACGCCGGCATGACCCAATTTCATCGCTTACCCCCAAATCGAGGCAGCGAAGTAATCGGATACAGCAACGTGTATCAACGCTGCTGCGAAGCTTTTGCGCGAAGCCAGTTTGGAATCTATCAAACGATATCAGGCGCTCGCCTGCGAACGATCCTGATGGGGCGAGTATCGCATTGATTCAGTTGAACTGTGCGCGGCGGGATAGAGATGCGCGTTACCGCACCATCCTTTTTGAATCGTTCAAATCACATGAGGTGATTGGGGATGACTCGGCGACCGGTCCGAGCGTAACAGGTCGCCTCGACGACTTGCCGGCGATTTGCCGGCGCAAACCCAGTTTTGCCGGGTCGCGAAATCCGGATAGTCTGTGGCCCGACCCGAGCGTAGGCGGATCTGGCATGGGGCGGATTGCGAGCGGAATTGCGCTGATGCTGGTGGCGGCGATTTGGCAATCGCCGGCGCTGGCCGACAAGCGGGTTGCCTTGGTGATCGGCAATTCCGGCTACCAGAACCTCTCGCGACTTGACAATCCGAAGAACGATGCGGCGCTTCGCGTCGCGATGGAGCGTGATTACTTTACAGCAAGAGTGAGCGGTGCTAGCCTTCAACTGTAAGTCGTATTTTCCTGCTTGATGAATAGTTATGTCACGCGCGTGAACGTGAAAGCGCCGCGTGATGACGTGAGCTGATTGAGGTCGTCCAGCCGATTTGAGAGGGCAGTGGGCATGACCGATTCACCTGTAGGACGTGTGCCGACCGAAACCGTGCCACCGAAGCTCGAGGATGGCATCGCCCTGTGCCTGTCCGGCGGCGGCTACCGCGCGATGGTATTTCACGTCGGGGTGTTGTGGCGGCTGCACGAGACCGGCATTCTCAAATCCATCAGCCGGATTTCGAGCGTGTCAGGCGGCTCGATTACGGCCGGTGTGCTGGCGCTGAAATGGTCGCAACTGAGCTTTGCACCAGGCAGCACCACGACCGAATTCGTGCGCGAGGTGGTTGCGCCGCTGCGCGCCTTTGCCAGCGAGACCATCGACGCCGGATCGATCCTGTGGGGCATCGCGCTGCCCGGCGTCTCGATCGGCGACGAGATCGCCAAGGCTTATGACAGCGGGCTGTTTCATGGCGCCACGCTGCAGGACCTGCCGGATGCACCGCGCTTCGTCATCAACGCCACCAATGTCCAGTCGGGCGTGCTGTGGCGGTTCGCCAAGCCGTTCATGCGTGATTACCGCGTCGGAGAGGTGAAGAATCCGACGGTCACGCTGGCTCAGGCCGTCACCGCATCGTCGGCATTTCCGCCGGTGCTGTCGCCGTTCCAGCTGCGGCTCGATCCGACCAAATTCACGCCGAATTCCGGCGACGATCTGCAGCGCGAGCCATTCACCAGCCGGGTGTTTCTCACCGACGGCGGGGTGTACGACAATCTTGGGCTGGAGACGGCGTGGAAGCGCTACACCACGATCCTGGTGAGCGATGCGGGCGGTCACATCGCTGCCGAAGAGGAGCCGGCGACGGATTGGGCGCAACACTCGTATCGGGTGCTGAATCTCGTCGACAACCAAGTCCGCGCGCTGCGCAAGCGGCAGCTAATCGACTCCTTCAAGGCGCATGTGCGCGGCGGCGCCTATTGGGGCATCCGCACCGACATCGGCGACTACCAGCTACCGGACGCGCTGCCGTGCCCGCATATCCGCACCATGCAGCTCGCCGAGATCGCCACCCGCCTGAAACGGCTCGACGACGTCACCCAGGATCGCCTGATCAACTGGGGCTACGCGGTGTGCGACGCGGCGCTGCGCAAGCATGTCGACGACAAGCTGCCGGCGCCGAAGCAGTTTCCGTATGCCCAATCGGGCGTGTGAATCCCGGAGGGCCACGCCGGCCCGGTTGGACACAGACGCACCGGAAGGTCGCCAGCGGGAGGACGAGCAATGGCGGGGGACATTGGGGAGTCATGGCCGACGGGCGACGACGACCGTCCGATGCAGTTCTCGCTGCCGGGCGAGATCGTCGAGACGATCCTGCTTGGCCCCGCCGACGATCGCCGCGTGCTGCAGGACTCTCCGCTGCTCGGCGATGTCTGGACCGCTTATGCGCTCGATCCCGGCGCGCGCCAGGACGTGCTGATCACGCCGCACTACAAGGCGACCGCCGCCGACGTCGCCAGCATGATCCGGATCGGGCGTTCGATCTGGAATGGCAAGAACGGCGAGAAGATCAGCCCCTCGACGTTACGGCCGCTTGAATCCGCCAAGATTGCCTATTTGCAGGGGCTGGTCGCCGCGCAGCTCTACTTTGGCGAGGTGCTGTGCATTTTGGTGCCGCTGACACAATGGTGGCGGCAGCCACAGGTTGCCGGCCGGATCGAGAATGTCGCCGACCGCAGAGCTGCGCTGGTCAAGCTGCTGCAGACGCCGCCCGGCGCCACCCGCAAGGCGCGGATTAGCATCGATCTGGAGAATTACTCGTCGTTGGAGCGCTACATCGCGCTCGCGGGATTGATCTTCTGGATCGGCAGGCGTGCCCGCCGCGCCGAGGATCTTCCGCTGCCGGTCAAGGATGGCGAGCCACGCCAGCCGTTGCCGCCGCTGCCTGAGCTGACGGCGGATCAAGCTTTCGCACTCTACGCGCCGTATGCCGAGGAGATCGTCGAACAGGTGTTCGAGGTGTATCCGAAGGTGCAGGAGCATCTGGAGGAGTTGCTCCGCAGCAGCGCCGAGGCGGGCGATCTCGATGACGAGGCGCTTGCCGAGGGCTTCATCTTCCAGGTCTCGCTCAATCGGCGAGCCGACACGGCGCTCGACCGCTCGGTGCCGGCAGTGAAGGCGGATGCGGCGCAGTCGCTGTTCCGCGTGATGTGCGACCGGATTGTCTGGGGCGTGATCGACTCCGGCATCGACGGCAGTCACCCGGCGCTGCAGATGATCGACAAGCAGGCGACGACCGATCCCGAGCATCCCGTGCTCGTCAGCCGGGTCAAGAAGACCTTCGATTTTACGCGCATCCGCGAGATCGTCACCAGCGAGGTCGACGATGTCGAGCCCGCCGTGCTGGCCGAACTGGCAGCCGGAGCTGGGTTGGAGATCGGCTCAGCGAAGGCATGCCTCGAACGGATTTCCGCGGACGCTGAAAACCGGCGCCCGATCAATTGGGCCGACGTTGAAAAGCTGATCACGCTGAAGAACCCAAAGACGCCGACCAATCCGCACGGCATCCACGTTGCCGGCATCATCGGTGCCGATGGCGATTTCGCCGGCTCGGTTTACAGCGGCATGTGTCCGGACATCCGGCTGTACGATTTCCGAGTGATCGGCAAGACCACCGCCGACACCGAATTTGCCGTGATCGCAGCGCTGCAATACATCCGCTACATCAACGAGCGGCACAACTACATCACCGTCCACGGCGTCAACCTCAGCCTGTCGATCCCGCACAATGTGCGCAACTACGCCTGCGGGCGAACGCCGGTGTGTAACGAATGCGAACGGCTGGTGGAGAGCGGCGTCGTCGTGGTCGCCGCCGCCGGCAACCGCGGTTACCAGAAGTTCCAGACGGTCGATGGCCCGTTCGAGAACTACGCAGCCTTCAGCATCACCGATCCGGGTAACGGCGAGGGCGTCATCACCGTCGGCTCGACTCACGGCAACTGGCCGCAGACTTACGGCATCAGCTTCTTCTCCAGCCGTGGGCCGACCGGCGATGGCCGGCTGAAGCCGGATTTGGTCGCCCCCGGGGAGCGGGTGCATTCCACCGTGCTGGATCACGGATGGGCGCCGGAATCCGGCACCAGCATGGCGGCGCCGCATGTCAGCGGGGCGGCCGCGATGCTGCTGGCGCGCTACGAAGAACTGATCGGCCAGCCGCGGCGGGTCAAGCAGATCCTCTGCGCCAGCGCCACCGATCTCGGCCGCGAGCGCAGTTTTCAGGGCCACGGCATGCTGGATGTGCTGCGCGCCTTCCAGTCGATCTGACGCTGCACAAAGGTGGAGC
Organism: Rhodopseudomonas sp. G2_2311; assembly: GCF_047501505.1. Lineage (NCBI taxonomy): Bacteria > Pseudomonadati > Pseudomonadota > Alphaproteobacteria > Hyphomicrobiales > Nitrobacteraceae > Rhodopseudomonas > Rhodopseudomonas sp. G2_2311. The sequence continues at coordinate 26,403 of NZ_JAZDRK010000017.1, forward strand.
AGGACGATGTATTTCAGTCTCGACGTGCTGAGGGCAAGGCAGGGCGATTGCCTGATGCTGCATTACGGCACAGCGGAGAAGCCCCGCTTGATGCTGATCGACGGCGGCCCCGCCACGGTCTATGCGAAATACCTGAAGCCGCGGCTGCAGAAACTGCGCGCGGCGCGCGAGAAGGCCGAACTGCTCGATACGGCCGACCCGCTGCCGGTCGATGTGGTGCTGGTCAGTCATATCGACGACGACCACATCCACGGTATCCTCGATCTGACCGGCGAGCAGCGCAGTCAGGCCGCCGGTATTCGGTTGGCCGTCACCAGCCTGTGGCACAACAGTTTTGACGACCTGCTATCGACCAAACCGGATGAGCTGGCGAGCGGTTTCGGCACAGCCTCGATCCTTGCCGGTGCGGACACCAACATGTTCGCCGGCGTCGAGATCGGCGAGAGCGAGGAAGAGGCTGCCGCGCAAGCCGTGCTCGCCAGCGTGCCGCAGGGGCGAACGCTGCGCGATGACGCTGCCGATCTCGGCTGGAAGCCGAACCACAAGTTCAAGGGTAAGCTGATCCTGACCGCTCCCGACGCTGCGCCGGTCGACCTCAACGGTGTGACGATCACCGTCGCGGGCCCGCTGCAGGACGAACTGCAGGCGCTGCAGGACATGCACGATCAGTGGCTCCGGCAACGCAAGGCCGACGGCACCCGTCCCACCGCGTCGGCGATGCTTGCGGCTTTCGTCGACAAATCAGTGCCGAACCTGTCGAGCATCGTGCTGCTCGCCGAATGCGGCGGCAAGACCATGCTGCTGACCGGCGATGCGAGGGGCGACAAGATCATCGAGGGGCTGGAGACGTCCGGCAAGCTGGCCGAGAACGAGACGCTGCACGTCGATATTTTGAAGGTGCCACATCACGGCAGCGACAACAACATGGAGACCTCGTTCTTCGAACGCGTCACTGCCGATCACTACGTGTTCTCCGGCAACGGTGACTACGGCAATCCGGAGCGCGCCACCCTGCAGATGCTGCTGGATGCGAGGGGCGTGGCCGACGACTATACGATCCATCTGACCTATTCGATCGACGAGATCGATGCCGGCCGCGAGGCCGATTGGGTCAAGCAGCAGGCCAAGGAAGCGGGCCGGGCGAAGCCGCCGAAAGGCGGCGTGCGGCCGGATTGGTCGGCCGAGGAGCAAGGGCTGGCGGCGTTCTTCGCCGATAATCCGGAGTTGGCTGCCAAGGTGAAGATCGTGGCCGACGGCAAACCGCATCTGATCGATCTGCTTGATAAGGTCGCGGTCTGACAGGGCGGCCGGCGCGGCCGACACCCTATCGTCGCTGGGCCGGAATGCTAAGCCGCCTCCGTAAAACTACGGCTGGGACATTCCCGGACTCGGGATTTGCCCAAATAGAACGCACGCTAGAAGTGTGTCACATAATGAACATCCGCGATGCGGTTCGTCGCGGTCCCCTTCCTTGGGGCGTTTCCTCCCTAGACTTGGGCCCGGGCGCCGAATGGCGACCGGGCCTCTTTATTTGTATTTGTCCTTCAATCACATCGGCGCGCCTGTTTAGAGCGCTTCATCGATTGATTGAAGCGAACTTGGCCTTTCCAAGCGCACTAACGTCCTCATCCTGAGGAGCCCGGCAAAGCCGGGCGTCTCGAAGGATGAGGATCCGCAGGGCTTGCGGCACATGGTTCGATACGGCGCTTCGCGCCTCCTCACCATGAGGTTCTGCAAGCTGCGACCGCTAGGAAGTGCGGTCCTGATTCCGTCGAAATCAGAAATGCTCTAGGTGGCACGAATTCCGCGTGCCCCGAGTACTCTTACGAGGCGAGGCAGCGACGAAATTCCGGCAGCGCACGATGTGTCACCGCCCAGGCCGCATTGTCGACCGCCGCGCCCTGCGACGATAGCTTGGCGATCACCAGCCGATTCTCCGGATCGATGAAGAGATTCTGGCCGTGGATTCCCATCGCGAACATCGTCTTCGGCTGATCATGAATCACGTACCAGCCGCCGCGATAGCTGAAATTCCGGTACGGGAACAATTTCTGCCACTCGCCCTGCCGCCACGCATCCCGGTCGCCGGCCGTCCATAGATCGTCGATCCATGACGGCGGAACGATCGTGCGGCCGTCGCGGCAGCCGTCGTCGAGCATCATCTGGCCGATACGTGCGAAATCGCCTGCGACCATGCTGAAACCGCCGGTGGCGCGCGCCTGGCCGTGCCGGTCTGTGGTGATCGAGGCCGGCCTTTCGGCTCCGAGCGGCCGCCACAACAGGTCGGAGACCAGCGTGGCAAAGCTGGTACCGGTGGCGCGCTCAATCGCCCAGCCGAGCAGATCGGTGTTGGCGGAAACGTAGCGGAACGGCCCGCCATGCGGCTGAGGCTTAATCGAGAGACTTCGATAGAACGCCTTCAGATCGGTAGGCGGCAGGTCCTCAGGCACTGGATCCCACCCGGCGGCGGCCGAATAGGCGCGCTGGGCGTCGAGGTCGATCTGGATGCCGGTCCGCATGTCGAGCATCTGTCGTAGCGTCGCGCCTTGATAGGCGGTGTCTGTCACTTCCGGGATCAGCGTCGTCACTTCGGCATGGAGATTTAGGTGGCCGCGCTCGCTGAGGATGCCGGCGATCAGCCCGGTGATCGATTTCGACGCCGACATGATGATATGCGGCGTCGTCGCGGTGGTGCCGTTGGCGTAGGTCTCAACCGCGATCCTGCCGTCCTTGAGCACGACCAGCGCGTCGGTCTCGGTGGCGGTCAGGAAGCCGTCGAGGTCGAGCGTTCCGCCGCCTTGGGGCCGGACGCGAAAGTCAGCCAAATCGAGCGGTGCCGCGGGCAGGGACCAGATATCGTCCGGCGCGTTGGCGATCGTCTCGGTCGGGATCAGGGCATCGATGTTGCGGAACGACCAGCGACTGAACGGCAGCTCGCGCCAATTGGCGAGCGTGGCGCCGGATCCGTCCTTCGGCGCAGCGAGATCGGAAGGGGACATGCAAACTCCAGGTGGGCACCCGGAGGATGTAGGCGCTAGGCCGCCGACGGTCCATGCTGGCGGCCTAGTTCCCGGCGAGTGCGCCTTGATTCTATCCTATGCTGTCTGCGTTGACCTCACAGCCCTTGAAACTTGAACGGCTCCGACGGTTTGAAGCGATCGTGCACTTCGCCTGAGAAGATGTTGCTTTGGCCGGGGCCGAGGTCGAGCTTCTTCACCGTGCCCTTGTCGGCGGCGAACTCGATCTTGGTGAGATCGACCCAGAACACGTTCGGCGTCAGCGCGGACTCAAAGAAGTACAGTTTGCGCTTGTGGTCGGCGACACTGCGCCAGCGGGTCGAGGAGATGTTCGGTTGGTCGGGCGTCGAGATGCCGAACGGCACCGACGCATTGCGGATCACGCTGAACGCGGCGGCGATCGACTCCACCGGGTCGGGCGTCTTCGGAATCGCTCCGACATAGAACGACGCCCGCGCGAAGCGGTCGGCGGCGCGATTGGTGCCGGGCAGCATCACCGTGCCGCCGATCTGCTGCCAGTATGAGTTCAGCGCGAGCTGCTGATCGAAGGTCGGTGAATTTGTCATCACCTGATATTGCCGGCCGTGATGGATCACCTGCTTGCCGTCGATGTATTCGATGATGGCGCTGTCACCGGAGGCGTCCGACAGCGCCAGGTGCACCGTGGCAAGGCGCTGCTCACCTGGCATCTTGTCGGTGACGACCGTGAACGGTTCCTTCGCCAGCGCCTCGACCGCTTCGGTGACGGTGGCGAAATTGTCGAGCGCATATTGAGGCCACAGCGACAGCGCCAGCCCCGGCTTGGAGCCGTCAAACGGCGGATATTGCGATTCCGCCAGCCACAGCACGTTGGCGACCAGCCCGGCCTCGTTGATGCCGTCCGAAGTCGCGACATCGTAAGCCGACGCGATCACGCTGCCGTAGCGCGCGGTCCATTGGGCCGAATTCGGGCCGGCCTCGCCGGAGCGTTTGATGCCGCGCGGGAAGATCCAGAGATTGGTGCCGATGTCGCGGGCCCAATCCATCGATCGCGCCGTGATCACTTGATTGTCGGCGCCGAGATAGACCAGGCGCGTACAGGCGTCGGCGGCCGGCGGCAATAACAATCCCGCGATGGCAGCTGCGCCGGCGCAGGTGGCGAGGAGACGTCGCTTCAACCCGATCATGCCTGACTCCAATCCCCACTAAGCGGGGGCGTATTTTGCCATGCGGAACATTCCGCCAGTCGCTGATCATATCCCGAGTCCATGGACCGGCAGCGGTACGCGGTGCACCCATGCGCTGACGTTGCTGTCGTTCCAGCAGGGGATGCATTAGTAGGATACATTAGCGATTTCCCCCGCATTGTGTCAGCTGACGAGATTCCGCGCCCGCATGAGCATGTCCGAACGCCAGAGCCGTAAACCTGCGGGCCCGCCCCACCATCTGCTGTCCGACGAAGCCGCCGCCGAACTCTCCAGCATTCCGACCGAAGTGATCAATCTCGGCGACGCGCCGCCGTTGGCGCCGGCCGGTGCGCTGACGCAGGGGGAAGTTCGCGCGATCTTGTTGAGCTTGCTGCTGGCGATGTTCCTCGCGGCGCTCGACCAGACGATCGTCGCCACTGCGCTGCCGACGATCGGGCGTCAGTTCGGCAATGTCGAAAACCTGTCCTGGGTGATCACAGCCTATCTGCTGTCATCGACAGCGGTGGCGCCGGTGTTCGGCAGCCTCGCCGACATCTATGGCCGCCGGGTGATGATCATCGTCTCGCTCAGCCTGTTCGTCGCCGGCTCAGTGATGTGCGCGCTGGCGCCGAGTCTGCTCGTCCTGATCCTCGGCCGTGCGCTGCAGGGGCTGGGTGGCGGCGGCATCATGCCGATCGTGCAGACGGTGATCTCCGACGTCGTCAGCCCGCGCGAACGCGGCCAGTATCAGGCGTATTTCTCGGGCGTGTGGGTGTCGGCCGGGATCGGCGGCCCGATCCTCGGCGGCTTTTTCGCCGAGCATCTGCACTGGTCGATGATCTTCTGGATCAACCTGCCGCTCGCAATCGGCGCGCTGGCGCTGCTGCTGCCGAAGATGGCGAAGATCCCGGTGTATCACCGCCGCCGGAAGGTGGATTGGCTCGGCGGCGTGCTGCTGATGGCCGCTGCGATGGCGGTGATGCTGGTGCTGACCTGGGGCGGCAACCGCTTCGCCTGGCTGTCGCCGACGATCCTGGCGCTATCGGGCGCGGCTGTGTTGCTGGCGGCGAGCTTTATCTGGCACGCGCTGCGTGCGCGTGAGCCATTCCTGTCGCTGCCATTGATGAGCGGGACGGTGGTGCCGTGGGCGATGGCGGGCGGCGCCTTCACCATGGGGGCGATGATCGCGCTGACCGTGCACATGCCGCTGTATTACGAGGCGGTGTACCACCTGACTGCGAGCCAATCCGGCTTGGCGCTGATTCCGATCGCGGCGATTTCGGTGTTCGGCGCGGCGTTCACCGGCCGGGCGATGGTGCACGTCGAGCGCTACAAGCGGATCGCAATCCTCGGTACCGGTTTTGCTGCGTTGATGGCCGCGGCGATCGCTGTTCTGACGCCGCTGCCGCTGTGGCTGTTTCTCACGCTGCTGTCGCTGTGTTCGCTCGGCCTTGGCACGGTGTTTCCGGTCAGCGTGGTGTCGATCCAGAACGCGGTGCCGCGACCGCAGATCGGCACCGCGACCGGCGCGATGAACTTCTTCCGGGCGCTGATGGCCTCGTTCACGGTGGCCGGATTCACGGCGATCCTGCTGATCGCGCTCGGCGGCGACGTGCAGCTTGGCGGCGCCGAGCATCGCCACGTCGTCGGCAGCGTCGGGGCCGCCGAGATGGTCGCGGCGTTCCGCTGGGTGTTCGGCGCGGCGGCGCTGATGCTGACGGCCTCGGCGCTGTGCATCGTCGTGATGGAAGAGCGCAAGCTCGCCGGACCCGAACCGACGCTCGCGCTTTCGGAGTAGGCGCCGACGGTCGGATTTGCCGATACCCCGCAATCGAAAATTGAGTACTCTGCCGCACAACGGCCGTAAGCTCGGCGCAGGGCGTGAGCCGGCGCCGCGCCGGCGCGAGAAGCGGGTGACGGGATGGCATCCCCGGACGGCAGTGGCAGCGAGAGTTTCCGCAAGCGGCGGCGCCGCAATCGCGAGCGTTTTGTGCTGGCGGCGGTGCTGACATTCATTCTGGTTGCGGTCGGCGTGCTCGCCTTGGTGTTCTACGAGTTGCGGCCCGTCAGCCTGAAGATTGCGGTAGGGCCGGGCGGCGGCGACGATCTGAAGCTGGTGCAGGCGCTGGCGCAGAGTTTTGCGCGGGATCGGGCGGCGGTGCGGCTGGTGCCATTGGTGACGGGTGGGGCGACGCCGAGCATCGAGGCGTTTCGCGACCATAAGGCGGACCTTGCGGTGACGCGCGCCGACCTCGACCTGCCTGCCGACGCGCAGGCGGTCGCGGTGCTGCGCAAGAACGTCGTCGTGCTGTGGGCGCCGTCGTCGGCCGGCAAGGGCAAGAAGTCGGTCAAGACGATTGCCGATCTCGCCGGCCGCCGGGTCGGCGTGATCGGGCGGACCCCGGCCAATGTCAAACTGTTCGACATCATTCTGGCCGAGTCCGGCGTCGCGCCCGACAAGGTCCAGAAGGAGCAGTTCGCCACCGGCCAGCTCGCCGAGATGGCGCGCGATCCCGCGCTCGATGCGTTCCTGGCGGTCGGGCCGCTCGACAGCAAGATCACCGGCGAAGCGATCGCCGCGACCGCGAAGGCGCGGGGCGAGCCGCGGTTCCTGCCGGTCGATGTCGGCGACGCTATCGCCAAGAAGTATCCGATCTACGATTCCGAAGAGATCCCGGGCAGCATCTTCTCGACCCAGCCGGCGCGGCCCGAGGACAAGGTCGACACCGTCAGCGTCAACCACCTGATTATCGCGCGGCAATCGCTGTCCGCCGTGACGGTGACCAAGCTGACCCGGCAGATCTTCGCCGCCCGGCAGCAGATCGCCCGTGAGATGCCGCTCGCCGGCAAGATCGAAGCGCCGGACACCGAGAAGGACGCGGCGCTGCCGGCCCACCCCGGCGCCGCCGCGTTCATCGACGGCACCGACCGCACCTTCATGGAGCGCAACAGCGACTACATCTGGGGCTTGGTGCTGCTGCTGTCCGGCCTCGGTTCGGCCGGCGCCTGGTTCCGCAGCTATCTGACCCGCGACGAGCGCGAAGCCGGCGCCAAGATGCGCGACCGTGCGCTGGCGATGGTCGCCAAGGCCCGGAAGGCGGAGTCACTCGAGGCGCTGGACGCCTTGCAGCACGAGATCGACAAGATCCTGCGCGACACGCTGGATTGCTACGACGACGGCGCGATCGAAGACCTCGAGCCGTTCAGCCTGGTGCTGGAGCAGTTCCACCACGCGGTGCTCGACCGCCGCGCCGCGCTGAGTGCTGCCGGTCCCGGGCTGGTTCCGGCTGATGCGGCGGCGCTGCCGGCCGCCCGGGCCTGATCGCTCGCAGTAGCGGGATGCCGTCAAGATTCCTGTAACTTGTCACCTCTACGGTTCCAGCCGGCTCCGGAAGAACCCGAGGGCGATGTGGTCGCGAACCCAGGAGAGTGCCGTGCGACGTCTGATTTCCCGCTTCTGGGCTGACACGCGCGGCGCCACTGCGATCGAATATGCCATGATCGCCGCGGGCCTCAGCATCGTGATCGTCGGCGTGGTGACGACGCTCGGCAACAGTCTGGCGGGTAAGTACACCTCCGTCAGCGAGGCGATGAAGTAACTCTCGCTCTCCGCCCCGTTTGGTCGGCGGGATGTTGGGGGCCGCCGGCCTTCCAATTTTCGAGTGTCGGTCTGCGTCAGCCTGATCAGGCTTCGCTGAAGTCGGATCGCGCGTGAGCTGTCAGCAAGCTCTCATCACGCTGCCGATCACCGTCTCATCCTTACCGAATGCTTAACCTTACGAGCCGGAGGCGCCGGTGCCTCGTCGGACGCCGCGATGGTTAACCGCTTCTTCGGCGTTCACGGCTAACCGTTTGGGTTCGTCGTCCGACAGCCAACCAAAGGTCTGAAGCATGCGGCTCGCCGGCACATCGGCCTTAGGCGATGCACGATCCGGAACGGGATCTTGGTCTGCCGCCGATCCGTCGGGCGAACCGCTGGCCCGGATTCTCCTGACCTTTGCCGTCGCGCTCGGGGCGACCGCATTCTCGCCGCTGCTGCATATCGCCAGTCCGGTTCTCGCTATTGCGGTCGAGACGCTGATCGCGGTTGCGATCGCTCTGCTGATGCCGGCGCAGGGGCCGGTGATCGCGATCTTCGTGCTGATGTTCCAGAACGTCTTCGTCTCGCTGTATTCGTCGCTGCTGACGGACCCGTCCGAGCTCGAGATTCTAAAAGGCTATAACTTTCTGATCTGCGCGGTGATGTGGCTGGTGGCGTTCGTGCAATCGATCCTGTCACGGCGATCGCCCGGTTTGAACCGCATGCTGCTGGCGAGCACCGCCGTGCTGGCGGTGATGGGGATCTACTTCGTGATCGGCCTCGGCCGTGAGCCGAAGGCATCGGCGATCTATCTCCGCAACATCGGACTGCCGCTGCTGCTGTTCCAGCTCGCGCTGCTGGCGGCCGCGAACCATCGGATTCGGGTGACGCCCTATCTCGTCATCATCGCGGTGATGATCCTGATCTGCGGCGCCGTCGAATTCCTGTTCCGCGATACCTGGCTCGCTCTCACCAATGGGCACGCCTACTGGCGGCTCGAAGAGATCAAGGCGGCGAAATCTGGCGTCTGGGAGCGCGAGATGCGCACCACCGGAAAGGTGATCGTCGGTATCAAGGATCTGTTCGTCGTCGACTTCTTCAACACCTCGCTGCTCAGCGGTCTCGGCCTCGGCCAGATGCTGCGGCTGTACGGACCCAATATCAGCCCGGTCAGCTTCGCTTACGGAATCGGGTTCTTCTCGCTGTTCCTGTTCGCCATTGGGCGTGCCGGTCTCGGTGCGTTAGCGTTCGTGTTGATGCTGCTCTGCGGCGTCAAAGGCGCGGCGATCATGGTGCTGTTCGTCGGGGCCGCGTGGATCGGGACGATCGTGATCGGCCCGGTGCTGGTTCTGCTCGGCGCCATCGGGGTGCTGGCGGTCTATGCCGTGTTGGTGATCCACAGCGGCCTCAAGATCGGCGATTATCACGTGATCGGTCTGATGGGCGGATGGAACGGATTTCTGGCGGCGCCGCTGGGGCGCGGGCTGGGATCCGGCGGCAACCTCACCGAAGGATTCTCAGGCATCAACTGGCAGGCCGCGCAACAGGCCGGCGCGGTCGAAGGCGCCGCCGAAAGCTCGGTCGGCGTGCTGCTGTATCAGATGGGTGTGGCGGCTCTGGTTCCGCTCGGCTTCTACGCGGTCGCGGCGTGGTGGTGTTGGCGGCTCTACGCCCGCTCCGGCATCCTGCTGCTCGGCATGGCTGCATTTGGCATCCTGGTGGTGCTGACCAACGGCCTGTTCCAGGAAGAGGCGCTGTTCGCTCCGCCGGCGATGGGCTTCATGATGCTGCTGGCCGGGCTGTTGCTCGGCAGCCAGATCCGCCAGGAGCAAATGCCGGGATCAGTGACTTTAAGAAAATAATCCTTGACAGCGTCACACTGCCCCGGTAGCTTCCGGTCATGCTCCACAATTGGGTTCTGACGGCCCCGCTGAAAACGTTTCGGCGGACAGGCGACCGCGATGGTCGTGGCCTCGAACGCGGTCATTGCGGCGGCACTCACCGTAGCTGAGCCGCGCGATCGAAGTTCCCGCGTCGCCATTTGCCAGCCGAACATCTCGGAACAGGATTTTCGATCGTGCGTTGGCGCATCGATAGCAATGTCGATAGCGCTCAACAGCGAGGAGGGGTCATGGCGACTCGTGATGAAGGTCGAATCATCGAAAATCCGGTCGAGGCCCGTCAAGGCGAACGTGGTCCCTCGGTGCTGGCTCTGCTGACAATCAGCACGGGCTTGGCCGTGCTGGTGCTGGGCGTGATCTGGTTCGTGTGGTTCAGGGTGTAGCGGGCGTTCTGCTCAGCACCCTGGTCACATTTTAACACGAAGCGTCGAATAAGCGCCGAGCAAGTCTCGGCGCTTTGCTTTTGCGGGCGACCCGACAGGGCCGGATCTTTGCCGTTTGGAATCGCCACAACGTCCTATCAACTCGGCACATCTCGCGCCGCGCCCCGCAGGACGCTCGCGCCTCAATCGAAGTCCCTCAAATAGAATATGAGCGCTGAAGTGCGAGGCCACTGCTTCGCGCTGAATGCTGCTGCTGAAGCGAGGACGTAAGCGATGTTCGATCGGCTGAAGGCCTTTCTCGCTCCTCCGGAGGTCAAGACCTCGCGCACCGCGACGCTGCTGGCGTTTGAGCGCAGCGGTGTGGCGCGGTTCACGCCGCGCGACTACGCGGGGCTGGCGCGCGAAGGTTATGTGTGCAATGCGATCGTGCATCGCTGCGTCAAGCTGGTGGCGGAGAATGCAGCCGCCTGCGTGTTCGGTGTATTCGACGGCGCGCAGGAGAAGGAGGCGCATCCGCTCGCCGCCTTGTTAGCGCGCCCCAATCCTCGCCAGGACGGCGCTGCGCTGCTGGAGACGCTGTACGCGCATCTTCTGCTCGCCGGCAATGCCTATATCGAGGCAGTGACGCTCGGCGAGGCGGTGCACGAGCTCTACGCACTGCGGCCCGATCGCATCAAACTGATCCCGGGCGCCGATGGCTGGGCGGAGGCGTATGATTACAGCGTCGCCGGCCGCACCGTGCGGTTCGATCAGCATGCCGCGCCGGTTCCGCCGATCCTGCATCTGACGTTTTTCCACCCGCTCGACGATCACTACGGTCTTGCGCCGCTCGAAGCCGCCGCGGTCGCGGTCGACACCCACAACGCGGCGGCGCGCTGGAACAAGGCGCTGCTCGACAATTCCGCGCGGCCGTCGGGCGCGCTGGTGTACGCCGGCCCGGAAGGCGCCGTGCTCAGCGAGAACCAGTTCGAGCGGCTGAAACGCGAATTGGAGCTCACCTACGAAGGCGCCGCCAATGCCGGCCGGCCGCTGCTGCTCGAAGGCGGACTGGAATGGAAGGCGATGGCGCTGTCGCCGAAGGACATGGACTTTCTCGAGGCCAAGCACGCCGCCGCGCGCGAGATCGCGCTGGCGTTCGGCGTGCCGCCGATGCTGCTCGGCATTCCCGGCGACAACACCTTCTCGAACTACCAGGAAGCCAACCGCAGCTTCGTGCGCCAGACCGTGCTGCCGCTGGCGACGCGCGTCGGCAATGCGCTGGCGCAGTGGCTGTCGCCGCAATTCGGAGACGGCGTGCGCCTGGTGATCGATACCGACCGGATCGACGCGCTGTCGCCCGACCGCACCGCGCTGTGGGACCGCGTCACCCGCGCACCGTTCCTCACCCTGAACGAAAAGCGCGAAGCGGTCGGCTATGCGCCGATCGACGGCGGCGACCGGGTGGGGTGAGGATTGGCGGCTCGCAGGCTGCACCTGTTGCCGAAAGTCGCACTGGGATTAGGCAATCCGTATGTCACGATCCGCGAGGCAAGATCAGGTCGCGCGAGCGTGATGTGGCAGGGCGAATGGCAAGTCTGGAGAAGGAAGTGAGGAAGCGGATCTACTTTCAAGATCTGGACGCGGACGGTTGGCCGGAGCCCGGCGAGCTAGCGCCTTACTTCCTGGCGCCGGCCAAAAATCCGTGGGCTCCCGATCCGCACGGAAACGACGAGTTTGGGCTCGAGATTTCGGGATTGGACGGCACCGACGGCCAGCCCGGGATCGATCGGGTCACCGCGCGCCTCACGATGGTGGGCACGCCGGACTTCGGCATTTTCCTGTACTACCGAAAATGGGATGGCCGGATCAGGCAGCCGTTTGATTGTTACTCCAAGGGTGACATGAGCCGGATCAAGGAGTGGTTGCGGACGCTGCAGGGCGATTTGCGGCCGGTCGGTCTGTTTATTCCCTACGCGCAAGCGTGGCCCGCTGTGAAGGAGTTCATGGAGCGGGACGGCGAACTACCGACCAGCATCGAATGGGTCGACGGCAAGGATCTGCCGCCCAGCACCTTTCGCTTTCCGGGCTTCTTCAAACCCGGGCCGGAGCCGCGCGTATTGCGGGATGAAGATATCAACGAGCAGCCACCCGGCGACGGCTTCGGGTATTTGCGCCGCTGAGATGCGAACGCAGAACGTTTCTCTGCTGATGCCGAATAACTGCCGGCGGGTGGACGACTCCCCACGACGCGGGTGTCTGCGGGCGAGATGCCGATGTCCGATCTGATCAGAACGTTTTCCGAGCGCGGGGATCTCGCTCACGTGGCGCTGTTGCTGTGGGCGATCGGGGCCAGTCTCGGGCTGTGGTTTGTACTTCGCGAGTGGGCGGCGGCGGTGCGGCGGTTTGATGATTTCGTCCACGCGCTCGATCTGTTCAACCGCCGCGCGCGGCGCCGGGCGCAGGATGAGGAGTAGGGCGATGCAGCGGCTGTCCAGCGTGCTCAGCCGGGTCCGCGCCGAGACCAAGTCGGTGCGCGATCCGCAGGCGATCTTCCGCGAGTTCCTGGCGCATCTGTCCGGCGCGCCGCGCAAGCCGGCGCCGCGGCGTGCTGCGCCCAAGCCGCCGCGCAAGCGGTCGGCCAAGCGCGCGAAGTAACCGCCGCGCAGCCGCGGCGACTCCGCCGCGCAGACCACCGCTCACCACCGTCATCCGCACTCACGCGTATCTTGCGAGGCCGCTTATGCTTGCCCCGTCGCCTGCGCTCGCCCCGCTGCTTTCGCCTGCGCCGCTGCCGGCGCGGCTGTCGCTCGCCGAGGACGGCAGCATCGACGGCTATGCCAGCCTGTTCGGCGAGATCGACCAGGCCCGCGACATGGTGATGCCGGGCGCCTTCACGCAAACGCTGAAGCAGCGCGGCCTGCGCAAAATCCCGATGCTGTTCCAGCACGATCCCGCCGAGCCGGTCGGCGTCTGGCTGGAGCTGGCCGAAGATCTGCGCGGCTTACGCGCCCGCGGTCGGCTGATCCCGGACGTGGCGCGCGGCCGCGAACTGCTGGCGCTGCTTCGCGCTGGTGCGATCGACGGGCTGTCGATCGGCTATCGCACCGTGCGCGGCCAGATCGATCCGAGGACGCGGGTGCGGCGGCTGTACCAGGTCGATCTCTGGGAGATCTCGATCGTCACCTTTCCGCTGCTGAACGGCGCGCGCATCGCCACCGTCAAGCACACGCCGCGGCCTTCGCCGCAGCGCGCCGCGGCGGAGGCGGCGTGGCGCCGCGTCCACGACGCGGCAGCGATCAGTTCCGGCGATGCCGCGGAGGCACCGGCATCGCCGATCCGGCGCGGGAGGATCGCGGCGACGCTGTCCACCCGCGCCGGCCGCAAACAGGCGCTGGCGAGTATCAGCCGGCGCAGCTGAGCCGTGCGCGGCCGGATCAGCACGGAGCGCTGATGCGGGCGAGGAAGCGTCGTCGTGAGACCCAGCGCTGCGATGCGCGGCTGCCCTCACCCCAGCCCTCTCCCGCGCGCGGGAGAGGGGGCGCGCCGCGGATCGCGGCGACGATCTTTCTAAAGACCGACGTCCTTCATCATCACCACAAGGGATCTCATGATGACCACGTTCGACCACGCTCCCGAGACCAAGGCCGGCTTTGCCGGCGACGATGCGCAGCAGGTGTTCGATGCCTTGATGCGCGCGTTCGAGGACTACAAGGCCGAGAACGACGCGCGGCTGAAGGCGATCGAGACCGGCAAGGGCGACGTGCTGGCCGAGGAGAAGCTGGCGCGGATCGACGCCGCGCTGGATCATCAGCAGCGCCGGCTCGACGAACTCGCCCTGAAGGCGGCGCGGCCGCAGCTTGCGGCGGAGCGGCCGCATCCGGCCGCCGATCAGCGCGAGCACAAGAGCGCGTTCGAGGCCTATGTGCGCACCGGCGAGGCCGCCAGCCTGCGCCGGCTGGAGACCAAGGCGCTGTCGGCGGGCTCGGCGCCCGACGGCGGCTATCTGGTGCCGACCGAGCTCGAGCAGTCGATCAGTTCGCGGCTCGCCGCGATCTCGCCGATCCGCTCGCTGTCGACCGTGCGCGAGATCTCCGGCGGCGTGTACAAGAAGCCGTTCGTCACCGCGGGGCCTGCGACCGGCTGGGTCGGCGAGGGCGACGCCCGGCCGCAGACCAATGCGCCGTCGCTGGATGCGCTGTCGTTTCCGGCGATGGAGCTGTACGCGATGCCGGCCGCGACCGCGACGCTGCTCGACGACTCTGCAGTGAACATCGACGACTGGCTGGCCGGCGAGATCGACCAGGCGTTCGCCGAGCAGGAGGGCATCGCCTTCGTGTCCGGCGACGGCGTCAGTAAGCCGAAGGGCTTCCTCGCCGTGCCGACCGCGGCCAACAGCGCCTGGAGCTGGGGCAAGCTCGGCACCATCTCGACCGGCGCCGCCGGCGCGTTCGCCGCCACCGCGCCCGGCGACGTGCTGATCGACGTGATCTACGCGCTGCGGCCGGGCTATCGCCAGAACGCCAGCTTCGTGATGAACCGGCGGACGCAGGCGGCGATCCGCAAGTTCAAGGATTCTTCCGGCGCCTATCTGTGGCAGCCGCCGGTCACCGCCGGCGGCCGCGCCAGCCTCGCCGGCTTCCCGCTCGCCGATGCCGAGGACATGCCGGACATCGCGGCGAATTCGCTGTCGATCGCGTTCGGCGACTTCCGCCGCGGCTATCTGATCGTCGACCGCCAGGGCGTGCGCGTGCTGCGCGACCCGTATTCGTCCAAGCCCTACGTGCTGTTCTACACCACCAAGCGCGTCGGCGGCGGCGTCCAGGATTTCGACGCCATCAAGCTGGTGAAGTTCGCCGCGAGCTGAGGCGCCGCGCCAGTTCTCCCTCTCCCGCCTGCGGGAGAGGGCCGGGGTGAGGGCGACCCACGCACTGCGCTGACATCGGACGATGGGGTTAGGGCTGTAGGGTGGGTTAGGCGCGCAGCGCCGTAACCCACCGACCGCCTGGCCGGAGCTGTAGCCCGGATCAGCGAAGCGCCATCCGGGTGCGGCCTCTGTGCATGCCTCGAGGCACGTAGGTACGATGCAAGCTCAGCGCGCTTAGTCGGCGGACCTACCTGGCCGTTAGACGAAAATGCATCGCGGCAGCGAAAAATGGTCGTTCTCACCAGCTTGGCGAGCTGAATCTATGTTAAGATTGCTACGTCAAAGTAGAGCCAGGACGCGTGTAGCTGGCCTTGTGCGAATGCCGAAATCCTGTCGGGAGCTATGGATGAAGAGCCCGCTGCAATGTGTGGTTCACGGGGCCGGGACCGACTGGCAGGCAATCTGCCTCGATCTCGATATCGCCGCTCAGGCGACCTCCCTGGATGACGTCACCCGCATTCTTCGGGAGGCCGTGCGTTCGTACATCTATGATGCAATGGCACAGGACCCAGCCGCCCGAGACGTTCTGTGCTCGCGAAGCGTACCGCTACACGTTCGGGCGGCCTGGGTTTCGAGATCGTTCGTGGCGAAATGGTTCGGACGTTGTCTCAGTTCAGGTGGCCAGGAAACCGCGCTCAGCTTCGCCATCGAGTTGCCGGCCTCGACTGCTTCTTCTACCAGGTCATCGTGAGGTCTGGACACGTGCGACAGCCACACCGCGCAATCAGGTTGGGCGCGCCGCGGTGTTCCGAGGTCTTGCCTCCAAGAGCAAACCGGAACTGCAGGGGATGGCGACCCCCGACCTTGTAGCGCTGTTCGCCAAAGTCACGGTCGACCAGGATGAGGCGTTGCTCGGCAATCGAATTGCCAGATTCAACCGACTGTACGGCGTGATGGCAGAGATTGCGGACGAGTTGAAGGCGCGCCACGGCGATCAGCGCAGCGCGCTTCTCAGCCTCTTTGAATACCCCAACATGCAAGTGCGGCTTCAGGCCGCAAAGCTGACCCTCGCCGTCGCGCCAGTGCAGGCGCGTGAGCAGCTCGAAGCGATCGCATCCTCGAAATGGTTTCCGCAGGCCGGCGACGCCGGCATGTGCCTGTCGTTTCTGGATGATGGGACGTTCAAGCCGAAATGATGGGGCGAGTTGTCGTCGGAATGGGAGGATGTGCTTCCGTCGCCTGGGCCGCCAAGGTTCGGTACGCTGATGTCGAGAGTGTGCACCGAACCCTGGCGAATGGCTCGCGATCGCGGTAGGAAGCTTTCGCCGCTACATCCAGAACTTCGAGACCGTCAAGCTTGAAGGAGGAGGAAAGCTCGAAGGCTCCGCTCTCTGTGAAGAGGTGCATTATTTGTTGACACGACGTGTAAAGTTACTCATCATCGACATGATGGAGTGACTTATGCAGCAACTTTCCCTTCTAAATGACAACATCGAACATCGATTTCGGGACCTCTATTACCATTTATATTCGAACAGCAGCTCTTCGCGCAGCGAACGAATTCTATCCGACCTATCCAAATTGATCCTCCTTTCAATTGCGAATGTAAAAGGGAGGTTGTGCCGCGAAACGTTGGAATTTCGATCCGGATCGAGCACCGCAAACGAGATTCTGCTGCCCGGCCTTCAAAAATGTTTCCCCAGTTCCGTTTCTCTTGAGGATCGCTTCGCTCTTGACGATCAAGCACTGCGTCACGCCCTAGCAATCCTCGAAGAGATTGACCTCGTGGGGACGCCTTCTCACACGTTTGGTGATGCGTTTCAGGCTCTCATGGGGCCGCGGTTGCGCGGAGACAAGGGGCAGTTCTTTACACCTCGCTCAGTTGTTCGCGCCCTTGTCGATATCCTTGCGCCTCCTGCCGGTGCTTCTGTCATCGATCCTGCTTGCGGTACGGGAGGGTTCATTGCGGCTGTTTTGGATAAATGGAAAGAGCAGAAGACTAAGGGGCGAATCGTTGGCATCGACAAAGACAAAGACCTTAGCTTGTTAGCTTCTGCGCTGTCCTCGATCCACGACAGTGCCGGTCAGATCCATGTGGCAAATGCTAACTCGCTAATCTTGTCAGAGTTAGAGAAGCAGGGAGTACATCTTGGATCGTTCGATTTTGTCCTTACCAACCCACCATTTGGGTCCAAGATCGGAATCTCGGACCGGACGACACTAAAGCAATACGAGCTTGGTCGTGCTTGGGACAAGACGAGCTCTGGTTGGCGTGAAACAGGTCTTGTACGCGCGTCCCAAGACCCCCAAGTCTTATTCATCGAGTTATGCATCAGATTGCTGAAGCCCGGTGGGCGCATGGCTATTGTACTTCCCGAAGGAGTATTTGGTAATAAGGGAGCTGGGTATATCTGGGACTTTATCCGGCGTAACGGGCGTATTTTGGGGCTTATTGATTGTCCGCGCACCACGTTTCAGCCTGGTACAGATACAAAGACTAACATTTTGATATTTCAGCGTTGCGAAACTCGGAAGAGTGATCACCGATGCTGGGTTGCTGTTGCCTATGCTTGTGGTCATGACAAACGAGGAAAGAGCACGAGGGCAGATGGGCGCCCGGTTCCAGACGATTTTGCGCGAATTGCGAACGATTGGGCCGCAGGCGAAGCTAAGCGTGAGATTTGGAGCGAGGTAGTTGTCTCTGATCCGTACTATCTTGTGCCTAGGTACTACGATGCTAAGTCGTCTGATGATGTGCTGGGCGATGCCAAAAAGCTAGGTGCCCCGGTGGTCTCGCTCGGGGATTTGATTAAGTCGGGAGTCTTGTCAATTAGGAAGGGAAATGAAGTTGGTTCGGAGGCGTATGGCACAGGTGATGTGCCGTTCGTCCGTACGTCAGACATACATAATTTTGAAATTTCTCATGATCCGACAAATTGTGTATCTGAGGAGGTCTTCCGTCAGTATGAATCTCAGCAGCAATTAAAAGCCGGAGACATACTGATGGTGGTTGATGGACGTTACAAGATTGGTCGTTGTGCCATCATTCACGAATGGTCAATTCGTTGTGTTGTCCAGAGTCATTTGAAAATCTTCTCGCTTTCGCCCAAGGCAAAATTTGAACCGCTTGCGCTGCTTTTTGCTCTTTCCTTACCGTCAGTGCAGAAAGAGATTCGGCGCCTCGTATTTATCCAATCTACTTTGGGAGGGCTCGGTGTTAGGATTAACGAAATTCGGATTCCCGATCCTAGATTTAGCAAAAAATGGGGCGCTAATCTCTCCAAGTTTCGTGAAGCCGTGCTTGAGCGGGCTCGATACTCCAAATATCTTCAAGAATTCGGGCGAGAGGTTGAGCTCTGACTGCCAGGTGCGTCGACGTTTGCGTCGACGCCCGCGTCTACCCGCGCAACGATGCTTCTGATCCAACCATAGAACTGCTCCAGAGATTTGCCGCCTTGGGCGATGTTGCATTCGCGGTGCGCGAATCCCACATTTTCGACGTTATGGAGTCTAGGGTTGGAGTGTGCCGTTTCAATTAGAGCTCGCCCGCGCTGTGCTTCTTCAAAGCACCTAAAGTCTAACTTGTCTCGACAGACGATGCAGCGGTTGCTGCCCAATTCCATTTCTCCAAAGCGGCCGGTCAAGTACTCTGCCAGCTCGGGGGGGGCAATTGGGGCGTTGGTCATTTGATACGCCGCCCAAGTTAGTTTCCCTGCGACTTCCATGCAGTCGTCGTAAGTCGCGGCCTTCTCCCGAAGTTTGGCCTGGACGCCCTGCTTCATCGCGGGAAGGTCGATATCGAACTCTTCCTTCAGAATTGCATCTGGAAGCAGCATGCCCCAGCGATCAATCCGATTGGGACCTGCGTCTACGCTTTTCCAAGATGCCCCAGTAGTCTTTGTCGAATCTCGCTGGATCTTCGCTCTCACTCGAGGAGCGACGGTGTCCAAATGCTTCAAGTAAGGGTATTCGTCGCATTTTCCCTTGTGTCCGGCTAAGCAATAGCAGCGACGATTAATAAACTTTTCGAATCGGGAGCGGCCGACAATCGGCTTATTACAAAGTTTCATTCCAATCCTGTGGCATGAGCGTGGATGGCTCACAACGCAGCGCGCGGGCGATCGTGAAGACGATGTCTAAGGTGGGATTTCGGTCACCCTGTTCGATGCCACTAATATACGTGCGATGTAGGCCCGAGAGTTCGGCGAATTGCTCTTGGGTGACCCCCAATTCAACTCTTCGCCGTCTCACTTCCAATCCAAATTGGCGGATGAGTTTAAGATTTTTCACCCAGGCAAGATGTCGTTGTGCAGCCGATGAGTCGACAGACGATGAGTAACATTTCGGCGTTTTGCTGGTCTTTAGGTAGGGAAGGTATCGAATAGGCGTGACCGTAGTGCCTAAATCTTGGCAGAAAAACCAATGGGCCGCGACGTTCACCATTTCCTCATTGCAGAGTCAAAGCCGTGCCCACCATCCTCAACCCCGCTGGCGTCTCAGTGGTTTAGGAGGCTCCGCAAAGGGTGAGCTCTGCGCATGAATGATGGCAGCGCTAGCGATTTCGGGCAGGAAGCATGCATCTCCAAACGTCGGTGGCCTTCGAGACGTCTTTGTGCAGCGCCAGATCTGTTCGGACAACGACTTAACCTGAAAACTACTTTTCGGGCTCGTCGCCCCGCTCTTTGCAAAACGTCATGTAGTCCTCAACCGAGTCGGCGAGCGCCTGCTTCGCTTCGGCGACAGACTTGCCCTGAAAGGTGATGACGTCCCGCGTGTCGGCGACCTCGCCGTGAAAGATTCCGGCCTCGGGGTCGTATTCGACCGTGGCGGTATAGCCCTTGTAGGTCATAGCGGTCATGGCTGGCGCCGAGTTCGTGCGCGCCGCTGCGGTCGCCTCGGTGGCGGTGCGGCTGGCAGCAAGCATGGCGGCGCTTTCAGGCTGCCGCAACTGGTACGCTCACTACTCCGCTGGCCGGCGCCGCAAGGCGTGGATGCCCGGCACCAGGCCGGGCATGACGGCAGAGCCGTTGATTGCCGAAATGCATGGCGGCCTGCTCGGCGGTGCGGGCCGAGGTCCGCCTGGAAGGGAGCTCTCTCATGACCGACAATCCTCCGCCGCCCCGCTATTTGCCGCGCGGGCTGACGCCCGAGGCGGTCGCGGAGCTGAAGCGGCTGTACGAAAAGACCGACCAGCCGCTGACGGAGGTGGCGGCGCAGTTCGAGATCTGCCGGCACACGCTGCGCAAGGTGGCGGAGGCCGAGGGCTGGACGCCGCGGCTGGAGCGCCCCCGGGTCGGGCCGCGGCCGCCGCTGCCGGTCCGCCAGGCGCGCGGGTTTTCGCAGCAGGCGCTCGACGATCTGCGCCGGCGCTATGTCGAGACCGAAGAGCCGGTGCAGCGCATCGCCGAGGACTACCACATTCATCGCAACACGCTGGAGCGGCTGGCGATGCAGGAGGGGTGGCCGCGCCGCAAGGATCGGCCGCCGCGCGACATGCCGGTGCTGCTGCAGATCAATCGCGAAGCGACAGCGGCGCTGCAGCAGGCCCGCGCGATTGCCGCCGGCGCGCCGCTGCCGGGGTTGCCGCCGCCCGCGGTGGACACGAAGGCCGCGGTCGACACGGAGGCCGCGGCGCCTGCGCCCGAGAGCGAGGCCGAGATGGCGCCTGTGCCCGAGGCAGCGGCCGCAACGCCGGCGGACCAGGCGTCGCCCGAAGCGGCGCTGTCGCTGGCGCGGCGGCTGGAGCGCGCGGTCGAGACCCAGCTCCGCAAGGTCGAAAACCTGCGCGAGGACACCACGCTCGGCGGCCACCGCGCGGTCGAGGCCGAGCGGATCGCCCGCACGCTGGCGGCGCTGACGCAGACGCTGTTCAAGGTCCGCCAGCTTCGCGATCCCGAACGCGCGCTCAGCGCCGCCGATGACGAGATGCCCGCCGATGCCGATGGATTCCGTCTGGAGCTTGCGCGCCGCATTGAGACGTTTGTCCGCGGCGGGGATGACCGAGCGCTTCCTGCGCTCGACGAGTCTGCGCAACCTGGCCCGGCTGCAGGATGATTTCGCCGTCTTCGCGCATCCGCATCAGGAGTTTGCGGACGCCGGCAACGACGGCGCGCCGTGGACCACCTGGCTGATGCTCGGCGGCCGCGGCGCCGGCAAGACCCGCGCCGGCGCCGAATGGGTGCGGGCGATGGTGGCCGGCACGCCGCCTTATGCGACGCGGCCGCATGGCCGGATCGCGCTGGTCGGCGAAAGCTGGCACGACGCCCGCGAGGTGATGGTGGAAGGCGAATCCGGCCTGCTGCGGATCTCGCCGCGCCGCGAGCGCCCGGAATGGATCGCCACCCGCAAGCGGCTGGAATGGCCGAACGGCGCGGTCGGCGAGGTGTTCTCCGCCGACGATCCGGATAGTTTGCGCGGTCCGCAATTCGAGGCGGCGTGGTGCGACGAGCTGGCGAAGTGGCGCTACGCTGAAGCCAGCTTCGACATGCTGCAATTCGGGCTGCGGCTCGGCTCTCGGCCGCGGCAACTGATCACCACGACGCCGCGGCCGCTGCCGCTGATCAAGCGGCTGCTCGGCGATCCGCATACCCGCGTGACGCGGGCACCGACCCGCGCCAACGCCGCGCATCTGTCGCCGGCGTTTCTCGAAACCGTGGTGGCGCGCTACGCCGGCACAAGGCAGGGCCGGCAGGAGCTCGACGGCGAACTGATCGAGGACCGCCCCGATGCGCTGTGGTCGCGCGACCGGATCGAGCGCGCCCGCGTCGGCGCGGCGCCGCCAATGGTGCGGATCGTGGTGGCGATCGATCCGCCGGGCTCGTCGCGGCCGGGGGCGGACGCCTGCGGCATTGTCGCGGCGGGGCGCAGCGCGGCCGGCGATTACTACGTGCTGGAGGACGTCTCCAGCGACCGGCTGTCGCCGGCCGCCTGGGCGGCGCGCGCGATCGGGCTGTATCACCGGCTCGAGGCCGATGCGATCATCGCCGAGGTCAACATGGGCGGCGAGATGGTGCGCGCGGTGCTGCACGAGACCGACGCCGCGATTCCGGTGCGCGAGGTGCGCGCCAGCCGCGGCAAGTTCGTCCGCGCCGAGCCGGTGGCGGCGCTGTACGAACAGGGCCGGGTGCGGCACGTCGGCTGCTTTCCGCTGCTCGAAGACGAGATGTGCGATTTCGCTCCCACCGGGCTATCCTCCGGCCACTCGCCGGACCGGCTCGACGCGCTGGTGTGGGCGATCACCGCGCTGATCGGCGGCGCCCATGCCGGGGGACCAAGGATGCGGGTGTTGTGAGGGCGAGTCTGTAGGATGGGTTGAGCGCAGCGAAACCCATCGCGGCTGGGCTTGGTGGATGATGGGTTTCGCTGACGCTCAACCCATCCTACGGCGTGGGGCTACGGCGTGGCGCAGGTGTATGGTGCGACGGCATGGCGGCGGAACCATCGCGGGGCACGCTGGGTTGCCGCACTATCAACGCGGGAAGGTGAGGAATGAGTGTGTAGGATGGGTTGAGCGCAGCGAAACCCATCACTGCTGTGCTTCGTGGATGATGGGTTTCGCTGACGCTCAACCCATCCTACGGCGTGGGGCTACGGCGTGGCGCAGGTGTAAGGTGCGACGGCATGGCGGCGGAACCATCGCGGGGCACGCCGGGTTGCTGGACGATCAACGCGGGAAGGTGACGCATGAGCCGTTCGATCACGAGGACGCCGCGCACGGCGGCGATCACGATGACGCTGGGGCTGGCGGCGCTCGGCGCCGGCCTGGTCGCCGGCAGCGGCGCCGCGCTGGCTCGCGGCGGCGCCGCCAACATCATGGACTCGCCGGGCTATCAGCGCGCGCTGCAGGAATCCCGCAAGCGGCTGCAGCAGCAGCCGGGGCCGACCATGGCGCAGCCGTTCGCCGCGCCGCCGGTGGCGTATCCGCATCCCGAGCGTCGGCCGGGGCCGAAGCGGCGGCATCGCGCGCCGCGGCACTGAGCTGCCGAGCGTCGCGCGCTTTAGTTCTGCTGCGTGGATGATGGGTTTCGCTGCGCTCGCCCCATCCCACGAGAGCGGCGCGCGCTCAGCAGTAGCCGTACCAGCCGCAGGCGTAGGGCAGGCGGCCGAAGATCAGATCCGGATTGGTGCCGTAATAGCTGCGGTACAGATACGACCGCGGCTTGCCGTAGTACCCGTGCACGATCGGCGGCACGTCGACCTCCGGCGCATACACCGGCGAACCGCTCTCCATCTCCAGCGATGGCCGCACGCCGCGCGGCTTCGGTTGCGGCTCGGCGAAGATCTTGCCGATCTTGCTGTGCATCGGCAGATCGGCCGCCCGCGCCGGCCCGGCCAGCGGCAACGCGATCAGCAATAACAGCACGACACGCAACATGGCGGCACTCCGGAGTGAGATGCCGCGAGGGTGGGGGATTATGGTTAATAAAGATTAACCAACGGCGTTTTCCCCGTCATTGCGAGCGCAGCGAAGCAATCCAGGCGCCGTGCACCAGGCCTCTGGATCGCGTCGTCGGCTTCGCCGCCTCGCGATGACGAGCTATCGGCTGAGCGCCGAGCCCCAGCTCTGCGCAGTGCGGGCGATCCAGTCGCGGTACAGCGTCAGCGGGGTGACGCCGGTGAGGCCGCCTCAGTAGTCGACCTGGAGCGGCGCCGCGCTGTGCGAGCGGATCCGGCCGGCGATCGAATTGAAGGTGAACGTGATCTGCTGACCGAACGAAATGGTTTTGGCGTCCGGACTGCCGAACTCCGGCTCCCAGGTGACGTCGGCCGGCGGCGCTGCCGCGAGCATCTGGATGATGCAGCCGGAGCAATTGGCCGGGACGTCGAAATAACCGTTGGGAGCAATGTTGACGATGGGCATTGCGGCTCTCCTGGATGAAACGAAGGAAAACGAGTATTCAGGAGTTTAACAACTCTAGGTTGTATTTCAAGCGCGCTTCACCTCGTGTCTGCACGAGGTGGCGTTCGTTGAAGTCGGTCGGCCGGGTCGCGTTCAGCCGCTATCGCGCCAGCGCCGAGCCCCAGCTTTGCGCGGTGCGGGCGATCCAGTCGCGGTACAGCGTCAGCGGGGTGACGCCGGTGAGGCCGCCGCAGCCTGCGCTGTTGCCGGGGCCGGTCGACCACGACACCACGCCGACCACCACCAGCCGGTCGTTCTGCGCCTGCAGCGCCGGACCGCCGGAATCGCCGGTGCAGGCGCCTAAGCCCGCGCTGCCGCCAGTGGCGGCGGGATCGATGAGGCGGATCTGCAGGCGGCCGGGGCGGCCGCTCGCGGTCAGCGTCGCGCTGCGCGCGGTGCCGCCGCTTTTGCCGTCGCCGCGCCGGGTGACGCCGATGCCGGCGACGGTGAAGTCCTGGCCGGCGGCGAGCGGATCCTCCGGCGCCGCGATCGGCAGCGGCGCCTTGCCGGGCAGCGGCGCGGCGAGCTTGAGCAGCGCGACGTCGGCGCTGGCGCGGTGGCCGAGGATCGCGCCCATGTCGAATTCCGGATGCGCCGCGACGCGGGCGACATCGCGCAGGCTCGGCTGCCGCTGCGCGTCGTAATGCACCACCTTGTAGTCCGCGCCGGGGCCGACGCAGTGCGCGGCGCTCAGCACCAGATCGGGCGCGATCAGCGTCCCCGAACAGAAATTGCCGCGCGAGCCGACGATGGTGACCAGGGCGCGGCCGAGCGCGCCGGTCGCCTCCGGGGCGCCGCCGACCATTGCGGCGGCCGGTGAGGCCAGCGCGGCGCCGAGCAGACAGCCGAATGTGAGCGAGCGGATCATGGCGGCGCGTTTCGCCCGCCGCCGCGGCGCTGTCAATCGCCGATCATCACCACCTATGAGGAATCGCCATGCCGATGCTGCTGCTGGCCGGGCCGGCCGCCGAGCCGTGGACCGTCGCTGATCTGAAGAGCTTCCTGCGCGTCGAGCACGACGCCGACGACGCGGTGATCGCCTCGCTGCTGACCGCGGCGCGGGCCCAGATCGAGGTCTGGACCGGCAAGATGCTGCTGGCGCAGCGCTGGCGGCTGGTGCTGGATGCCTGGCCGCGCGACGGCCGCATCGTGCTGCGCGGCGGCCCGCTACGGGCACTGATCGCGGTGCGGAGCTATGACGAGCGCGGCTATGCTCATGGCCTCGATCTCGACAGCTTCGTGCCCGACCTCGCCGGCGGCGTGATCGCGTCGCCGCCCTGGGCGCTGCCGGAGCCGGGGCGCGCCATCGCCGGCATCGAGCTCGACCTCGAACTCGGCTACGGCACCGCGCCGGACGACGTGCCGGCGCCGCTGCGCCATGCGGTCCGCACCCTGGTGGCGCAGTGGTACGACAATCGCGGCGAAGCTTCGTCCGGAGCCGGCTCCGCGGTGCTGCCCGGCGGCGTTGCCGCGATGATCGCGGGCTATCGCGCGGTGGCGCTGTGATCGATGCCGGCCGCCTCAACCGCCGGCTGACGCTGCTGGCGCCGGTCGAGACCGACGACGGGCAGGGCGGCGTGGCGCGGAGTTACGCGGCGCAGGCGGTGGTGTGGGCCAGCGTGGTGCCGCTCGCCGCGCGCGAGGGTGTCGCGGCGGATACGGATCTCGCCGCGCTGCGCGCAAAAATCACGCTGCGTGCCGGGGTGACGCTGTCGCGCGCGCACCGGCTCGCCGACGGCGACACCGTGTACCGCATCATCGCCTGGCGAAGCCGCGCGCGCGGCGCGCTGCTCGAGATCGACGCCGAGACGGAGCAGACATGACCCCTGCCAGCGTTGCGCTGCGCGCGGCGATCCATCACGCGCTCACCAGCGACACCGCGCTGCTCGCCGCGCTCGGCGGGCCGCGGATCTACGACGAGCCGCCGCGCGAGCCGGCGTTTCCGTTCGTCACCCTCGGCGAGGCGCGGATCAGCGATGTCTCCGCCGACGACGCGCCGACGCAGGAGCATCAACTGACGCTGCACGCCTGGTCGCGCCAGGGCGGCCACAAGGAGGCGCATGTCATCACCGGCGCGCTGCTGCAGGCGCTGGACGATGCGCCGCTCGCCCCGTCCGGCCATCGCCTGGTCAATCTGCGGTTCGCGCTCGCCGACATCCGCCGCGAGCCCGACGGCCGCACCTATCACGCCTTGGTGCGATTTCGCGCCGTCACCGAACCAATCAGTTAGCAGGAGCCGCGCATGGGCGCTCAAAAGGGCAAGGATCTGCTGCTCAAGATCCACGACGGCAGCAACTACGTCACCGTCGCCGGCTTGCGCAGCCGCAAGATCGCGTTCAACGCCGAACTGGTCGACATCACCCACGCCGAATCCGCCGACCGCTGGCGCGAGCTGCTGGCCGGCGCCGGCGTCCGCCGTGCCTCGATCTCCGGCCGCGGCCTGTTCAAGGATTCAAGCTCCGACGCGTTGGTGCGCAGTGCGTTCTTCAGCGGGCTGATCAGCGACTGCCAGGTGGTGGTGCCGGATTTCGGCAGTATCACCGGGCCGTTCCAGATCGCCAGCCTCGAATTCGCCGGCGAGCACAACGGCGAAGTCACCTTCGACCTGACGCTGGAGAGCGCCGGCGCGCTCGGCTTCGTCGCATTGTGAGAGGACAGCATGGCCAACAAACATCGCGGTGAAATCGAAGCCGAACTCGGCGGCCAGACCCGCACGCTGGTGCTGACGCTCGGCGCGCTCGCCGAACTCGAAGCCGCGTTCGCCGCCACTGATCTCGTCGCCCTGGCGCAGCGCTTCGGCAGCGGACATCTGTCGGCGCGCGATCTGGTCCGGATCATCGCCGCGGGCCTGCGCGGCGCCGGCGAGGCGGTGCGCGACGATGAAGTCGCGGCGATGACGGTGAGCGGCGGTGCCGCCGGCTACGCCGGCATCGCGGCCGAGCTATTGGCCGCAACGTTCGGCGAGGCGGCGGCGTGACACCGTTTCCGTGGGCGGAGGCGATGCAGTTCGGCCTCGGCGTGCTGCGGCTGCCGCCCGATCAGTTCTGGCGGATGACGCCGCGCGAACTCGCCGCCGCGATCACCGGCCTGCGCGGCGGCGCGACACCGCCGCTCGGCCGCGCCGCGCTCGACGAGCTGATGCGGCGCTATCCGGATCGATCAGGAGCGACGCGATGACCGGCAGCGGCACTGGCGAGACTTGCGATTGTGCTTGCGTCGACGACACCACGCAGAAAGTCGACCAGCTCACCACCAAGACCCAGGCGCTGAGCAGCGAAGCCAAGGGCTTTGCGCGGGCGATGACCTCGGCGTTCTCGCAGGCGGTCACCGGCGGCAAGCAGTTCGAGGACGTGCTGAAGTCGCTGGCGCTGAAGGTCTCGGACCTGGCGGTCAAGGCGGCGCTGAAACCGCTGACCACCAGCCTCGCGACCGGCTTCGACAGCCTGTTCTCGGGGCTGTTCGGCAGCTCGCTCCTCAAGAACGCCAACGGCGCGATCAAGCCGTTCGCATCGGGCGGCGTGATCGGCACGCCGACCTACTTCCCGATGCTCGGCGGCGGCGTTGGCCTCGCCGGTGAGGCCGGTCCCGAGGCGATCCTGCCGCTGTCGCGCGGCGCCGACGGCCAGCTCGGCGTCGCGTCGAGCGGCGGCCCCACCACGGTCAACATCCAGATCGCCACGCCCGACGCCGACAGCTTCCGGCGCTCCGAGACCTATCTGACCGGCCAGATCGCCCGCGCCGTCGCGCGCGGCCAGCGGGGCTTGTAGTTCGCAGCCTCGCATCGACGTCATTGCGAGCGTAGCGAAGCAATCCAGGTACTTGATGTCCTAAGCCTGGATTGCTTCGTCGCGGAGCCTGTGCCCGGACGGCGCGTCGCGCCGATCCGGGTGCTCCTCGCAATGACGATGAAGGACTCATCGCATGACCTCCTTCCACGAAATCCTGTTTCCGCTCGATGTCGCGCTGAAGAGCGCCGGCGGGCCGGAGCGGCGCACCGAGATCGTCGGCTTCGGCTCGGGCCGCGAACAGCGCAACGCGCGCTGGGCGGACTCGCGGCGGCGCTACGACGCCGGTTACGGCGTCAAGACCTTCGAGGCGCTGCAGCAGGTGGTGGCGTTCTTCGAAGAGCGCCGCGGGCCGCTCACCGGCTTCCGCTGGCGCGACCGGCTGGATTGCAGCTCCGCCGCGCCCGGCGCTGGTGTGTCGCCGCTCGACCAGGGCATCGGCATCGGCGACGGCACGCGCGCCAACTATCAACTCGTGAAGACCTACGGCGCCGGCTTCGCGCCCTATGTGCGCACGATCAATAAGCCGGTTGCCGGCAGCGTCCGCGTTGCAGTCGGTGGCGTCGAAGCCGCGGCCGCCAGCTTCGCCTGCGATCCGGCCACCGGCATCGTCAGCTTTGCACCGGGCCATTTGCCGCCGTCCGGCGCAGCGGTGACCGCCGGCTTTCAGTTCGACGTCCCGGTGCGGTTCGACACCGACTACCTCGAAGTCGATCTCTCGGCGTTTGCCGCCGGCGCGATCCCGAAGATCCCGTTGGTCGAGATCAGGGTGTGAGTTCGAACGTGGACTGAGCCGAAGCTGCGAGTCTGTATTACCCTTGGATGCAATCAGATAGTTAGATCATTAATCCTGTGCTGAAACCGGCATGATCGTTGGGCGACACGCGCATCTGATCAGAACAGTTTACACCTCTGAATTTACCCGGTGGCAATCAGGCAGTGCCGATCCTCAGCGCCTTCATGCGACCCGCGCGGTCGGCATTAATGGCGGCGTTGAGAATTTCATGCAGCGACTCATACTTTTGGTTTTCGGCCTTCTTCTGCCAATGGCCGCAGATGCGAACGAAGCTGCTCCGGCGATACCTCATCGGTGTGAGAACTGCAGCTCGACACCGGTCGAGGTTGCGACGCAGTCCCGCGAAATGTCGGACATGTGCCGTTCCGCGGGTGGGACGCCACGATCGGGGCCTGACATTCAGCAGGGCCGTTTTCCGGACGGTCCCGTTTTCTGGGCGATCGACGAAGCCACGCTCGCTTGCGATGGAGCAGCAGCACTGTTTTCCACCAATCACGGAGCAGTGGTCCACATCTTCGTCGAAACCGACGATGGGCACGCAATCCAAGCTTTCGAACACGCGGCCGTTGGAGTGACGTTGGAGCGTAGCAGCGACGCCAACAGGGTTTGGTTGAACGTTGGCGGTGCGCTCTGTGGTCAGAACACGGATGGTCTGTCGACAGCGGACATGCGCGCGTGTCAGCGTCCCCTCAAATGGGACGCTGGGACCCGCAAGCTCGATTTTGCACCGCTGTCGGAAATCCGGGATTTGCCGCAGGCCGAGGATCAGGAGGCGCAGGCGGGCGAATTGCCCGCCAACAGGATCTACGATTCCGGTTCGGAGCTCGTGAGTAAGCGGGATTACGTTCTCAACGCATACTGGAAGGACAAGATCGACCTCATTCCCTTGAAGCCACGCGGTGCCATGCAAGGGACGATCTTCAATTGGCCGTTTGCGTCACCGGATGGACGATCGTTGATGGTATCGCTGCTGCAGGCACCAGCGGTCTGCACCCCCAAATGTCCGGCGCGCTTCATCAATGCACAACACCGGGTCGTGTTGGAAATCATGGTGTGTGCCGACAGAACAAAACACGGGTTCTCGCCTGATAACAGGACGTTCATCGCCTGCGGAGAACGGTTCTCCATCCCGCAGGTCGACGAGCGGACGGCACTCCTTGACAATGCCCCGCCGGGTTCGAACCCCGAGGCTTATCTCGAGGTCCAGCGTCGCCTTCGTGCGCAGCCAAAAAACAGGCCGGAGCCGATCCGAGTTGATTCAGCGCTTCACAACGATTCCCAGATGCTCATTCGCGAGTGGAAAGACGGTTCGGTCGAGATCGCCTATGACGTCCCGAAGCAAACACTGCCCGTGGTGCAGGGGACGTTGTTGTTCCGTGGCACGCGTAGCGGTTCAAATTATCAGGGAACGGCGTTCACGTTTCGAGACGGTTGTGCGCCCGCGCCCTACGAAGTGCGCGGATATCGAGACGCGAAGCGGGAGCTGGTCGTTTTGACCGGTGCGGCCCCTCGGCGCGGCAGAGGCTGTGACATCATCGGGGATTCGGTTCGCTCCAATCATGCGCGACTCGTGTTCGACACCCGAGAGCTGGGCGACAAATAAGGACGAGCCCGCCGCTGCGCCGCGGGCTCTGTGCGAACCGTAGCTAACTGACCAGCCGGCCTGGACGACCAGCGTGAGGTTATGAACGCCCGGTCGGCACCGTGTCAGATCGGGCCGAGACCCGGTCGTGCATTGCCAGAGTCGCGCGCAGGTCCCCCCATGCTCACCATTCCGTCGGCCTTGCAGGCGAAGCTCGCTACCGGCGCGATTCCGAATCTCTCGCTGGTCGAGATCAGGGTGTGAGGGGTTTCTCCCGGAGGCCGCGGTTCGAGCCTCAGCCGTTGCTTCAAGGCTTTCGCGGCATCGGCCCCGCGGCTGCCGGCTGCGGCGGTGCGGGCGATACGACGAACGACAGCCAGGCGTTCCAGCCTTCCGGCCGGTTCTGCGCGGCGAACTCCTTGTAGCCCTTCAGGTTCAGATAACCCTGCATGTCGCCGACCGGAAACAGGATGCCGAGCTGCGGTCCGACGCCGGCGACACGCGACCGAAACCCGCCAAGCAACGCCGGCGCGCCGGAATCGTCGCTGATCTGCTGGAAGTAATAGCCGACCAGCCCAAGCTGGAATTGTTTGGTGAGGAAGTGCGACGCGCCCCAGTCGACGTGAAAGTCGACGCCGTTCTGGTAGTTCGCCGATGTGTTCTTGAAGTTGTAGGTCGCACCCGCGACCGCCGAGAATTCGTTGCCGGCGAGTGGATTGAAATAGGTGTAGCCGACACCGAAGTCGATTGCGCCGTGGCCGATGCCGAGATTGGCGAGGCGGTGCCGGTCGTAGTCGCCGACCGGAATGTCGCCGGTGCCATACACCATGAAATTATTGACGCCCACGTTCCATTTCAGTGCGATCTGCGGAATCACGTCGCCGTATGAGGTGAGATCCTGCGTCCGGCCTAGCGCGATGGTGCGGCCGGAGACATCGCTCAGCGACGCTTCAGCCGCCGCCTGGTTGCGGCCCGCAACGCCGAGCAGGGTCGCGGACAATTGGCCACCGAGAACCGGCGTCGCGAACACGTAGCTCGGGCCGTACAGGCCGAGGTCGCCCTTGCCGGAGACCCCGACATCGACCCGTCCGCCCCGGGGAAACTGCATGCCGGCGCCTGCGCTGACGTCTGTGTGATAGTAGATTGAGATCCAGGACCAGCCTGGCGTGCCCGGTGCCGCTGCAAGGCTGCCGAAGAAGCCAGGGACCCAGAAGCTGATGCCCCCTTCGTCGGCCGATGCCGCTTGCGGGCCTTGGAGGGCCAGCAGCGCTACGGCTGCCAATCCGCCGATGATACGGTGCGAATATTGCGACATGCCACGTTCCGGTGTGTTCTGGTCGGCTCTGACCGTTGTCACGTCTGCGCCAAAACCGGCGCAGGATAATTGTGCGGAGACCACCCCGGATCGCCGGCCCGGGCGATCGGCGCGGGCGTCATTCCGTAAAGATCCGGCTCCAGTCGTTCTTCATGTCGACGACCGTCCAGCCACCCGCGGCCGCCGCATCGAGCGCCTTGTCGAGCTTGCCGATTTTGGACTGGCGGTCGTAGGCATATTCCCGTTCGGCATCGGTGTGATGGACGAGCCCGGCAAACCGCGGGCCGGCGCCGGCGACGGTCCATTGCAGCATTTCGAAGTCGCCGTCCGAATTGCCGAATGCGAAGATCGGCCGGCGCCCGATGAACCGGTTGATGCCCACCGGCTTGCCGGGGCCGTCGTCGACGAATTCGACCTTGGTGAGCTTGATCAAGCGCGGCTTGCCGGTGGCATCAGTCTCGAATTTGACGACGCCGGACGAGCCGACCACCTGCTCGGGCGGTATGCCGTAGGCTTTCTCCACCCACGGCCGCATGAATTCGACACCGCCGCCCGATACGATGAAGGTCTTGAAGCCGTTCGCACGCAGATATGCCAGCAGTTCCAGCATCGGCTGGTAGGTCAGTTGGTTGTAGGGCCGCCCGAAGCGCGGGTGCCGTGCGGTTGCCATCCAATCCCGCACCGCATCGGTGAACTCGTCCGTCGTCATCCTCGCATGAGTTGCCGCGACGACCTCGAGCAGGCCACTTTCGCCCGATGACGCGAATGCCGCCTTGTCGTTTTGAAGCAGCGCCTTGAACGGCTCGTGATCTTTCCATTCCGGATGCTGCGGAGCCATCGCCTTGATCCGATCGAACGCAAAGGCGAGTTGGAAGTAATAGGGCTGCTCGGCCCACAGCGTGCCATCATTGTCGAAGGTGGCGATCCGCTCGGCTGTTGGCACGAAATCCGCACCTTGCTCCGTCGTCACGCGCGCGACGAAGGCGAGGATCGCCTGTTTCGCGGTCCCGTTCGTCCATGACGGCAACGGATCGGAGGCGCCGGTCGCGAAGCCGACGACGGGCGAGCCGAACACGGCGGCCGAGAGAGCGAGCAGGCTGCGTCGGGTGATCATGGCCGTTCTCCGGGGCCTCAATTCTCGTTCGGTCTCGCCGTCGTGATCTTCTCCATCACGTCGCTGATGGTGAAGCTCGCGGCCTTGGCCCGCGGCGGAAACTCTTTGAAGCTCTCAGCCCAATGCGCCACCAGGGCCTGCGCCGGGATGATCAGGAACATGCGGTGATCCATCCAGTCGCCGTAGTTCAGGCTGGCGGTGGCTCTTTCGAATGGATCGGCCCGCAAATTGTAGATGTTGGGGGCGCGAAGCTTGGTGAACTGGCCCTGCCAGACGCCGGCGGGCGTTTGCGGCGAGACCTCGGTGTTCTGCTCCAGGAAAGCGAATTTCCAATTCCGGATTCGGATCGCCATCAGTTCGCCGTCGTCGCTCCAATACAGGAAGCCTTCGCGCGGTGACTGTTTCACTTCATTCTTGAAGAACGGCAGCAGGTTGATCCCGTCGAGATGCACCTTGAACGGCTTACCGTTCAGGGTCGTGCCTTGCTTGAGACGATCCACGATGCCGGTGTCGCCGGTCGCGGCCGCAAAGGTCGGGATGAAGTCCTCATGCGCGCAAATATCGTTGACGATCGTGCCGGGATTGATCACGCCCGGCCAGCGGATCAGGCAGGGCACCCGGAAGGCGCCTTCCCAATTGGTCGCTTTCTCGCCCCGGAACGGCGTCGTGCCGCCGTCGGGCCATGTGAACACTTCGGCGCCGTTGTCGGTGGTATAGACCACGATGGTATTGTCGACGGCTCCGAGGTCGTCCAGCAGTTGCAACAGCTCGCCGACATGGCCATCGGTCTCGACCATCCCGTCCGGATATAGTCCGAGCCCGCTCTTGCCTTGCGATTCCTTTTTCAGATGCGTGAAGACGTGCATCCGCGTGGTGTTGAAGTAACAGAACCACGGCGTTTGAGTCTTGTGCTGCCGGCTGATGAAGTCTTTGGCCGCGGCGAGAAACTCCGCGTCGACGGTCTCCATGCGCTTGGTGTCCATCGGGCCGGTGTTCTCGATCACCTGCTTGCCGACGCGGCCGTAGGTCGGATCAATCGTCGGGTCGTCGCGGTCGCTCGCTTTGCACTTCAAGACCCCGCGCGGCCCGAACTTGGCGCGGAAACGCGGATCCTTCGGATAGTCCGGGTTCTCCGGCTCCTCCTCGGCGTTGAGATGATAGAGATTGCCGAAGAACTCGTCGAAGCCGTGGACGGTGGGTAGGTGCTCGTTGCGGTCGCCGAGATGGTTCTTGCCGAACTGCCCGGTGGCATAGCCGTACGACTTCATCACGTCCGCGACGCTCGGATCGAGCGGGCCGAGCCCGAGTTCGGCCCCGGGCAGCCCGACCTTGGTCAGCCCGGTGCGAATGGGGGATTGCCCGGTGATGAACGCGGCGCGTCCCGCCGTGCAACTCTGCTGCCCATACCAGTCGGTGAAGGTGGCGCCTTCTCGGCCGATCCGGTCGATGTTGGGCGTGCGATAGCCCATGATCCCCATGTTGTAGGCGCTGACGTTGAACCAGCCGATGTCGTCGCCCATGATGAACAGGATGTTCGGTTTGGATCCGGCGGTTCCGCCTGCGACGGGAGAGGCCGGAGCTTTCTTGGCGGCTTGTGCGAATGCACCGGTCGTTAGTGCCGCCGCCGCGACCAGGGTTGATGTCCCCAGCAGGAGATTCCGACGATCAATGGCGCCATTGGGCACGCGCTGGTGCTTGTCTTCGCTGTTCATCTGACACTCCCGATTGTGATCCGGTGTGCATTCGGCTGCGGCGATCCGCCCGTGAAGAGGCGGTGCGCGGAACGAGCGTTGCGGAGTGAAGTCCGATGATCTGGCTGGGCAGAGGATGGAATCGCGTTTGCGGTGGAGCGCGATCGTCGTTGAGGCGCGGTGCGATCACTGGTCGGCACGAGCCGGTCTCCAGCGAGTCATGAGGAGCGTTCATGCACCATGATTGTGTGGTCGTGCTAACCATCTGTCGTGCAATCAATCTGGAATGGAGTTGCACTGCGTTGCAGGATCGCACTACGAAATATGATAAGGATGCAGCTAATCGGCGTGCAAATCGTTGAGGCTCGTCAATTGCGATACTGTGTCGGGTTTCGTGTAATAATGGTATGCCACTGAGGGATCAGTACCAGGTCACCAATTCCGAGTGAGTGCTGCTCGTGCCCGACAAACGGCAGTTATCGCAGGTTGGCGTTCAACGCCGCTTCCACGTCATGGCCAAGCCTGCGGGCTCGTCCTGCAATCTCGACTGCAGATATTGTTTCTATCTAAGTAAGCAGACGCTCCGAGGAGGGCCTGGTACCGGGCGGATGGCGGACCGGACTCTGGAGCTGTTCGTTCGGCAGTATATCGAGGCGAATACCGGGCCGGAGGTGGTGTTCTCGTGGCAGGGCGGTGAGCCGACGCTGCTCGGCCTGGAGTTCTTCCAGAAGGTCGTCGAGCTGCAAAGACGATACGCGAAGCCCGGTCAGCGTATCGAAAATGACCTTCAGACGAACGGAATTTTGCTCGATGCCGGATGGGCCGAATTTTTGAAGGAGCACCGGTTCCTGGTCGGACTTAGTATCGATGGTCCGCGCGAACTGCATGATCGCTACCGGGTGAACAAGGGAGGCGCGCCGACATTCGACAAGGTCATGGCTGCGGCGACGGTGTTGCGGAAGGCAGGGGTGCCGTTCAATACGCTCACCTGCGTACATCGCTTCAATGCCGAGCGCCCGCTGGATGTCTATCGCTTTCTCCGGCGGGAGCTGGATTCGACCTACATCCAGTTCATTCCGATCGTGCAGGCGAGGGGTTTCGAGACCGATGCGCCGGATGATTACGACACCGGGCGTATGCCGATCATTGGAAGCGCGCGGTCGAAGCCCGATCATCCGGAATCGATCGTCACCGACTGGTCGGTCGATCCCGACCGGTACGGCTATTTCCTGTCACGCGTATTCGATGAGTGGCGACGGCGAGATCTCGGCAGGGTGCTGGTCAATCATTTTGAAACGCTGGTCGCTCAGCATCTCGGGCTGCCCGCGCAGATCTGCATCTATCATCAATTCTGCGGCAAGGGCGTGGCGCTGGAGCACGATGGCGGCGTTTATGCGTGTGACCACTATGTGTATCCCCAATATCTGCTCGGCAATCTCAGCGAGACGCCATTGGCTGAGATGGTCTTCTCTGAGCGTCAGATGGCATTCGGCTACGCCAAGTCGGAGATGCTGCCGGACGACTGTCGAGCCTGCGAGTATTTGCGGGATTGCTGGGGAGAGTGTCCTGGAAATCGTCTTCTGCGGACGCCGTCAGGCGAGCCGGGGCTTAACTATCTGTGCAGTGGACTGAAGAAATTCTTCAAGCACGCACGGCCAGCCATCGACGAAATTGCGGCCGCGATCCGGAAGCAGAACGGCTAGCCGGGACCGCAGGGCCGATGCGCCGATGATGCTGAGTAATCTCGCGTCGACCTCGACCTGTCGCTGCCAGCTTACGATTCATCCGTGATTCAAGCGACGCGCTATTCCCGCTCCAGGACAGGTCCCCCATGCTCACCATTCCGTCGGCCTTGCAGGCCAAGCTCGATGCCGGTGTGACCACGCTGGCGCAGTGTTGGATCGTGCGGCGGCGCGACGGCGCTGTGCTCGGCTTCACCGATCACGACCGCGACCTCACGATCGACGGCGTGAGCTGCTGCGCCGGCACCGGCTTCTCGGCGTCCGAGGCGTCGCAGCGGTTCGATCTGTCGGTCGATGGCGCGGAGATTTCCGGGGCACTCGATGACGCGCTGCTGCGCGAGGCGGATTTGGCCGCCGGGCGCTTTGACGCTGCGGCGATCGAGAGCTGGCTGGTGGATTGGAGCGCGCCCGAGCTGCGGGTGCTGATGGCGCGCGGCACGCTCGGCGAGGTACGGCGCGAGGGCTCGGCCTTCACGGCGGAACTGCGCGGGCTGGCCGATCTGTTGTCGCAGGAGACCGGCCGGCTCTACACCGCGGCGTGCAGCGCCGATCTCGGCGATGCGCGCTGCCGCGTCGATCTGAATAGTCCGGCCCGGCGCGGCGAGGGGGCGGTCGTCGCGGCGCCCGGCACCTCGACCCTCACGGTTTCGGGTCTCGACGGCTTTGCGCCCGGCCTGTTCAGCGCAGGGCGGCTGAGCTGGCGCAGCGGCGCCAATGCCGGCGCGGCGGTCGAGATCAAGCAGCATCGCGTCGTCGGCGGTGAGGTGCGGCTATCGCTGTGGCAGGCGATGGCCGAGCGGATCGCCCCCGGCGACAGCTTCGTCGTCACCGCCGGCTGCGACAAGCTGTTTGCGACCTGCCGCGACCGCTTCGGCAACAGCGACAATTTCCGAGGCTTCCCGCAGATCCCCGGCAACGATTTCGTCGTCAGCTATCCGGTGCCCGGCGCGCCCGGCAACACCGGCGCGCCGATCGGCCCGGTGCTGCGCGGCGACGTCTGACCGCCGGCATAGTCCCTCATTCGTTCGAGCGAGAGCACCATGGATCAGCCACTGGGTCGCGACGCGCTGGTCGCCGAGGCACGCAGCTGGATCGGCACGCGCTATCGGCATCAGGCGTCGGTGAAGGGCGTCGGCTGCGATTGCCTCGGCCTGGTGCGCGGGGTGTGGCGCGCCTGTCTCGGCGAGGAGCCGGAAACGCCGCCGCCTTACGCACCGGATTGGGCCGAAGCCGGCGGCGACGAGACGCTGGCGGCGGCCGCGCTGCGCCATCTCGTGCCGGTGCCGTGCGATGCGTTCGATCGCGGCGACGTGCTGCTGTTCCGCTGGCGCGACGGCTGCGTCGCCAAGCACGCGGCGATCGCCAGTTCGGCGACGACGATGATCCATGCGCATGACGGCGCGGCGGTGTGCGAGGTGGCGATCACGCCGTGGTGGCGGCGCCGGCTCGCCTATGCGTTCACGTTTCCCGGCGTTGCAGATCCGCTGCGTTGACGTTGGCGAAGGCGTCTGGTCAGGTCCGGCCGAGTTTCGAACGGACCAACCTGGAGGCCTGCGGGATGGATCACGACAGCAACGTGCGGACCGGCGGATGCCACTGCGGGGCGGTGCGCTTCGAGGTGACGCTGAGCGATGGCTTCGACTCGA
The DNA here is from genome assembly GCF_047501505.1 of Rhodopseudomonas sp. G2_2311. NCBI lineage: Bacteria > Pseudomonadati > Pseudomonadota > Alphaproteobacteria > Hyphomicrobiales > Nitrobacteraceae > Rhodopseudomonas > Rhodopseudomonas sp. G2_2311. The sequence goes on from NZ_JAZDRK010000017.1 coordinate 63,863, forward strand.
TCCGGCGCTGCACCTGTTCGTATTGCCGGATGCGCGGCGCGGTCGTCGCCATGGCGGAGATGGGCGGGATCAAGATCCTGCAGGGCGAGGACGTGCTGACGACCTATCGTTTCCACACCGGCACGGCGCAACACTTCTTCTGTTCACGCTGCGGCATCTACACCCATCATCAGCGGCGATCCAATACGAACCTGTACGCCGTCAATGTCGCCTGCCTCGACGGCGTCAGTCCGTTCGACTTCACCGAAGTGCCGGTGATGGACGGCGTCAATCACACCAACGACACCGGCCAGCCGACCCGCCGCGCCGGCACGCTGCGCTTCATCGCGTCAGAGTGACGACGCGCGCTTAGCTCGGCTGGTCTGGACGGCTGAGGCTCAGGCCGACGCCTTGGCGCGGGCGGCCTTGGTCTCGACGATCATCCGCTTGATGGCGTCGACCGTCTCCGGCGGCAAATGCTTGGCGGCGCCGAGGGCGACGTACAGCGCGTTGAGCGTGTTGCGGCGGGCCTCCGGCGGGATCACCATCTTGGCGCGCGGGCCTTCGGCGAGGCCGTACAGCGCCTGGGCGGCGAGATCGAGATCGTAGCCCCACACCCAGCACCACAGCCGCACCGCGGTCGACCATCCGCGCTCATAGGCGCGCAGCGAGGTGCCGGCTTCGAACAGCGCCTTGACCGCGGCATCGCGGGTCTCCTCGGGCGCGCCGGCCTCGACGCCGGAGTAGCGCTCGGCGACGTCGAGCACTTCGATCCGCTTGGCCTGCAACGCCACCACCGGCTTGCCGATGAAATACACCGCGCCATAGGCGACGATCGCCACCACTACGCTCGCTAGAAAATCCATCGCCTGATCCTGCCGGCCGCCTCGCCCAAGCCGGGTACGATGCAAATGTCGTGCACGCCGTCAACGCCGCCGGCATTGAACTTCCGTCGCGTCCGGCCGAGCAGGGCGCTCGGCTAATTGACAGCAAGCTGTCAAAATGACAGAATGCTGTCATGATGCAAACCGGTCACGCCCCGTTCGACCATCCCGCCAACGCCCTCGTGCTGGAGGTTTTCCGGCTCAACGGCGCGCTGATCAGGTTCGGCGATGCGCTGGTGAAGCCGCTCGGGCTGACCAGCGCGCGCTGGCAGGTGCTGGGCTCGATTGCGCACGGCCGCGGCACGTTTTCGGTGGCGCGGCTGGCCGACAACATGGGCCTCGCGCGGCAGTCGGTGCAGCGGATCGTCGACGAGCTGGCTGAAGCCGGGCTGGTCGGCTTCGCGCCGAACCCGGCGCACAAGCGTGCCAAGTTGGTGCTGCTGACGCCGCGCGGCGAGCGGGTGTTCAAGCAGGCGAGCGAGCTATGGGCGCCGGTCGCCGACGCGATGATTGCCAGCGCCGATCCGCGCCAGCTGCGCAAGACCCGCGACGCGCTGATCGCGCTGCGCGAACGGCTCGACGAGCAATTCAGTGACAGGAGTGCGTAAATGATCAGGAAGCTTCACCCGATCGCGGGCATCATCGCGTTTCTCACCATCCTCGTGTTCTGGACGTCGACCGTCGTGGTCGAACTCGGCGGCGACGAGGCGGCGATTGCGGCCGTGAAGCTCCGCATCCTGTGGGGCCTCGCGGTGCTGATCCCGGCGATCGCGCTCGCCGGCGCCAGCGGCTTCAAGCTCGGCGGCAAGTCGCCGCATCCGGTCGTCGCCGCCAAGCGCTGGCGGATGCCGTTCATCGCGCTCAACGGCATCGCCGTGCTGGTACCGTGCGCAATCCTGCTGCAGCAGCGCGCCGCCGCCGGTCAGTTCGACCAGATCTTCACGGTGGTGCAGGCGGTGGAGCTGATCGCCGGCGCGATCAACCTGACGCTGATCGGCCTCAGTATCCGCGACGGCTTCCGGCTGGCGCGCCGGTTCGGCCTGTCGGCCGCGGCGCGGTGAGATCGTCAGCAGCCAGGACGATCACGATGGCGCTGCATAGTTCATCCGATCAATACGGCACCGTGGCTGTGACGATTCACTGGCTCACCGCGGTTCTGATCCTGATCGCGCTGCTGACTGGCTTTCGCGCTGCGGCGGCCGAGGAGGCCGCCACCAAGGCGGCGTTGCTCCGGGTGCATCTGCCGGCGGCCGCGCTGGTGCTGGTTCTCACCGTCGTCCGCGTGGTGTGGTGGCTCGGTATCGACAACAAGCCGGAGCCGATCGACGGCGCGCCACGCTTGCAGCAGTGGATCGCGCGCGCGGTGCATCTCATGTTCTACGTGGTGGTGTTCGGCATGATCACGAGCGGCATCGGCATGATGCTGGCGAGCGGAGCAGCGCCGGCGATCTTCTCGCACGAGGTAACAGCCTTGCCGGAGTTCTGGCACTACCGGCCGCGTATCCCGCACGGGTTCGGTGCACGGCTGTTGGTGCTTCTGCTGATCGTGCATGTCGCGGCGGCGCTGTATCACCATCTGCGCGGCGACCGCGTGTTCGGCCGGGTCTGGTTTCCGCGGGGCTCGCAGCCTTAGAGGTTCGCGCGAAACGCGATCCTGAGAATTCAGCGCTCACTCTCTCGACATCGTGCCCGGCCTTGCGCCGGGCATCTTCGTTTTTGACCAACGTTTACGCCCTCGATCGAAGTCAATCCCATGGCAGCTCTCGTTCTTTCCGTCGCCGGCGCTGCGGCTGGCGCGCTGTTCGGTCCGGTCGGCGCGATTGCCGGGCGGATCGCGGGCGCGCTGATCGGCAATGCGCTCGATCAGTCGCTGTTCGGCGGCAGCAGCGATAGCTCGCGCGCGGTCGAAGGGCCGCGGCTCGCTGATCTCGATGTGATGGCCTCGACCGAAGGCGCGCCGATCCCGCGGGTCTATGGCCGCGCCCGGCTCGCCGGCCAGGTGATCTGGGCGACCGCGCTCGAGGAGGTGATCAGCGTCGAGCAGAGCACCACCGGCGGTGGTGGTGGCGGCAAGGGCTTTGGCGGCGGCGGGGGCGGGCAGACCACGACCACCACCACGACTTACAGTTACTTCGCCAATTTCGCGGTCGGACTGTGCGAAGGACCGATCGGCCGGGTGGTGCGGATCTGGGCCGACGGCAAGCCGCTCGATCTGTCGGGCCTCAACGTTCGCGTTCATCGCGGCACCGAGGATCAGGCGCCCGACGGACTGATCGTCGCCAAGGAAGGCGCCGGCAGCACGCCGGCGTATCGCGGGCTGGCGTACGTCGTGTTCGAGCGGCTGCCGCTCGCCGATTTCGGCAACCGGATTCCGCAATTGTCTTTCGAGATCGTGCGGCCGATCGGCGAGCTCGAACAGATCACCCGCGCGGTGACGCTGATCCCCGGCACCACCGAATTCGGCTACGAGCCAGCGACGCGGGTGCAGGTGCTCGGCGCCGGCAGCGCCGCGCCGGAGAACCGCCACGTTGCCTATGCGCCGTCCGACGTGCTCGCTTCGCTCGACGATCTGCAGGGCGTCTGCCCGGGGCTGCAGCGCGTCGCGCTGGTGGTGGCGTGGTTCGGCACCGATCTGCGGGCGCAGGCCTGCACGGTCGAGCCCGGCGTCGAGCGCCGCGACAAGAGGCTCGATCAGGGCTCCTGGTCGGTGGCCGGCGCGACCCGCGCCAGCGCACGGCTGATCTCGCAGGTGAATGGACGGCCCGCCTATGGCGGCACGCCGTCCGACGACAGCGTGGTGCATCTGATCGGCGAGCTGAAAGCCCGCGGGCTGAAGGTCACGTTCTATCCGTTCGTGGTGATGGACGTGCCGGCCGGCAATGGCCTTGCCAATCCGTGGACCGGCGCGGCGCCGCAGCCGCCTTATCCCTGGCGCGGCCGCATCAGTTGCGATCCGGCGCCGGGCGTGCCGGGCTCACCGCAAGGCACCGCGACGGCTGCCGCGCAGGTGGCGCAGTTCTTCGCCGGCGGCGCCTGGAATTATCGCCGCATGATCCTGCATTACGCGCAGCTTTGCGCCAATGCCGGCGGCGTCGATGCATTCCTGATCGGCTCGGAGCTGCGCTCGCTGACGCGGGTGCGCTCGGCGCCCGGCGTGTACCCGGCGGTGCAGCAGCTCGTCGCGCTCGCCGCCGACGTCAAGGCGATCGTCGGCGCTGGCACGCTGGTCACGTATGGAGCCGACTGGACCGAATACGGCGCCGACGTGGTGACGCCGGATGCGTCCGAGGTGCGGTTTCCGCTCGATCCGCTGTGGGCGTCACCGGCGATCGGCGCGATCGGGATCGATTACTACGCGCCGCTCGCCGACTGGCGCGACGACGCCGGCCATCTGGATTCGGCGATTGCTGCCACCACTTACGATCGCGCTTATCTTGCCGGCAATGTCGAAGCCGGGGAGGGCTACGACTGGTACTATCCGGACGCGGCGGCGCGCACAGCCCAAGCGCGGGTGCCGATCACCGATGGGCTCGGCAAGCCGTGGATCTACCGCGTCAAGGACATCCGCAGCTTCTGGTCACAGCCGCATCACGAGCGGGTCGGCGGCGCCGAGCTGGCCTCGTCGACCGGCTGGGTGCCGATGAGCAAGCCGGTGTGGCTGACCGAGGTCGGCTGCCCGGCGGTCGACAAGGGTGCCAATCAGCCCAGCGTGTTTCCCGATCCGAAATCGAGTGAGAACTACGCGCCGTATTTCTCCAGCGGCGAGCGCGACGATCTGATCCAGCGCCGCTATCTCGAATGCCTGATCACGGCGTTCAGCGCCGACGCCCGCAATCCGGTGTCGCCGCTATACGGCGGGCGGATGATCGACCTGTCGGCGATCCATCTGTGGACCTGGGACGCGCGGCCCTATCCGGTGTTTCCTGCCGCCGATGAGGTGTGGAGCGATGCGCCGAACTGGACCAGCGGGCACTGGCTGACCGGCCGGCTCGGCGGTGCGCCGCTCGATGCGCTGATTGCCGCGCTGCTGGCCGATGCCGGTGTCGGCGGCGTCGACAGCCGCGATCTGCGCGAGGGTTGCGACGGCTATGTGGTCGACCGGCCGATGGCACCGCGCGCGATGATCGAGCCGTTGGCGCTGGCCTACAGCTTCGAGGCGGAGGCGGCCGGCGGCGTGCTGCGCTTCGTGCAGCGTGGCGCTGTGCCGGTGATCGAACTGAATGAGGACGATCTGGTGCTGCCCGACAAGGGCGCGCCATGGCGATTGACGCGGGCGCAGGAGACCGAGCTGCCGCGCGAAACCGCGATCGCCTACAGCGATGCGCTGGCCGACTATCGTCGCGCCGCCGCTGGCTCGCGCCGGCTGGTCGGCGGCGCGGCGCGGATGGTGAAGGCCGATCTTGCGGTCGTCACCAACGATGCGGCAGCGGCGCGGCGCGCCGAGATCGTGCTGCAGGATCTGTGGGCCGGCCGCGAGCGCGCCAGCTTCACGCTTGGCTTGCGACATCTGCGGCTCGCGCCCGGCGACGTGGTGGCGCTGACGCTCGCGGGCCGGCGGCGGTTGTTCGAGATCGACGAACTGGTTGACACGAATACGCGGCAGGTGACGGCGCGCAGCATCGATCCCGACGTGTTCGCGCTGCCGCAGCGGATGCCGCGGCCGTCCGCGGTGGCGATCCCGGCCGCGCTCGGCCCCGCGGAAGTGATCGCGCTCGATCTGCCGGTGATCGATGCGACTACGCCGGACGTGCTGACGCGGCTCGCGGTGTTCGCCAATCCGTGGCCGGTGGCGGAGGCGATCTACGTCTCGGCCGATGGCGCGAGCTATCAGCCGCTGGCGAGCGCGGCGGCGCGGAGCATCATCGGCACCACGCTCGATCCGCTGCCGCGCGGGCCACTGGCGCGGTGGGACCGCGTCACCTCGTTTCGCGTCCAGATCGCCGGCGGCGCGCTGGCGTCGCTGTCGGAGCTGCGGGTGCTGGCCGGCGGCAACGCGGCGGCGGTGCAGACTTCCGACGGCGGCTGGGAGATCCTGCAATTCGCCGGCGCCGAACTAATTGACGGCAACACTTATCGACTCTCGCATCTGCTGCGCGGGCAGGCCGGCAGCGATAGCGCGGTGCGCGACCTGGTGCCGGCCGGCGCGCGGTTCGTGCTGCTCGACACCCATCTGGTGCCGATCGCGCGCGGGCTGTCGGCGCTCGGCCGTAGCCTGCGCCTGCGGATCGTCGCGGCCGGGCGCAGCCATGACGATGCGAGTGCGGTCGACCTGACCGTGGCGCCGGGGCTGACCGCGCTACGGCCGCTGGCGCCGGTGCATCTGTCTGCGCGCCGCACCGCCGACGGCGTTCGCATCGGCTGGATCCGCCGCACCCGGATCGACGGCGACGGCTGGGGCGTCGAGGTGCCGCTCGGCGAAGACAGCGAAGCCTATGCGGTCGACATTCTCGGCGGCGGCGCGGTGGTGCGGACCATGCAAACAACCGTGCCGCAGGCGCTGTATCCGGCCGCGGACGAGCGGGCCGATTTCGGCGCGGCGCAAGCCTCGCTCACGCTCCGCGTCGCGCAGCTGTCCGCCACTGTCGGCCCAGGCTTTGCCGCCACCGCCACCTTCGCGCTGTGAGGACTGATCATGACCACTGCCAATCTCGGCCTGCCGCTGATCGAGGCGAGCCAGGCGCAGAAGCACGTTACCCACAACGAGGCGCTGTTCAGCCTCGACGGTCTTGTGCAACTCGCGGTGCTGTCGGCGGCGCTGAGCACGCCGCCGCCATCGCCAAGCGAGGGGCAGCGCTGGATCGTCGCGGCCAGTGCCAGCGGCGCCTGGGCCGGCAAGAGCGGGCAGGTCGCCGCGTACTACGATGGCGACTGGCGGTTCTTCGCACCGAACCCAGGCTGGCTCGCCTACGACCTGTCGACGCAAACGTTGCTCGCCTGGAGCGGCGCGGCGTGGGTCAACGCGCTGGCGGCGTTTCAGAACCTGCCGCTGCTCGGCGTCAACACCACGGCGGATTCCGGTCGGCGGTTGTCGGTGAAGTCCGACAACGTGCTGCTGTCGAACGACGACGTCACGCCCGGCAGCGGCCATATGCGCGTGACCATCAACAAGAGCGCCGCCGCGAAAGACGCCGGGCTGATCCTGCAGGACAATTGGAATTCGCGAGCGCTGCTCGGCCTGCTCGGCAGCGACGACTTCGTCGTCAAGCTGACGCCGGATGCGGCGAATTACTACGCGGGCTTGCGCGGATGGTCGGGGTTGCACGGCCGGCTCGATCTGAAGGACGCACGGCGCCGGCAGCCGCTGCAATGGTCGCCGCGGCCGGGCAGTACCACGCTCGATATGGTCGGCCTCGGCGCTACGCTCACCGGCACCGCGACCGCGGTGAGTCCATCGGCCGGCAATCTGTTTCTGTCGTCGCCGCGGCTCGATCTCGTCTCCGCCGCGACAAGCGGCGCATCGGCCGGGGTGAGCGGATCGGCGCTGACGCTGTGGCGCGGCAATGCCGCGAGCCTCGGCGGTTTCTATTTGCTGATGCGGTTCGGCATCGAGTGGTTTCAAACCAACTGCCGGCTGTTCGCCGGGCTGTATGGCTCGGCGAGCCCGATCGGCAATGCCAATCCGAGCACGCTGCTCAACCTGATCGGCGTCGGTTTCGACTCCGGGGATACGACGCTGTCGCTGCTGACGAACGACGGCAGCGGCGCCGCAACCAAGACCAGCCTTGGCGCCGGCTTCCCGACCACCGGCGGGCAGGATCTATACGAGTTGTTACTGTCGGCCGAGCCGAACGGCGGCGAGATCCGCTACCGTGTCGAGCGGCTGAATTCGGGCGACGTCGCGACCGGCGTCGTCACCAGCGACCTGCCGGCCGCGACGCAATTCCTCACCCCGCATCTGTGGATGAACAACGGCAGCACCGCCGCGTCGGTCAACGTCGCGCTGTTCCAGATGTACGCCGAGCCGGCGGCGCTTCTCGGCTCGCGTGGCGCGATTGGGTAACTATCAAGTCATTCAACCTCGTCATTGCGAGCGAAGCGAAGCAATCCAGAGCGCCGAGCACTGAAGCTGGATTGCTTCGTCGCTGCGCTCCTCGCAATGACGCTCCGCCTCAGAGGCAATCCCATGAAAATCGACGAATCCTTGCTGCGGCGATTGTGGCCGCGGGGCGATCGGCGCGTGGCGGGACTGATTGCCGGCACCGCGGCGGCGTCGGAGAGCGTGTTCGCGCGCTTTGGTATCACCACGCCCGAACTTGCTGCGCATGTGATGGCGCAACTCAGCCACGAATGCGGGGCAGGGCAGGAGGTGGTGGAGAACATGAACTACACCGCGGCGCGGATGATGCAGGTATGGCCGTCGCGATTTCCGACGCTGGCAAGCGCCGCGCCTTATGCGCATGATCCGCGGGCGCTCGCCAACAAGGTCTATAACGGCCGCATGGGCAACCGCGCCGGCTCCGACGACGGCTGGAGCTATCGCGGCCGCGGTGCGGCGCAGACCACCGGGCGCGAGGGCTACGCGAGGCTCGCCGCGCTCACCGGCCTCGACTTGGTCAATAATCCCGAGCTGCTAATCGATCCGCGCTACTTCCTCTTGTGCGGCGTCGCTGACTTCGTCGCTTGCGGCTGTCTGCCGTTCGCGCAGGCCGACGACATCGTCGGCGTCACCCGCCGGCTCAACGGTGGCACCATCGGGCTCGCCGAACGCAAGGCGTGGCTGGCGAGCTGGAAGGCGGCGCTGGCCGAAGCGCCGGTGGTGATCGCATCGCCGCAGCCGTCGCCGCCGCGCACCGAAGTGCCGCCTCAATCGCAAACACAACCGCCGCCGTCGCGGTGGAGCCAATTCGTCGCCGTGCTGCGCGCGGCCTTCCGGAGGAGCTGACCATGGATTGGGCCGATCTCGCCAAACAGGTGATTGCGCTCGGCGCGCCGATGCTGGGCACCGCGCTCGGCGGACCGCTCGGCGGCGCGGCCGGCAAGATCCTGTCCGATGCGCTCGGCGCGTCGGTGCCGACCCCGGAGGTGGTGCAGGCGTCGCTGCCGGCGGCCGCGCCGGAGCGGATCGCGGAGGCCGAGGCGCGGTGGTGCGAGGCGGTCCGCGCCGAGGCGGAAGCCCAGCGCACTGCGATCGCCGAGACCCAGGCGACGATCCGGGCCGAGCTCGCCGCCAGCGACCCGGTGCAGCGCTGGTGGCGGCCGGTGTACGCCTTCGAGCTGACTGCCGAATGCGCCGCGCTGTGGGCGGTGCTGGTGCACGAATTCTGGACCGGCGACGTCGCCACCATCAACGCGCTGATCGGTGCCACTGCGCTCCTGGTCGCCTATTGGGGTTTCCGATTCGGCGTGCTAGGCGTCTATGTCAGCGGTCGGACCCGCGAAAAGGTCTGTGCCGCCACCGGGCAGGACAGCCCGGGTATGATCGACAGGCTGGTCAAAGCGGTCGTGAAGAAAAAGTAATCCGGCGCCGCGCCGTCGTTCACCGCGCATTCACCCCGCCGCCGCTCATCTTCACATCCGTCATGCTGTCAGCGCTTCGCCTGCCAGTGCATCAAACGACCGGAGTTGAAGGTGCGTCTGCTCGTCGTCGAAGATGACCCCGATCTCAACCGCCAGCTCACCACTGCGCTGACCGATGCCGGTTACGTGGTCGACCGCGCCTTCGATGGCGAGGAGGGGCATTTCCTCGGCGACACCGAGCCGTACGACGCCGTCGTGCTGGATATCGGCCTGCCGAAGATGGATGGCATCTCGGTGCTGGAAGCGTGGCGGCGCAACAGCCGCGCGATGCCGGTGCTGATCCTCACTGCGCGCGACCGCTGGAGCGACAAGGTGCAGGGCTTCGACGCCGGCGCCGACGATTACGTCGCCAAGCCGTTCCACCTCGAGGAGGTGCTGGCGCGGATCCGCGCGCTGCTGCGGCGGAGCGCCGGCCACGCCCAATCCGAACTGACCTGCGGCCCGGTGGTGCTCGACACCCGCACCGGCCGGGTCAGCGTCAGCGGCAATCCGGTGAAGCTGACCAGCCACGAATATCGGCTGCTGGCCTATCTGATGCACCACTCCGGCCGGGTGGTGTCGCGCACCGAACTGGTCGAGCATCTTTACGATCAGGATTTCGACCGCGACAGCAACACCATCGAAGTGTTCGTCGGCCGCATCCGCAAGAAGCTCGGCGTCGACATCATCCAGACCGTGCGCGGGCTCGGCTATCTGCTGTCGCCGCCGGCCGCGGACGCGCATTAGCGCGCCGGCGACGCGGTGACCGCCAAACCCTCCCGCCGCGGCAGTTCGCTCGCCACCCGGCTGTTCCTGTCGGCGACCGCGTGGGTGGTGGTGATCCTGGCGATCACCGGCATCGCGCTGTCGTCGGTGTATCGCGGCGCCTCGGAGCGCGCGTTCGATCGCCGGCTCAACCTTTATCTGCGCACCATCATCGCCGAGGTCGCCACCCCCGACACCACCCAGGAGGCGTTCCAGTCGATCGGCGAGCCGCTGTTCGATCTGCCGCTGTCCGGCTGGTACTGGCAGGTGGTCCGCACCGACGGCGAGAAGCCGGAAACCCGCGCCTCGCGGTCGCTGTGGGACCGCAAGCTGCCCCGGCTGGAAGATCAGGGCATCGAGCTCGGTCCGTCCGGCGTGCGGCACGGTTATGTCGACGGGCCGGAAGGCCAGACCCTGCGGATGGTCGAGCGGCCAGTTGATCTCGGCCTCGACGGCAAGTTCGTCGTCACCGTTGCGGGCGACGCCACCGAGATCTTCGAAGAGACCCGCACCTTCGACTACTATCTGGCCGGCACCTTCCTGGCGCTGTCGATCGGCCTGGTGCTGACCACGATCTTCCAGGTCCGGTTCGGCCTCGCGCCGCTGAAGCGGATCTCGGAGTCGATCGCCGACGTCCGGTCCGGCCGTGCCGAGCGGCTGGAGGGCCAGTTCCCGGTCGAAATCGCCACCCTGGCGCGTGAGACCAATGCGCTGATCGAGGCCAATCGCGAGATCGTCGAGCGCGCCCGTACCCATGTCGGCAATTTGGCGCACGCGATCAAGACGCCGCTGTCGGTGCTGGTCAACGAAGCGGGCGCCCGGCCGGGCGACCCGCTGGCCGCAAAGGTGATGGAGCAGGCCGAGCTGATGCGCAGCCAGGTCACCCACCATCTGGAGCGGGCCCGGATCGCGGCCCGGCTCACCGTGGTCGGCACCATCACCGAGGTCGAGCCGGTGATCGAGGCGCTGCGCCGGACCATGGAGAAGATCCACCGCGACCGCGCCATTCAGGTCCGCGCCGAGGTCGCTGCCGGCCTCAAGTTCCGCGGCGAGCGCCAGGACCTCGAGGAGATGGTCGGCAATCTGGTCGACAACGCCTGCAAATGGGCGGCCGGACGGGTGTTCATCGCGGTCACCGGGGAGAAGAGCGACGAGCCCGGCGGTCCGCCCAAACTGCGGATCGTGGTCGACGACGACGGTATCGGGCTATCGGCTGAGCAGCGCGCGCTGGTCGCCCGGCGCGGCAAACGGCTCGACGAGAGCAAGCCCGGCTCCGGCCTTGGATTGGCAATTGTCGTTGATCTTGCAGCGCTTTACGGCGGCGAGCTGAAGCTCGACAACGCCCCGATCGGCGGCCTGCGCGCCGAGCTGACCCTGCCTGCGGCATAACGAGCCCCGCGATTGCCACAGGGGCGCCAGAATTTGCATCTTGTTTTCCTTAACGGTTATGGATGTAGGCTGTTGGCCTTCGGGGAGCCGTTGGGGATGACCATGACGTCTTGGGGGGTGAAGCTGCTGTTGCTGCTCGCCGGCGCGCTGGCGCTGGCCGGGTGCGATCGCACGTCCGGGCTGGTGGCCCGGGTGGATTCCTTCACCAGCACCGCGACCTCGGATTTCGGCCGCAATGACGGCAGCGCCGCGGTCGATGCCGCCGCGATGGGCGGCCTGATCGGACCGAAGATCGGCGCGCTGCTCAATGCCGAAGACCGCCGGCTGGCCTATGCGGCCGAGCTGGAGGCGCTCGATCGCGGCGAATCCGGTGCGCCGGTGGCGTGGAAGAACGCGTCCTCGGGCCGCTACGGCAACATCGTGCCGGGTCCGGTCTATATGAAGCAGGGCTCGACCTGCCGCGGCTATTCGCACGCGGTGACGATCGGCCAGCAGATCGAGATCTCCCGCGGCACCGCCTGCCGCGCCAATGACGGCGCGCCCTGGACCGCCCAAAGCTAGCCTTGCGTCCGCCAGCTGAGGTGTTGGAAAACGAAACTTTCCAGCACCTTATCCACATGAGCGGCAGTGTCAGAAGAGTGTGAATCCAGCGTTCGACGCGGTCACCTCAACCCCTTCTTAACATCGCCGTGGCTATCTCTGGAGGGTAGCGCCGTGGCGTGACGGGCACCGTGCGAGCGGTGCGCAAGTCCACGCGTGCGGACAGCCTGCAAACCATTGGGCGCATGAGCCAGACACCCACCGAACGGCTGAGAGATTATCTCTCCCAGCTCCCGCCGCAGTCCCAAGCGCTGCTGATGCGGGAATTCGAGCGTGCGCTCGAACGGGGCGAGGATGTGGCGGTCGCCAGCTTCGTGCTGGAGGAGTTGCGCAAGATCGTTCGCGGCTCCGAGGACGACAACAAGCCGCGCTCCGATGATCCCGCCCGGCTGATGTTCCGGGTGTTGGAACCGTTCCTGATCGATCCGAAGGAAACGCCGCGGCCCGGACAGCTCCGGCGCTCGTCGCTGACCTCGGTCTGGCAGTGGCTGGAGCGCGAGGGCATCCCGGATCAGATCCGCGAATTCGAGGCCGGGCTGATCGGCCTGCGCGGCGCGCCGGCGTCGCAGGTCGAGCAGCTGGTCCGCAAGCTGCAACAGGCCGCGGCCGCCGCGATCGACAAGCTGATCAACCCCGAGCCGGGAGTCGACCGCCAGCGCACGATGTCACGTGTCGGCCCGCCGTCGGCGGTCGAAGATCTGGCGCCGATCGGTGCGGTGCTGAAGAACCGCGACGCCATCGACACCTTCAACGGCAAGCTCTCCAGCAACCTGCGGGTGTTCGGCGACAGCCAGGTTAATTCGATGATCGCGGCGCTCAACGTGCCGGCGCTGCAAACGCCGATCCTGCTGCCGTTCGCGTTGACGCTGATCCTCAACCACCTCAATCAGCCGTGGCAGATCGTCCGGTTGGCCATCAAGGTCGCCGGCTCGGACGACGAGATCAAGGTCGCTGCCACGCCTTACGGCGTCGCCGTCACCATGGCGATCCAGGATCTGGCGCGGCTCACCGCCGATCTGCGCGAGGAAATCCGCCGCGGCCACTACGGCAACGTCGCCGAGAATCTCAAAGTGATTCACGACGGCATTCGCGGCCTGCGCACCGAGCTCGACATCCGCAGCGACTCGTCGTGGGGCAAGCAGCTCGCCGCGATCCGCGTCGACATCTCCAATGCGGTGAAGTCGGAGATCGAGAGCGTGCCGGGCAGGGTGCGCCGGCTGCTGCGCCAGCGTCCCGACAAGGACATCGCCAGCGGCGCCAGGCTCGACCAGCTCGAGGTCGACGAGACTGCCGCGCTGATCGATTTCGTCGCGGTGTGCCGCACCTATGCCAGCGAACTTGCGATCAACGAAGTGACGCAGCGGACCTATTCCGAGCTGCAGCAATATGTCGAGAAATCCACCGACGCGCTGGTGCAGTCGCTGCGCGGCTCCGACGCCCGGGTGAAGCCGTTCCGGCATCAGCAGGCGCAGGCCGCGGTCCGGTTCTGCGAATTGCTGTTCAGCCACGACTACGCCTCGCTGATGAGTCGCGCGGTCGAAAACGCCATGGTTGTAGTGGAACGCAAGCCGGCGGCGCGGGCGGGCTGAACTCCCCTTTGATTCAAATCAAGTTTCGTCCCCTGCGGCGCCTTATCCGGTGCCGCAAATGTCAATTGCGGCTATCGTCCGACCATGGTGTAACCCGCCCGGATTTTCGACCTGCCGGGCCGGTGCCGCGGCTCCATAGTCTTCACCCGGAACCTCGCTCGAATGGCGCTTTGGTTTGTGTTCGCGATGATGACGGCCGTGGCGGTGTTCGCCGTGCTGTGGCCGCTCGGGCGTAGCGTCAAGGCGCAGCGCGATGGCAGCGAGGCGGCGGTCTACAAGGACCAGCTCGCCGAAGTCGACCGCGACGCCGCGATCGGGTTGATCGGTCCCTCCGAAGCCTCCGCCGCCAAGGTCGAGATCGGCCGCCGGCTGCTTGCCAGCGCCGAGGCCGAACGCTCGACGCCGACCACCACCCGCCGCGGCCTGCGCCGCATGGTCGCGGTGGTGGCGCTGATCGGACTGCCGGTGCTGGCGATCGCTGTGTATCTGCCGCTCGGCTCGCCGATGCTGCCGGACGAACCGCTGGCCGCGCGTGCCAAGGCGCCGCCGAGTTCGCAGCCGCTCGACAATCTGGTGGCGCAGGTCGAGGCGCATCTGGAAAAGAACCCGACCGATGGCCGCGGCTGGACCGTGTTGGCGCCGGTGCTGGCCAAGACCGGCCGGTTCGACGATGCGGCGCGCGCCTATCGCAATTCGATTACTTACGCCGGCGAGACCGCCGACCGCCGCGCCGATCTCGGCGAGGTGCTGACCTCGGCGGCGGGCGGCGTCGTCACTGCCGATGCCAAGACCGAGTTCGAGCGTGCGGTCGCGCTCAATCCGGATGAAGCCAAGGCGCGCTACTTCCTCGGCCTTGCGGCCGAGCAGGATGGCCGCCCGAAGGACGCCGCGACGATCTGGCGCGCGATGCTGGAGAAGGGGCCGGCCGACGCGCCGTGGCGGCCGATGCTGCAGACCGAGCTCGCCCGCGTCGACGGCACAGCCAAGCAGCCGGCATTGCCGGAAGGCGCGGCCGCTGCCGTGCAGAACATGAGCGAAGCCGAGCGTGCAGCGATGATCCAGGGCATGGTCGCCAAGCTCGCCGCGCGGCTCAAGCAGAACGGCGACGATGTCGACGGCTGGCTGCGGCTGGTGCGCGCCTATATGGTGCTCGGCGACACCGACAAGGCCAAGAGCGCGCAGACCGAAGCGCGCCAGGCGGTCGCCGACAAGCCCGACCGGCTGAAGCAGCTCAACGAAGGCCTCAAGGGCCTCGGGCTCGACGGCTGACGATTGCAGCACGAACGATGTGGTTTCGACATCTTCGTCAGACAAACACTTCGAGCGACGCCGCCAAGCGTCGCTTGTGAACATCCGGTAGAGGACGCCGAGGCGAACGAACCATGACGCGTAAACAGCGGCGGTTGTTGATGATCGGGGGCGCGGGCGTGGTGCTCGTGATTGCGGTGGGCCTGGTGCTCAACGCGCTGCGCGACTCGATCGTGTTCTTCTCGACGCCGAAGATGGTCGCCGAACAGCACATCGAGGCCGGCCGACGGTTCCGGCTCGGCGGCGTGGTCGAGCCCGGCTCGCTGCAGCGTGGCGAGCAGCTCCGAGTGTCGTTCAAGGTCACCGACGGCAGTGCCACCCTGCCGGTCGCCTACAAGGGCATCCTGCCGGACCTGTTCCGCGAAGGGCAGGGCGTAATCGCCGAAGGCTCGCTCGACAAGGCCGGCGTGTTCGAAGCCGACACCGTGCTTGCCAAGCACGACGAGAAGTACATGCCGAAGGAAGTCGCCGACGCCTTGAAGAAGGACGGCCACTGGAAGGACGACTACGGCAAGAAGTCGCCCGGTGAGACCACCGCCGGCCAGACCTCGGCGAATGCGGCGGAGGGCGGCAAATGATCGCCGAGGCCGGGCACTACGCACTGGTTCTGGCGCTGGCCCTGGCGCTGATTCAGTCCACCGTTCCGCTGCTCGGCGCCCGGCTCAATGACGGCGCGCTGATGAACGTGGCGCGCTCGACCGCGCTGGTGCAGCTGTTGTTCGCCGGCCTGTCGTTTACCGCGCTGGTGTGGCTGCACGTCACCTCCGACTTCTCGGTGGTGAACGTCTACGAGAACTCCCACTCGATGAAGCCGCTGCTCTACAAGATCACCGGCGTGTGGGGGAACCACGAAGGCTCGATGCTGCTGTGGGTGGCGATCCTGGCGCTGTTCGGCGGCCTGGTCGCGGCGTTCGGCAACAACCTGCCGCTGTCGCTGCGCGCCCACGTGCTGGCGGTGCAGGGCTGGGTCGCGACCGCGTTCTATCTGTTCATCCTGATTACCTCGAACCCGTTCGCGCGGATCGCCAATGCGCCGGCCGAAGGCCGCGATCTCAATCCGGTGCTGCAGGATATCGGCCTCGCGGTGCATCCGCCGATGCTGTACCTCGGCTATGTCGGGTTCTCGATCTCGTTCTCGTTCGCCGCCGCGGCGCTGATGGAAGGCCGGCTCGACGCCGCCTGGGCGCGCTGGGTGCGGCCGTGGACGCTGATCGCCTGGATCTTCCTGACCCTCGGCATCGCGATGGGCTCGTATTGGGCCTACTACGAACTCGGCTGGGGCGGCTGGTGGTTCTGGGACCCGGTCGAAAACGCCTCGCTGATGCCGTGGCTGGCCGGCACCGCGCTGCTGCATTCGGCGCTGGTGATGGAGAAGCGCAACGCGCTGAAGGTCTGGACCATCCTGCTGTCGATCCTGACCTTCTCGCTGTCGCTGCTCGGCACCTTCCTGGTCCGCTCCGGCGTGCTCACCTCGGTGCACGCCTTCGCCACCGATCCGTCGCGCGGCGTGTTCATCCTGATCATCCTGTGCGTATTCATCGGCGGCAGCCTGACGCTGTTCGCCTGGCGCGCGTCGTCGCTGAAGCAGGGCGGGCTGTTCGCGCCGATCTCGCGCGAAGGCTCGCTGGTGTTGAACAATCTGTTCCTCACCACCGCCTGCGCCACCGTGTTCGTCGGCACGCTGTATCCGCTGGCGCTGGAGGTGCTGACCGGCGACAAGATCTCGGTCGGCGCGCCGTTCTTCAATCTCACCTTCGGCCCGCTGATGGTGCCGCTGCTGGTCGCGGTGCCGTTCGGTCCGCTGCTGGCGTGGAAGCGCGGTGATCTGATCGGAGCCGCGCAGCGGCTGATCGCCGCCGGGGTGGTGGCGCTGCTGGCGGTCGCCTTCGTGTACGCCTGGGTTCATGGCGGCGCGGTGCTGGCGCCGCTGGCGATCGGGCTCGCCGTGTTCGTGATCGTCGGCGCGCTGGTCGATATCGCCGAGCGGATCGCACTGTTCCGCGGTCCGCTGTCGATCTCGCTGCGCCGCGCCTCCGGCCTGCCGCGCTCGGCCTGGGGCACGATGTTCGCCCATGCGGCGCTCGGCGTGACGCTGATCGGCATCGTCTGCGAGAGCACCTGGAACAGCGAATACATCGCGGCGATGAAGCCGGGCGACAGCACCAAGCTCGCCGGCTACGAATTCAAGTTCGAAGGCGCCAACCAGCGCCAGGGCCCGAACTATCGCGAATTGCTGACCCAGTTCACAGTCACCGAAAACGGCCGGCTGATCGGCGGGATGGCGCCGTCGAAGCGCAGCTTCATCACCCGCGGCTCGTCGACCACCGAGGCGGCGCTGCTGACCCGCGGCTTCAGCCAGCTCTACGTCTCGCTCGGCGACATCAACGAGCAGGGCGCAGTGACGGTGCGGATCTATCACAAGCCGATGGTGCTCTTGATCTGGTTCGGCCCGATCCTGATGGCGCTCGGCGGCCTGCTGTCGCTGTCCGATCGCCGCCTGCGGGTCGGTGCGCCGAAGCCCGCCAAGGCGCCGCGCGTGCTGCAGCCGGCCGAGTAGGCTATTCGTGACCTCGGCTTCGCCGCGTCTCCGCGACGGCCTTCCTCTGTGTCGCAACGCGCTGCGGGTCGGCCTCCTGCATCGAAACTGCGATTGACGAGAGCAGATCGAACGGGACGCCGAGGCTGGCTGCGATCTTGCGATGCAGTTCAAACGGCCCTTTGCGCTTGCCGGTTTCGAGGTCGGACAGATAGTTCTGAGTGATCCCGACACCTTCGGCTGTGGCGAGCTCAGCCTGAGTCAGCCCACGGAACTGACGCAGCACACGGATCGGGTTTTCGCCGGAAGCCAATCGCTCGACGACTTCGATTGGCAGCATCGGTGCACCATCGGCGACGTCGCGCTTCGCTTGGGCGACCAACCGCGCGGTGCCGGAGTCCTCGAGGCTTTCGCGCTCGATCTCCTTGAGGCGTTCGTACTCGGCGCGCGGCAGGATCGCCACTTCGCCTTCCGCCGTCGACTTGAATTTGACTTTCATCGATCCCTCTCAATCGTAGATCTCGCGTCGGTGACCGACTGCGGCGATTACGATCTGTTCGTCGTCCTCGTAGAAGATCACCCGCCAATCACCGACCCGAAGTCGGGCGCCGGCTTGGCCCTTGAGCTTTTTGATATCGCCCTGGCCCGAAGCCGCGAAAACGTCGAGTTTGGCGCGTATCCGTAGCCGAACTTGCGGAGCAAGCTTCAGCCATTGGCGTGTCGCTGTTGGCGTAAACGCAATGGGACGCATGTATCAATATCGCACAATGCGATATTGATGTCCAGCCCTGGTCCGATTGCCGCGAGGCTCGAAACTCTGGTAGATCCTTGCGGCCGAACCGGTGGAGTTTGATGTGAGGTTCCTGCGCGCCTTTTTCCTGTCCTTGATGATATTGGCATTCGCGGCGCCGCTGGCGCATGCGGTGCAGCCCGACGAGGTGATGGCCGATCCCGCGAAGGAAGCGCGCGCGCGCGAGCTGTCGCGCGAGCTGCGCTGCATGGTGTGCCAGAACCAGTCGATCGACGATTCCGATGCGACGCTGGCCAAGGATCTGCGGCTCTTGGTGCGCGAGCGGATCGCGGCCGGCGACAGCAACAAGCAGGTGATCGATTATCTGGTGTCGCGCTACGGCGAATTCGTGCTGCTGAAGCCGCGGTTCGAGACGCACACGCTGCTGCTCTGGCTGCTGCCGCCGCTGGTGCTGGTCGCCGGCGGCCTCGGTCTGTGGCTGCACATCCGCCGCCGCGGTCGCGACGCCGCCCGCGCCACCGACGCCCCGAAGCCGCTCAGCGCCGACGAGCAGGCCCGGCTCGACAAGCTGCTGGCCGAAGGCGCGGATCAAGCGCGCTAACCTTTCAGCAGAGTGGCGAAGTGTTGGAGGGCGGTCCGGCATTCAAGCCCACCTCACTCAAGGACCCGGTCGCCGTGGCGGCCGGGTCTCCCTTGAGATGACGAGATCGGTGGGAGCTACTCCGCCGCGATCGGCTTCGGCATCGGACCGAGCTTGACGCCGTCCGGATAATACTTCCAGCCGTCACGGACCTTGATCTTGTCGTCCCAGGGAAGCGTGTAGTTGCCCTCGGCGAGATCACGTACCCAGGTCAGGTAGTTCGCCTTCTCGCCGCCGGGCTTGCCGACATAGGCGCGGCAGCCGAGGTTGAAGATGTTGTTCTCCAGCGCCCAGTTCTCGCGCGCCTTGTCGACCAGGCGGGGGAATAGCTCGGCGGTGACGATCTCCCAGGGATTGCGGTGGCCCTGCTGGATGACGTTGCCGTCGTAATTGCACACCGTACCTTCGCCGAAGTAATAGAACACGCCGTCGTAGCCGGCCAGGTTCACCGACATGGTGTACATCAGGTTCTGCCAGGCGTTGGTCCGGTTGGTCCAGATCCACTGATCGTTGACCTGAGTCGAATAGCCGGAGATCCGGATATAGACGTTGGCGCCCTTGTAGGCGGCCTCGCGCGCCAGCTCCGGGAACATGCCGTCGTGGCAGATGCAGACCGCCAGCTTGGCGCCCTTCGGGCCGTCGCACACCGGCATGCCGTAATTGCCCGGCGACCACGGCTCGATCGGCACCCACGGCTGCAGCTTGCGATAATGCAGCGCCAGTTCGCCGTCGGCGTTGATGATGATCGCGGTGTTGAACGGCGGCAGCGACGGATCGTCGTTGCGCTCCATCAGCGAGAACACGCCCCAGACCTTGTTGCGCTTGCACGCCGCCTTGAAGGCGCCGATCTCCGGTGAATCCACCGTCAGCAGCATCTCGTCATAGGTCCAGATCGCGGTGTTGAGACCCTGAGTCGAATATTCGGGGAACACGATCAGATCGAGATCGGGGTAGCCGGCTTTGGTAGTGTCGACCGCGCGGCAGATCTGCTTGACCTGGGTTTGGATATCCTTCGGCCCGCTGACCACCGGCACGGGATATTGGATCATTGCGACGAGCAGGGCTTCGTCCCACGCGCTTACGCTTCCGGTACTTGCCATAACTTGGCTCCATGTAACGTTAGAACGTCAGGTCTATGGAACCGCAGCGGTCGGTGGCGAATACGCTGTTCTACGTAACGTGCTTCGTAATCTTGAGCAGAGACGATCGGATAATGCCTTCAAGCCGCATTGGTTACCGTAGCCATCGTGGAAACGGATCTGACAGGCAGTGGTAATTGGCGCGATCAAAGATCGTGGCAGGATCGGGATTGGCCAGCCATCGCTCCAGCACGGTGATAACGCGGTCGCGGATCATCGATGCGAGCATGCCGACGATTGCGATCTGCTGGCCACGACTTTGCACCGCGTCTTGCGATCAGATCGCAGTAAATGGTGGCGAGGCCGTCGTCGGCCTCGCGCAGTTCGATCGGATGGCCAGTCGGCGGGGCTAGGAGCCGCCGCGGCTTAGAACGGCGTAATTTCCATCGGCAGCGGCTTGCCGGCCTTGTGCAGCGCGATCCAGCGGTGCAGTTCGGCGACGTGACCGCTTTCCTCGGCGACGAATTCCTTCGCCAGCATCTTGATCTCGGGATTGTCGGTGGTGTCGAGGACGTTCTTGTACCAGTCGAACGCACCTGTCTCGGCTTCCAGCGCGATCTGCAGCGCGAGGTCGCGGCCGATGAACGGGTCGGTGCCCCAGATCGCGGCGGCTTCCGGGCTTTCCAGGCCCGGCCATTGGAAGTCGCCGGGCTCCATCTGCGGGATGTCGCGGAAGCCGGCGCGCGCCTGCGCATCGGCCTGATGCATCCGCGAGTAGTCCGCGAGCTGGCGGAACAGCTTCGATACTTCCTTGTTGCCGCAACTATCCATCGCGTCGGCGAGCTGACCGAACCGCAGCGCGGCTTCCTGCTCGAGCTTGATCGAATGCGCCAGAAACTCTTCGACTGTTTCCATCGTCGTCTCTCCTTGTTCGGCCGTCGCCGGAGTGGCGACGGCCGTCGCTGTCGTCAGGCGTTCTCCGCAGCCTTGGAGGCGTGCTTGAGCGACCATTCCTCCTGGGTGATCCAGGCCTCGAGAATGCGGACGTGCTCGGCTTCTTCGTTGACGAATTCCTTGGCCGCCGCGGCGACCTCGGGCGATTTGGTGGTGGCTTCGACCGCGCGATAAAACTCATAGCCGCGCCGCTCGCCCTGCAGCGCCGCCTTCAGCGCGCCGAGCCGGGTGAGGGTGGTGTCCGAGGCCCACACCGCGGCGCGTTCCGGCGTCGCATGGTCGGGCCAGGCGTAGTCCGGCGGCACGTTCTTGCTGAGGTCGACGCTGCCGGCGCGCGACTTCACTTCGGCCAGGTGCAGCCGCGAGAAGTCGGCGAGCTGCGCGAACAGCTTCGCCACCGGCGCGTTGCCGGCATCCGCCATCGCCTTGGCGAGGCTGTCGTAGTGCAGCGCGGCGTCTTCCTCGACCTTGGCGGCGTAGCTGAAGAACTCCTGCGGCGTGTTGATCTCCATGCCGCCCTTGTAGTGAGCGGCGGCCGGCGTCACGGCGAGGCGCTGCGGCTTGGTCTTGTCGCCCTCGAACCGCACCAGGATGTCTTCGTTGCGGACGAAGCACTGGCAGGCGAGGCGATAGCGCGGCGGGATGTCGTTGACTTCGGCGTTGGCGATCTCGTCCTTGGTGATCTTGCCGAGCTGGCGCAGCACTTCCTTTTCCTTCTCGGTCAGCGCCACCGCCGACTTCGCTTTCGGATTGAAGTGCTCGACCTGCACCAGGCAGGAGCCGCATTCGCCGTCCTGGCAGTCGAATGGAATCGGAATGTTGTGCGATTTCGCAACCGCCAGAATGGTCCCGCGATCGCCCGCCACCGCATACACGGTGACGTCCTTCGCCATGACCGGGGATGAGAAGGTAATGTTCGCCACGTCGCACTCTCCTGTCGTCAGGGGTTGATCGACGCCTTGCCGGCGCCCTCCGGCAGCGCCTTGGCAAGAACCAGGCCAGCGGTGATCACTAAGTAATTCAGTAGTTGCAGCGCATGGGCGATCCCCGGCTGCGACCAAAGGCGGATCGGATTCCCGACACGAATGTATGAACGGCGACAATTCTGCGGGCCGGCGCAGGGCGGGTAAGCGACCATCCGTCGCGCCCCGCGGCGGCCGAATACCGCCAAAATTACAAAAGTTTAATTCCCTCGCCAGACCGCCGTAAGGCTCCAGCCCCCATCTTCCGAAGCAACGGTGCTGATCAGTCCGCACCTTCCGTTTCAACTGGTCTTCGGAGCCTCACGCAATGCACGATCGTCGTCCCGTCCTGTCCACGCAGTCTTCGCACCGGCCGTTGTCGAGGTCGCTGCTGTCGGCGCGCAAGTTCGCGCTGATGGCCTCGGTCGTCGCCGGTCTCGGCGCGGGCGCTGTCGGGCTCGGCCATGGTCCGTTCGATCTGATCGCCACCCCGGCGCATGCGCAGCAGGTCGGCGCCAACGTCCAGCCGTCGCAGCAGCCGGTCGGTTTCGCCGACATCGTCGACAAGGTGAAGCCGTCGGTGATTTCGGTGAAGGTCAACATCGCCGACAAGATGGCCAAGAACGAAGACCGCGAGGACTTCTCGCTGCCGCCCGGCTCGCCGATGGAGCGCTTCTTCCGCCGGTTCGGCGGCGAGATGCCCCCCGGCCTGCGCGGCCATCGCGGCGGCGGCATGATCACCGGCCAGGGCTCGGGCTTCTTCATTTCGGCCGACGGCTACGCGGTGACCAACAATCACGTGGTCGAAGGCGCCGACAAGGTCGAAGTCACCACCGACGACGGCAAGACTCACAAGGCCAAGGTGATCGGCACTGATCCGCGCACCGACCTGGCGCTGATCAAGGTCGAAGGCGCGTCGAACTTCCCGTACGCCAAGCTGTCCGAAGGCAAGCCGCGGATCGGCGACTGGGTGCTGGCGGTCGGCAATCCGTTCGGCCTCGGCGGCACCGTCACGGCCGGCATTGTCTCGGCGATGGGCCGCGACATCGGCAACGGTCCGTATGACGATTTCATCCAGATCGACGCGCCGGTGAACAAGGGCAACTCCGGTGGCCCGGCGTTCAACACCGCGGGCGAAGTGGTCGGCGTCAACACCGCGATCTACTCGCCGTCGGGCGGCAGCATCGGCATCGCGTTCTCGATCCCGGCCAACACCGTCAAGGCGGTGGTCGAGCAGCTCAAGGATCGCGGCACGGTGAGCCGCGGCTGGATCGGCGTGCAGGTGCAGCCGGTGACCCCGGAGATCGCCGACAGCCTCGGCCTGAAGAAGGCGGAAGGTGCGCTGGTCGCCGAGCCGCAGTCGAACGGCCCCGCCGCCAAGGCCGGCATCGAGTCCGGCGACGTGATCACCGCGGTCGACGGCACCTCGGTGAAGGACGCTCGCGAGCTCGCCCGCACCATCGGTGCATTCGCGCCGGGGCATTCGGTGAAGCTCACCGTGTTCCACAAGGGCAAGGAGCGTGAGCTGACGCTGACGCTCGGCGAACTGCCGAACAAGATCGAAGCTAGCAACAACACCGACCGCGGCGATCGCGGCGGCGCCAATCAGGGCCTGGACCTGCCCAAGCTCGGCCTGACGCTGGCTCCGGCCAGCTCGGTCGCCGGTGCCGGCAAGGACGGCGTGGTGGTCACCGACGTCGATCCGAAGGGCGCCGCGGCCGATCGCGGGTTCAAAGAAGGCGACGTGATCCTCGAGGTCGCCGGCAAGAACGTGTCGAGCCCGGCGGATGTCCGCGACGTGCTCGCCACCGCGAAGACCGAGAACAAGAACAGCGTGCTGGTCCGGGTCCGCAGCGGAGGCGCCTCGCGCTTCGTTGCCATCCCGATCGCCAAGGGCTGATCGCCCGCGCTGAGAAATTGGAGAGTGTCGCCGGCAATCGTCGCCCCCAGCCGACGGCGCTGTCCCGGGGACGGGTCCCAACCCCGCTCGTCCCCGCCTTTACACCTTCCGGAAGGAGTTCAGCCCCCCTCCGTCGGAAGGTCTAGGCGGGCGGTGGAGTCCCCCAGCTCCATCGCCCGTTCCCCCCTTGGGGCCGATCGAGCCGCCTTGCAAGGAGGCTGAAGCCGCGTCATGTTGCATCAGAGCCCGCAGAGTTTGAACAAATCCGACAGCAATATGCGTCTGTTGATCATCGAGGACGACCGCGAATCCGCCGACTATCTCGTCAAGGCGTTTCGCGAGGTCGGCCACATCGCCGATCTCGCCAGCGACGGCGAAGAGGGCCTGGCGATGGCGGAGAGCGGCGACTACGACGTGCTGGTGGTCGATCGCATGCTGCCGAAGCGCGACGGCCTGTCGGTGATCGGCAGCCTGCGTGACAACGGCAACCGCACGCCGGTGCTGATCCTGTCCGCGCTCGGCCAGGTCGACGACCGCATCAAGGGCCTGCGTGCCGGCGGCGACGACTATCTGCCGAAGCCCTACGCCTTCGCCGAACTGCTGGCGCGCGTCGAGGTGCTGTCGCGCCGTCACGGCGGCCCGGCGGAAGAAACCAGCTACCGCGTCGCCGATCTCGAACTCGACCGGCTGTCGCATCGCGTCACCCGCGGCGGCGAGGAGCTGACGCTGCAGCCGCGCGAATTCAGGCTGCTCGAATATCTGATGAAGCACGCCGGGCAGGTGGTGACCCGCACCATGCTGCTGGAGAACGTCTGGGACTATCACTTCGACCCGCAGACCAACGTCATCGACGTCCACATCTCCCGGCTGCGCGCCAAGATCGACAAGGGCTTCGATCACCCGCTGCTGCACACCATCCGCGGCGCCGGCTACATGATCCGCGACGGGCTGCGCTGAGCCTCGCTCTGCGCCTCGTCGCGCCTGTGGCAAGGCTCTCCGACAAGACCAAACAGATGCTCGACGGCCGCGCAGACGCCCAGTCTGGCGCCGTCTGCGTAGCGCTGCTCAGCGGTGGCGAATGCTGCAAAAGCACTACCCCCGTAGTGTTGCTGGGTATCTAAATACAGCGCGCCCATCGTTTCTTAACTTTCACATGCGAACGTCCTGCAAACTCACTGCTAATCAGGGATGTGAAAAGCCGCATGTTGATGGGACGCCAGAAGAAACAGGAGCTGCTGCAGAAGGCCGAATGGCTCGACACCCTGTCGCTTCATTGCGGCATCGGATTGTGGGACGCGATCCTGCACGAAGGCGATGCGATGCATCCCAAGGCGCGGTGGACCTGGTCGTCCGAATTCCGCCGGCTGTGCGGCTATAGCTCCGAAGCTGAATTCCCGAACGTCGTGCAGTCCTGGTCGGACCGCTTGCATCCCGACGATGTCGCGCCGACCTTCGCGGCCTTCACCCAGACCTGCCAGACCGGCATCGGTTACGACGTCAAATATCGCCTCAAGGTCAAGGACGGCAGCTATCGCTGGTTCCGCGCCACCGGCGGTGTGGTGCTTGACGAGAACCGCAAGCCGCGGCGCGCCTGCGGCTCGCTGGTCGACATCGACGACCTGGTGAAGGCGGAAAACCAGAAGCGCGACTCGATCCATCAGCTCGCCAGCGATTTCGAAAGCGCGATCGGCAAGATCGTCAGGACGGTGTCGACTGCGTCGGCCGATCTCGAAAGCTCGGCGCGCCAGCTTGCCACCACGGCAGACACCTCGCAGCATCTCGCCAGCAACGTCGCGGCCGCGTCCGAGGAAGCGACCTGCAACGTGCAGTCGGTGGCCTCGGCGACCGATCAGTTGTCGTCGTCGATCCGCGAGATCAGCCAGCAGGTGCAGGAATCGGCGCGGATCGCCGGTGACGCCGTCGGCCAGGCGCGCAACACCACCGAGCGCGTCAGCGAGCTGTCGAAGGCCGCGACCCGGATCGGCGACGTCGTCGAACTGATCAACACCATTGCCGGCCAGACCAACCTGCTGGCACTAAACGCGACGATCGAGGCCGCCCGCGCCGGTGAAGCCGGTCGCGGCTTCTCGGTGGTTGCGGCCGAAGTGAAGGCGCTGGCCGAGCAGACCGCGAAGGCCACCGGCGAGATCGGCCAGCAGATCAGCCGCATTCAGTCGGCGACGCAGGAATCGGTCGGCGCGATCAGCGAGATCAGCGGCACCATCGAGAAGCTGTCGGAAATCTCCGCGCACATCGCGTCCGCAGTGGAAGAGCAGGGCGCGGCGACGCAGGAGATCTCGCGCAACATTCAGCAGACCGCGCAGGGCACCGAGCGCGTTTCCGCCACCATTCTGGACGTCAAGCGCGGCGCGGTCGAAACCGGCTCGTCGTCGACGCAGCTATTGTCGTCGGCGCAGTCACTGTCGCAGGAGAGCGGCCGGCTCGAAGACGAAGTGAGCCGCTTCCTCCGCACCGTGCGCGCCTCATAGCGCCGCGCCGCCGCCTGCCGCGGCGGACTGTGCTATTCCAGCTATCACTCACACCGAGGCGTCGCCTGTCCAAAGGCGGCGCCTCGGTTTTTGCTGTGTCCGGCTCTTCGAGCGCTGCAGGCGTAGCTCCGCTACTTGAACGATTTGTCACTTTGGATTCAGGGCCGAACTGTCTAATTTGCCGGCATGAAAGCCCTTCAAGAGCATCGCCGCCGGGACGTGATCCGTGACCGCCTTCGGTAAGCTGATCCGAACCACCGCGTTTCGGCTGACGCTGGTCTATCTGTTTCTGTTCGGGCTGTTCGCGGCCTCGCTGGTGGCGTACTTCGCCTGGACCACGCGCAAGCTGATCACCGATCAGATCACCACCACGGTCGACGCCGAGATCGCCGAGATCAACGACATCTACGGCCGACGCGGTCTGCGCGGCGTGGTGTTCACGCTCGAGAACCGCGCGCTGCGGCCCGGCGCCAATCTCTATCTCGTCACCACCCCGGCCGGGCAGGCGGTCGCCGGCAATGTCGGCGCGCTGGCGCCGGGGGTGATGAGCAAGCTCGGCTGGAGCGAGACGTTCTATCGCCGGCTCGACGATCAGGAGCGCTCCGATCACCGCGCGCTGGTGCGCGTCACCGAGTTGTCGAGCGGCTTTCGCCTGCTGGTCGGCCGCGACCTCGAAGAGCGGCGGCGGCTGAACAAGGTCGTACGCTCGGCGGCGCAATGGTCGGTGCTGATCGTCGTCGTGCTCGGCCTCGGCGGCGGCGTGTTCGCGGCCCGCCGCGTGCTGCGACGGATCGATGCGATGACCGGCACCACGCAGCGGATCATGGCAGGCGATCTGTCGGGCCGGTTGCCGGTCGGGCGCAGCGGCGACGAGCTCGACCGCCTGGCGGAGAATCTCAACGCGATGCTGGAGCGGATCGAAGCCCTGATGTCGGGGATGAAGGAAGTCTCCGACAACATCGCGCACGATCTGAAGACGCCGCTGACGCGGCTGCGCAACCGCGCCGAGGAGGCGCTGGCGCGGGCCTCCAGCGAGTCCGACTATCGCGTCGCGCTGGAGCGCACGATCGAGGAGTCCGACGGCCTGATCCGCACCTTCAATGCGCTGTTGATGATCGCGCGCGCCGAGGCCGGTTATGCCAGCGGCGACATGAGCGATTTCGACGCCGCCGAGATCGCCCGCGACATCCACGAATTGTATGAACCGCTGGCGGAAGACAACGAGCTCAGCCTGCAGGTCGAAGCTCTGGCCGCGCCGGTCCGCGGCAATCGCGAATTGATCAGCCAGGCGCTCGCCAATCTGGTCGAGAACGCGATCAAGTACGGCAAGCTGCAGCCGCCGGCGGATGGCAGCGCCGGGACCACCGCCGCCACGGTGCTGATCGAGGCGCGACGCGATGGCGATCAGGTGCTGCTCAGCGTCACCGACCACGGCATCGGCATTCCGGAAGGCGACCGCAAGCACGCGATCGAGCGCTTCGTCCGGCTCGAGGCCAGCCGCACGCTGCCGGGCTCTGGGCTCGGCCTCAGCCTCGCTTCGGCGGTGGCGCGGCTGCACGGCGGCGAACTGCGACTCGCCGACGCGGACCCGGGTTTGCGCGCCACGCTTGCAATTCCGGCCCGCACGGGCGAAGGACAGGCCTCCGCAACAACTCTCGAACCGGCGCCGGCATGATTTTTTCCGCGATCACCGCGGACCTCGATAACACCGCTTTGGCCGCGCGCTTCGGCGCCGGACCGCGCCTGTACGATCCCGTACTGGCGGCGGAGCGTTGGGCTGGCTGGCTGGGCGATCTGGCGCCTGAACAGGCCGATGCGATCGCCGCCCTCGGCAACGCGTTCCCCGACCTGCAGACCGCACTGCAATCGATCGCCGAGGCCTCGCCGTATCTGTTCGATCTGATCCGGGCCGATCCGGTTCGGCTGCGGCGGGTGCTGCGCGGCGCTCCGGAACAGCGGCTGGCCAAGCTGCTCGAAGACGCCGAGACGTTGGTCGCCGCGGCGTCAGCCGAGGACGAGGTGATGGCGGTGCTGCGCCGGCTGAAGGCCGAGGCGGCGCTGTTGATCGCGCTGTGCGATATCGGCGGGATCTGGCCGGTGATGCAGGTGACGCAGGCGCTCACCGATCTCGCCGGCCGCTCGGTGCAGATGGCGCTGCGCTTCCTGCTGCGCCAGGAAGCCGGCCGCGGCCGGATCGTGCCGCCCAATCCCGATTGCCCGGAGCAGGGCTCCGGCCTGATCGTGCTGGCGATGGGCAAGATGGGCGCCGGCGAACTGAACTATTCGAGCGACATCGACCTGATCGTGTTCTACGAGCTCGATGCGCCGACGCTCGCGCCCGACATCGAACCACAGCCGTTCTTCGTCCGCGTCACGCAGGGGCTCAGCCGGATTCTGCAGCAGCGCCGCGGCGACGGCTACGTGTTCCGTGTCGACCTGCGGCTGCGGCCTGATCCGGCGTCGACGCCGGTGGCGCTCTCGACCGTGTCGGCGCTCAATTACTACGAACGCGAAGGCCGCACCTGGGAACGCGCCGCGATGATCAAGGCGCGGCCCTGCGCCGGTGATCTCGTCGCCGGCGAAGCGCTGCTGTCGGAGATCGCGCCGTTCGTCTGGCGCAAGCATCTCGACTTCGCCGCGCTGTCCGACGTCCACGACATGAAGCGGCAGATGCAGACCTATCGTGGCCAGACCGAGATCGCGGTTGAAGGCCACAACGTCAAGGTCGGCCGCGGCGGCATCCGCGAAATCGAATTCTTCGCCCAGACCCAGCAACTGATCGCTGGCGGTCGCCATCCCGAACTCCGCGTGCGGCCGACGCTGGAGGCGCTGGAGATTCTGGCGGCGCGCAACTGGATCACCTGGCAGGCGCGCGACGAGCTGACCGAAGCGTATCTGTTCCTGCGCAAGGTCGAGCACCGCGTGCAGATGATCGCCGACGAGCAGACCCACGCGCTGCCCGACACCGTCGAGGCGATCGAACGGTTTTCGCGTTTCCTCGGCTACGACAGCCGCGACTCGTTTGCGCGCGATCTGCTCGGCTATCTCGAACGGGTGCAGGGCCATTACGCCAAGCTGTTCGAGGGCGATCCGACCGGCACCGCCAAGCTGCCGCCGGTCGATTACGGCGCCGGCCCCGAAGACACCCGGTTGCTCGATCACCTGCTGTCGCTCGGCTACAAGAAGCCGCTGATGATCGCGACGACTCTGCAGCAATGGATGACCGGCGGCTATCGCGTGCTCAAGGTCGAGACCACGCAGCGCGCATTCCGCGAATTCGTACCGGCGCTGATCGAGGAGCTGGCGCTCGCCGAACAGCCGGACGACGCCGTCAATGCGTTCGATCGCCTGCTGCAGGCGCTGCATCGCGGCGGCCGGCTGATTTCGCTGCTGAGCCAGAACCGCGAACTCTTGACGCTGGTGGCGCTGGTGCTCGGCGCCGCGCCGCGGCTCGGCGACATGCTGGCACGGCAGCCGCAGATCCTCGACGGCTTGATCGACCCGCGGTTCTTCGGCGCCATGCCGGATCAGACCGAACTGTCGGCGCGGCTGGCGGTGACGCTGGCGGATGCGGGGTCGTACGAAGAGTTTCTCGATCGGCTGCGGCTGTTCGGACAGGAGAGCCTGTTCCTGATTGGAACGCGGATTCTGTCCGGCACCGTTCCAACCCAGCAGGCGGCGGTGGCATTCGCCGACGTCGCCGAAGGCATCGTCGGCACGGTGCATGGCCTGGTCAGCGAGCAGTTCGCCTCGACCTATGGCCGGGTCAAGGGTCAGCAGACTGCGATCCTGGCGATGGGCAAGCTCGGCAGCCGCGAGATGACGGCGTCGTCCGATCTCGACCTGATCCTGATCTATGATTTCGACGACGATCAGCCCGACAGTGACGGCGAACGCTCGCTGCACGGTGCACAATACTTCGCGCGGTTCACCCAGCGGCTGATCTCGGCGTTCACGACGCGGACCAATTACGGCGTGCTGTACGACGTCGACATGCGGCTGCGGCCGTCGGGCCGCGCCGGTCCGGTGGCGTCGCGGCTCGATGCATTCGCCGCTTATCAGGAGCAGGAAGCCTGGACCTGGGAGCATCTCGCTCTGACCCGCGCGCGGGTGATCTCGGCCGCGCCGGAGTTTCGCAGCAGGATCGAGCAGGTGATCCGCGCGGTGCTGACGCGGCCGCGCGACGCGGCGATCATCGCCAACGACGTCGCCGAAATGCGCCGCGCGATCGCGCAGGAGAAGGGCGAGGACGACGTCTGGGATCTGAAATACGCCGCCGGCGGCATGGTCGATATCGACTTTATCGCGCAGTATCTGCAGCTCGTGCACGCGCACGAGGCGCCCGACATCCTGCACGTCAACACGCTCTCGGCTCTCGATAATGCGACCCGGCTCGGCTTTCTGGCGCAGGCCGATGCCGAAGTGCTGCGGCCTGCGGCCCGGCTGTATCAGAACCTGACGCAGATCCTGCGGCTGTGCGTCAGCGAGAAGTTCAACCCGGACACCGCCGGCGACGATCTGTTGCGGGTGATGGTGCGTGCCGGCGACGCGCCGGACTTCTCGTCCCTGCAGGCGCGGGTGAAAGAGACCCAGTCCGACGTGCGTGCGATCTTCAACCGCCTGATCGGCGGCGAGGACGCTTAGGGCGCAGTTGCGTGCGCCGCAGTTTTCTCGAGCGGCGAGTTGTAATCGTCCGGAGCGATTACTTCGCGGCGTCGGCAGAGGGCAGCTGTTCGCAATCCATCGAATACACCAGCTTGCCGCTCGCGGTCTGGCCGATCGGCTTGCAGCCGGTCACGCCATCGTCGATCGGAGCCGCGATGGAGGCGGGCGCCGTCGCCGGTGTCTCGTCCTGCTTGGTCATGACGATGTAGCCGATGCCGATCGCGGCGCCGACGAACGCCAGCCGAAACATCCAGACCGAGGTCTGGTGGAAGGCGGTGCTGAAATCCACGCCGGGCTCCTCGCATCAATCGTCGGTTCGCTCTTACACGGCCGCTCCGAACGCGGACAAGCCGGATTTTAGGCTATGGTCTTAGATAGAATTCTAGACCCGTTTCACCATTGCCCCCCGTGTTATGCTTAACAGGAAGGGGAGGTGATTTCGGCAGCCAAAGAGCGAAACTGGACGTACAGGTTATCCAAAAAATGGTACTTGTGCGCGAAAGAAGATGGCAGCATACGCCGCAGCGTTGAACCCGCCGCGAGGTTTCTTGGGTCATGAAGGATTATGCACACAGCAATCACGCACGGCAATGATCCTGCTATTTATTGACGATCTGGTAGGTCGCGGCAATGGCGCCCGCGACCGTGAAAATGAAGCTGATCTTGTTCGTCCTGATGCAGAAGTCGAAGAGCCATTCAAACGTTCTGTACAGACAGATTAGCGCATGAGCGATGAGAAACGGCCCCATCGTGAGCGAAATATAGCCGACGAAGGCTCATCCGCTGATGGACTTGAGCGACACAGCAATGATCGCCAGTGCCATTGGATGGAGAGCATCTTCGCTTCGATTGCTGAGAAGAACAGTCTCTAGCTGTTCGAGATTGACGGAGCCCCAAAAGGGCTCTCTTTTTTGCTGTCGGTCTTTGAAAACACTGCAGGGTTTAAGTTTCTCTAAGATGCCTCTACCCAAAGTTGAACTTGCGCAGCCCATTTAGTGACCTCACAGATTGCCCAGCTTTGTAGATTTGAGAAGACGTTGATGCCCCACCCAAAAGGACTTCACCCCGGAACGATTTGGTACAAGTCAGACCTACAGTGCCACACACCACGGGATCGTGGATGGATGGGAGCCACCATCCTGCCAGGCGGCACACTTGAGAAGGAGGATGCGCGACATGAGTGGGCGCGAACCTTCATCAAGGCGTGCTCGGATAAAGGAATATACGTCGTTGCGATAACAGACCATCACGATGTTGCTCTGGTCTCGTACATCCAGAAGGCGGGCGCAGCGAGCATGCCACCCGTCGTCGTTTATCCTGGCGTTGAGGTCACCTGCTCGGACGATGCCCAATGTCTCGTTATCTTCGATCCCAACGAGGCGGACGAAGTTCTAAGGAAGTTCCTGAGTCGGCTTCCCGATGTAATGCCTTCGCCAGACCAAGAAGAGAGAACTTGCGAAATTCTTCCGGCGGGCATCACCGTCGCACAACTGCATTCTCTCATTCAAGACGACATCTGCCTTCGGGATGCCTGCATCCTGTTCCCGCACTTCGGAAACGAAGGTGCGCACAAAACGGTAAACAAAGCAGGCCATCATATCCGGTTCGCCAATCTTGAGAGCGATGGCGTATACATTGAGGAACCGTTCAACCAGCTCACGCAATCTACGCTCGACAAGGCATATGGAAAGATTGAGCAATGGGGAAATCGCAGGCGGGCTATCCTCGTAACTGGAGACGCCCGATCTGACACGTTCGATCGGCTCGGCTTGTACGATTGCTGGATCAAGCTTGGTGAGCCGAACCTTGAGGGCCTTCGTCAGGCTCTCTTGGCCGACGAGGCGCGGATCGCCTACGAAGAGCCTCAAGAGCCCCTTGAGCGCATTGTCGAGATGACGGTCAAATCGACCCTCACTGGGCCAGCGCCCGTCACCATTAAATTCAATCCGGGATTCAATGCGATAATTGGTGGTCGCGGTTCCGGAAAGAGCGCCATCCTGGAGTACCTTCGCTTTGGCCTTGCTCGCACCGAGCGGGACTTGGAGAACGAGTCAGACCTACAGCGCGAAGAGCAGCTGATAGAAGAAACGCTTGATGAGGGATTCGTCGAGGTAGCGATTGAGCGAGAGGGCGTTGGCGAACGCTGGCGACGCGACCTTCGGCGTGACCAGATCGAGGTTACTCCTTCATCTGGATCTCGCCTCGTCCTTTCACTCGCCGAAGCAAGGAGTCGCTTCAGAGGGCGTGCGTTCTTCCAGAAGCAGCTTTCCACCACCACGAGGAATGCGGAGTCCGCAGTCGAGCAGATTACTGGGATCGCCGCCGCTGAACAGCTTGATAAGAAGCGAGCAATCGACCAAGAGATTGTAAACGCTCAGAGAACCGTCAAGACGACACTGCAGCAAGCAGTCGCTCACTGGCAAAACAGGTTTGAGCAGTCTCGCGCATCGACAGCTGCAGCAGACTTGATGAACCGAATTGCATCCATCGGCGAACGCCTGAAAGCTGAGGGTGTTTCGGAAGAGCATCGGAAAATCATCGCAGATGAACTCCGCTATGCTCAGGGTCGTAATCTTCTTTCTCTCGCCAATTCTATTCTGCCAACTGAGACGGAGACTCTTGAGCTCGCCAGAAGGCACTCGCTCTTTATTCCTCTTGATCAGTACCCGGAGGCATCCACGTTTCCGGAAATTGCTCGGATGATCGACCGGATCAATGAGACCCGCGAGCAAATCAGGGCGAAGCTGACTGAGGCCATGAGCCTTGTAGACCGGTTGGCCGAGTCGATCACCGTCGCAGAAGAATCCTACAGCCTGCGAGAGGATGCATTCAAGAAGGAGCTTGCTACAGCCGTTGATTACCAGAAGAAGCACAAACTTCTCTTGGAAGAGAATGGAAGGCTCAACTCCGAACTTAGAAATATAACTGACCAAATCTCCAAATTGGCTACCAGGGCACAAGCTTCGGAAGGGTCTCAACAAGCTTTCCAGGACTCGCGCGACAAGCTGAAGAAACTCGTTGCAAGTCGCCGTGCCATTCTTACCGAGGCAGCAAACCAAGTTGCCGACAAATCGAGCGCGCTTCTCAAAGCAAAGTTGAAGAAAGACCCAAGTCCATCGCAATATTGCGAGTCGATCCAGGCTCTTATGGATCGAGCCACGGTTCATAGTGTCTTTGAAAGATGCACCTCATGGGTTCAGCAAATAGTCAAGGACAACCCAGATGACGCTTGGGATGCCATCTGCGAATCTATGCTGGAGATCTACAAGGACAAGATCGCAGCTGGCCACCCGGTGGAGCCAGACAATGTGTTGGACGGCAAGTTGAAGTCGTTCCTCGCTATCGACGGGGGCACCACAGAGCGTCAGCGCAAGAAGATCTACGACAACATCAACGACGCGACAGTCGGAGACATTCTGGCTGCGGTACCAAACGACTATATCGCGATGACGTATGTCGATTCGGGCCGTAGCATGGACTTCGCCAAGGCTTCTCCGGGTCAGCAGGCATCTGCACTTCTTGAGTTGCTCCTGAAGCAATCCGCCGGAACTCTTATCATCGACCAGCCCGAGGATGATCTGGATAACCGGGTGATCATGCGGATCGTTGACTTGATCCGGCTGTCAAAGAGTCATCGACAGCTCATCTTCTCAACGCACAATCCGAATATGGTCGTAAATGGCGATGCTGATAAAGTCATAGCTCTCAAAGCTGGCGATCCCGTTATCGGAAACCAGCCTGAGAATCCAAGAGTCGAGATTCTTGAGGATGGAGCAATCGAAACTCCTGCAGTCTGCAAGGTAATCACCGACATCATGGAAGGCGGAAAGGACGCCTTCGACCTTCGCAGCCGAAAATATCGATTTGATGGAAGAAAGCGCCAAGAGGATTGAGATACGCCATATCGCGTTGGACTAGAGTGGGCAGCTCATGATTGCCTCATGAGTGGCCCTTTTCATGCCTCCATCCGATAGACGGCCTTGGAAGCATCAGACTCTTAAGTGTCGTCCTTGCTCGCGCCCTCCGCGGGAATGCTGTCGCTCAGACGGCCTGCCGGAATGGATCGCGCGCCACCGCGGTCCACCATTGCTGCACCACCGCCGGGCTGGTGAGCTGGATCGCCGCCGAGGCATCGAGCTGCGCCTTGCGATAGGCGCTGGCGGTGATGCCGAACCGGGCGCGGAACGAGCGGCTGAAATGCGCCTCGCTCTTGAAGCCGAGATCGGAGGCGAGGCGCGACAGCCGCCGCGTCTCCACCGGATCGGCCAGCGCCGCCTGCACCGCGAGCAGCCGGCGTTCCTGCACGTAACGCATCACCCCGCCGCGCTCGGCGAACAGCCGGTACAGCGAGGCGCGCGACACGTCGAGCTGCTGCGCCAGCCAATCGGGCGACAGCTCGGGCTGCGCGAGGTTGTCGCGGATCAGTGCCTCGGTCAGCGCCAGGATGGTCTCGTCGGCGCCGCGCTGTGGGGCGAGATCCGCTTCGGCCGACGGCGCCAGCAGGCGGCGGAGGAAGTCGGCCGTCTCCGCCACTGTCGTTGCCACGTCGGCCTCGGTGAGCTGCGCGCTGCGCTCCTGCAGCGAGCGGATATAGGCGGCGAGCAGGTCGTTGCGCAGCGGATCGAGCTTCGGCTTGAGCGCGTGCAGCGGCACACCGCCGAGCAGCTTGCGCGGCACGATCAGGCACATCGTGTTCGACGCGAACGCCCGGGTCGAGATCGGGCAGGCGAGATCGATCAACGCCACCTTGCCGGGGCCGA
Organism: Rhodopseudomonas sp. G2_2311; assembly: GCF_047501505.1. Classification (NCBI taxonomy): domain Bacteria; kingdom Pseudomonadati; phylum Pseudomonadota; class Alphaproteobacteria; order Hyphomicrobiales; family Nitrobacteraceae; genus Rhodopseudomonas; species Rhodopseudomonas sp. G2_2311. Next base: position 99,609 of record NZ_JAZDRK010000017.1, read on the forward strand.
TCACGGTCTGCTGCCGCGTCACTTCGCCGTTGAAGCCGCCGGACACGTAGAGGTGCAGCAGCAGGTGGTCCGGCGTCACCGCGATGCGCTGGGCGTCACGGACGAAGTCCTGGGCGTTGAACGCCACCTTGGCGACCACCAGGTCGCCGATGATGATGCCATAGGCCGATCCGGTCGGTATCTTGCGGCTCGGACCGCAGGGACGCGGCTCGAACAGCGGCGAGATCACCGCACGCCAAGTCGCGAATGCGTTGGCCTCGTCGAGGCCGGAGGTCACGTAATACAGACGGGGAAGGGACGCCATCGGGTCGATTGATCTTCAAGCCGGCTCGATCAGGCCATCGGTATTTCGCTGCGCCCGCGGCCAAGTGCTTTCAGCTTAGCGGTTTTTTCCGAGAAAGACGATTCGTCTCCGCACCGCCAGCAGCCGGACGCGGTAGCCATGTATTGCGCGCTCTGCGTGTATCCGCGCCAAGGCGAATGGATGGCCAACGTAGCCGTCCCATCCGGTTGTGAGACGCAAAGTCAAAGGAAAGCGCCGCCTTCAACCTGAATCCGGCCGCTCCGCTCTGTCGCGACGCATTCGCACCGATTTAGAACTACGCGAACACCGAGGCGAAGTGTTCGTCAGTTCGCCGATCGAGACAGAAGACCGAGCATGCGCGGCTGAGGCGCCTGCTCGGACAGGAAGGGAAAGTCCGTGAGCACCGTGGGGCGTTTTCGTCATCTCTCGTCGCTGCTGTTGTGTACAACGTTTCTTGTCAGCACTCCGATGTCAGCCGCGTTGTATGCGGCGGAATCGCCTTCGAAATCGGTTGCCAAGTCTGCGTTGTCGCCTGACCTGAAGGCGAAGTTCTCCGATGCGATGCGGCAGGGCGAGCGCGCGCTGATCGCGCAGGCTTACGACAGCACGTATCGCGATCCCGGACTACGCGACGCCGTGGTGCGCCATGTCTCCACGCTGGCGCCGACGGCGGTGCGCGACGTCACCACCGCTGCCGATCTCGGCGTGCTGACCTCCGGCCAGCGGATGGTCCTCGCGCCGAACGCTGCGCAAGTGCTCGCGACCCGCACCGCGTCGGTCTCCGGATTGAACGCGTCGTCGTATCAGAACGTCGCGATGGCGGTGAACAACTCGCCGAACCTGCCGAACCCGCTGCCATCCACGACCGAGCAGACCTGGAACCTGGATATGATCGGCGCCCAGGGCGCCTATAATCGCGGCTTCACCGGCGCCGGCGTCACCGTCACGGTGGCGGATACCGGGTTCGACGCCACCAATGCTGGCCTCGTCAACAAGCTGCGCACCAACCTCGGCAAGAACTACATGGTCGAGATCGGCAAGGCGTTCGATCCGAACGATCTCTCGCCGGAGAGCGCGCAGAAGACCGACATCCATGGCTCGCACGTCGCCGGCATTATCGCGGCGGAGAAGTTCGACAATGTCGATGCGCACGGCGTCGCCTACGATGCCAGCATCATTCCGCTGCGCGCGATCGCCGAGAAAGGCTACACCACTTACGGGAACGTCGACTCCTCCGCGCTGGCGCTGAACTACTTCGCCGGCCTGAGCGGGACGATGGTCTATAACGCCAGCTACGGTCCGAACTCCGACGGGCTGACCAATCTGAAACTATGGACCGTCGGAAACATCGACGATGAGGCGAATGCCGCGTTCAATGTCCTCAAAGCCGGCAAGATCATCGTCGCCGCGGCCGGCAACGACCGCGCCGACAATCCGATCGCCGCCCGCAATGCCAATGGCCTTGCACTGCTGCCGTTCTTCAATCCGGCGCACGCCGCGCTCGGTGTCTATGACGATCAGGGACAGCAGCTCGACGGATCTGCTCTCCAGCATCAGCAGGGGCAGATCATTTCGGTGATGTCGGTGGGCATCACCAAGGCGGCTGCGTCTTATTCGAATCTCTGCGGCGTGACCGCGAGCTGGTGCGTGGCCGCGCCCGGTGGCGATGATGCAACGGGGGCGCTGGTGTATTCGACCGTGCCGGTGAACACCTACGGCTTCGCGCAAGGCACTTCGATGGCGGCGCCGACGGTGTCGGGCGCGATCGCGGTGCTGATTCAGGCCAATCCGAGCTACAACGCGCAGGACCTGTCGCGCCTGTTGTTCTCGACCACCGAAGATCTCGGCGCGCCGGGCGTCGATGCCGTGTTCGGCTACGGCCTGATCCGGCTCGATCGGGCGACCGATGGTCCGACCACGCTCGCTGCTAACACGGCGGTGTCGGTGCTCGCCGACCAGACGACCTATTGGAGCCGGCTGCTCACCACCGATGGCGATTTCTCCAAGGTCGGCACCGGCATTCTGAGCATCTCGGGCCGCACCAACGCCGGCGGCAATGTGTTTGCGCAGCTCGGCACGCTCGCGGTCGACGGCACGCTGACGATGTCGGCCGGCCATCGCCTCGAAGTCGCGCAGCCCGCAACCCTGGCCGGCTTCGGCACGATCGCCGGCGACACCGTGATCGCGGGCACGCTGTCACCAGGCAAGATGGCCAATATCGGCGACCTGGTGAGCAACAACGTGGTGCCGGCCGGCACGGTGCTGAACGGCAACTCGGTCGGCTCGCTGACCTTCAATGGTAATGTCACGCTGACCTCGAGCGCCACGACTCGGATCGACATCGACGGCTCGCTGATCGTGCCGGGCGGCCCCGGCACCTACGACAAGATCTACGTCACCGGCGCCGGCAACGTGTTCTACGCGGCCGGCACACTGACCCCAGTGCTGCGCGGCAGCGTCGGCACCGTCAGCAACTACACGCCGGCGATCGGCACCGAATTCGCTTTTGTGCAGGCGACCAACGGCGCCAGCACCGCCGGCAGTTTCTCCAAGCTGGTGCAGCCGACGTCGGGTCTGCCGGCCAATGGCCGCTTCGACCTGATCTACAACCCGACCTCGATCACGCTGGTGGTGACGCCGTCGAGCTTCAGCCAGCTTGCCGATGCCGATAAGCTCGGCCCGACGCAGCGGTCGATCGCCGGCATCCTCGACAAGGACCGCGCCGCCTCGGGCGAGATGCCGACCGCCAACGAGAAGGCGCTGTACGACGCGCTGTACAAACTCAACTCCGAGGCGGAATTCGACAAGGCGCTGAATCAGCTGTCCGGTCCAGGCCAGCCGGCGATGGCGAGCGCGCCGCTGCAGGCGTTCACCGGCTTCCTCGGCGCGATCGGCGATCGCCAGGACATGCTGACGTCCGGCAGCGAGATCGGCCAGAACGGCACCGCGCAATCCTTCGCGATGTCCTATGCGGGTCGCAACACAATGAGCGCAGGCACCAATGCGGCGATGAACGCGTTCGCCAGCATCTCGCCGGCCGAGCGGGTGCAGGACGGCTGGTCGGTGTGGGGCCAGGGCTTCGGTCGCAACAGCCGGGTCGGCGACAGCGGCGATCTGTCCGGTTCGAAGGCGGTCAGCGCCGGCTTTGCGGTCGGCGTCGATCGGCGGTTCTCCAACAGCTTCAACGCCGGCGGTGCGTTCGGCTACACGCGCACCACGGCGACTAGCACCGACATGCAAGGCACCGTCGATACCTATGCGGGCGCCGCCTATGCGAGCTGGACGCCGGGCGCCGCCGTGCTCGACTTCCGCATCGCGGCCGGTCCGAGTCAGATGGCGACCAGCCGCCAGATCCTGCTGTCGCCGACCAGTCTGCAGGGCAGCGCCAATGGCGTCGGCGTCGGCACCACGTTCGAGGCCGGTTATCGGTTTGCGATGGGGCACGACGTGACGCTGAAGCCGTTCGTCGGCATGACCTGGCAGGGCTTCCGCCGCGACGCTTACAGCGAAAGCCAGCTGCCGATCGGCCTCGTCTATGCGGCCCGGACCTACGACAAGCTGACCTCCACGGTCGGCGCGGCGGTGAGCGCACGGCTGCGCACCACCGACGGCACCACGCTGGCGCCGGAGCTGAAGGTCGGCTGGGGCTACGATCTGCGTGACAGCACGCTGGTCAGCGAAGCCGCGCTGCTCGATGAAGCGTTCCTGGTCGATGCGGCGCAGCCGGGCCGCAACGCGGCGCTGGTGAGCGCCAAGCTGTCGGGCTGGCGCACCGAGACGTTCCGGATGTTCGCCGCCTATACCGGCGAATATCGCAGCAACGCCACCAGCCACCAGGTCTCCGCCGGCGCCCGCGTCAACTGGTAAGCGAAGCTCTCACCGCTCAAGCAAGCCCCGGTTCTGAGCGATCAGAACCGGGGCTTGTTTTTGCGCGTAGGTGGAAGGCATTGGCTGATGCGGAAGAGGGGGCGAACTGGACCGCACGCCTCTCTCAATGTGGTCGCCGGTCGATCGCGTGGAGGCCTGGTATCAGAGCATCTCGGGATTCCGGGTTCGCTCACTGCGTGAGCGCCCCGGAATGACGTTGTGTGGAGCGTCCGAACTCACCCCGAGTCATTCCGGGGCGCGCGAAGCGCGAACCCGGATTCTCCTTCTGCGCTGCGGAGTCACGCCATCGCCGTGCAACGGCAGAGACGAGGCCGTGAAAAGAGACCAGGGCGGGCAAGAGGCCAGACGGCGAGATCAGACTGAGCGAGATCAGGCGGCGAGGGGGCGCTGCTGGCAGGTGCGGGGCAGGCTGACCATCACGATGGTGCCGGCGCCGAGGGTGGAGCGCAGCCGCATCGAGCCGCCGTGCAGATTGACCAGCGACTTGGCGATCGCAAGGCCAAGGCCGGAGCCGTGATAGCTCTTGGTGAGCTGGCTCTCGACCTGTTCGAACGGCTGGCCGAGGCGGCGCAGCGATTGCGGCGGAATGCCGATGCCGGTGTCGGCGATCATCAGCACGATCGAACCGCCGGCGATGCGGCCGCGCACCGTTACCCGGCCGGCATCCGGGGTGAACTTCACCGCGTTCGACAAAAGGTTGATCAGGATCTGCTTGATGGCGCGGCGGTCGGCGACGATCGGGATCTGGTCGTTGAGCTCGGAGCGCAGGTCGAGATGCTTGTGCTCGGCGCGTCCGGCGACGACTTTCAGTGACTCGCCGATGGTCTTGGCGAGATCGAGCGGCTCCATCTCCAGCCGCATCCGGCCGGCTTCGATCTTCGACATGTCGAGGATGTCGTTGATCACCTCCAGCAGATAGTGACCGCTGGTCATGATGTCGTGGCAGTATTCCTGATACTTCTCCGAGCCCAGCGTGCCGAACATGCCGCTGCCCATGATCTCCGAGAAGCCGATGATGGCGTTGAGCGGCGTGCGCAGCTCGTGGCTCATATTGGCCAGGAATTTCGACTTGGTTTGATTGGCTTCTTCGGCCCGCCGTTTTTCGTCGGCGTATTTGCGGGCGAGGTCGGCGAGTTCGAGCGCCTGCTTCTCCAGTTTCGACTGCGTGATCTTGAGATCGGCAACGGTGGCGCGCAGCCGCAGGTCGTTGTCGACCAGCTTCTGTTCGTGCGCCTTGATCCTGGTGATGTCGGTGCCGACCGCGACGTAGCCGCCGTCCTTGGTGCGCCGCTCGCTGATGTGCAGCCAGCTGCCGTCGTCGAGCTGCGCCTCGAAGGTGCGGGCGCCGGGCATCACCGCGCCGTTGTCGCACAGCCGGGTGCGGAGCTGCGGCATGCGGCCGACTTCGAGAATGGTCTCGTAGGAGGTGCCGGGCGTCACCGCCGAGTCCGGCAGCTTGTGCAGGCGCTGGAAGTGCGAATTGCACAGCACCAGCCGGTTGTCGGCGTCCCACAGCACGAAGGCTTCCGGGATGGTCTCGATCGCGTCGCGCAGGCGCAGATCGGCTTCGACCGAGCGCTCGGCGAGGCTCTTCTGCTCGGTGATGTCGACCGCGATGCCGATCAGGTGTTTCTCGGTCGAGCCGGACTCCTGGGTGAGCTCGCAGCGCATCCGCAGCCAGATCCAATGGCCGTGGGCGTGACGCATCTGGAAGCTGTGGTCGATGTGATCGACCCGGCCCGCCATCAGTTCGTCGGCGATCGCGAACAGGTCGATGTCCTCGCCCTTCACCAGCGCGTTGACCTCACCGAAGGTGAGGAGGTCGTTGCGGCTCTCAAGGCCGAGGATCGTGAACATCGATTGCGACCAGAAGATCCGGCCGCGGCTGAGGTCCCAATCCCATAGGCCGCAGCGGCCGCGATTGAGCGCGGTGTCGATCCGGCTGCGCACGGCGTCGTTGATCAGGTCGCCCTCGCGGGCGCGGGTCGACTGCCAATGGAAGGCGAAGCCGAGGATCAGCACCACGAATCCGGTGGTCGCCGACAGCGTCACCTGCAGCGCGGTGTCCGATCGCAGCACCGAGCCGGTGTCTTCCTGAATGATGACGACCTGGCCGGGCAGCGACTTCACCACATGCATCGTCGCCAGCGCGGAGGCGCCGCCGGGCAGGGTGATTTCGGTGACACCGTTCGACTGACCGGACTTGGTCAGCGACGCCGCGCCGAGCACTTCAAGGAAACGGTTGTCGAGGCTAGGTTCGGCGCCGATCGGCACGCGCGCGAGAATCCGCTGATCGGCGCTGGTGACGATGACGTGCCGACCCGCGGCGATGCCCCAGGTCGGGATCAGTCCGGGCAGCAGGTTCTGCAGCCGTTCGATCGAGGCCGGGCGGTCGAGCCGGACCACGCCGATATGCTCGAGCCGTTCGGCGATCAGATCGGCGAGTGCGCTGAGATCGCGGTTCATCGCACCGCGCTTCTGCTTGCTCTGCTCGATGATCTGAACAGCGGCACCGAAGAAGATGGTGACCAGAAATGCGATGATCAGCAAAGGCACCGCGCGCCGCAACACCGGCTCTGCATTCAGCAGCCGATGATAGGCGGGTTTAGCGATCGACTGCGCCAATCCTTTAATGGAATCGGATTGAGCGCAGGCGTCCGCTGCCTGCACGCGCGCCATACGTGGCCCCCACCAAGTATCCGTCAGCACCCGTTCGAAGCAGCGAGCGCCGTTCGAATCATGATTAGGATTTGAATCGACTTTTAGGGGGCTGTCGAGAGTCAACGACTCAGGCCGCCTGAAAAATTCTTATCCAAAGGTGAATCGCGCCGACATTTTTTCGTGAGTCGAGTCCGAAACAAGAACGGCCGCAAAGTTTATTGCGGCGCTGTTCGTCTCAGTCGGCGTTCGGCGGTTCGGCGTGACTGATCACGCGCTTCACCGAGGGGAACTTGGCGCGCAGCTTGCGTTCGATTTCGTCGACGTGCTCGTGCACCGAGATCACGCTCATCGACGGATCGGCGTAGCAGTGGAAGTTGACGATCTCGCCGGCCTCGGTGTCGCGCACACGGACGCTGTGCACGTCATGAATCGCGCCGTCGTGGGTGAGCTGGCGCAGCGCCAGCCGAATCTCTTCGACACGCGCGGGCGCGGCGTCGGAGCCCTGCGGCAGCTCCGGCTCCAGCGGTTCGATGTGGGTGTCGACTTCGACATCGGCACCGAAGTCCTCGCGGATGTGATCCTCGAGCTTGTGTGCGATGTCGTGCGCTTCGATCAGCGGCATATCGCCGTCGACCTCGAGATCGATGCTGACGATCAGCTTGTGACCGAGATCGTGCACAGTGACGTGGTGGACGGCGAGGCCGGAATTGCGCGCGATCACCATGATGCGCTCGCGCACGCTTTCATTGTCGCGCGCCACCGGAATCGCCGTGAAGGTGAGGTCGGCATCGCCGAACATCGCCGACATCGATTCCTGCGCCTTGCGCTTGATCTCGTCGATACGGTCGATCGGGTAGGTGCGGGGCACTTCGACGAGGGCGTCGATGAAATGCGTCGGGCCGACCATGCGGGCGCGCAGCCGTTCGATGCCGACCACGCCCGGCACCGCGCCGATCGCTTCGCGTGCTTTGTCAGAGACGCCTTCGGGCGCGCGGTCGAGCAGGGTCTGGATGGTCGAGCGGCCGAGCCGCAGGCCGAGCAGCGAGATCATCACCGCGACGCCGATCGCAGCCGCAGCGTCGCCCCAGTGAAAGCCCGCGGCGGCCAGCGCGAGGCCGGCGATTACCGCGAACGAGCCGAGCACGTCGGAAGCGAAATGCAGCGCGTCGGCGGCGAGCGCCTGGCTCTTGGTGGCGACAGCGGTCCGGTGCAGGGCCCAGGCGCGCCACAGATTGACGACGATATCGACGCCGAGAATGGCGAAGGCCAGATATGAGAAGGTCGGCGGCGGCGCGCCTTCGCGCAGCCGGCTGTAGGCCTCGACCAGAATGCCGCCGGCCAGCACGTACAGCATCGCGATCACGCCGAGCGCCGACAGGCTCTCGATCTTGCCGTGGCCGTAGTGATGCGCATCGTCGGCGGGGCGATCGGAGATCCGCACCACGAACCAGGTGATGATGGTGGCGACCAGATCGATCGAGCTGTGCAGAGCTTCGGAAATCAGCGCCAGCGAACCGATGGCGATGCCGATGGCGAATTTCGCCGCCGCCATGGTGGCACTCGCCACAACGGAGACCGCGGCCACTCGCGACTTGGTGCTGGCGATGTCGTTCATGGCGGGGGATTTAGCAGCCTCGTGCGACGCCGAAAAGGCGCGCGGCCCGTTACCCTGGTGGTAACGGGGCGGTTTGGACTAGCTGCGAATTAGTCTCAGCTTAGGGCGTGGTCGCTGGCGGCCGTTACAGCGTCACCACGATCTTGCCGAGGTGCCGATTGGCTTCCATGTGGGCGAAGGCGGCGCCGATCTCGGCGAACGGAAACACCTTGTCGACCGGCACCTTCAAGATGCGTGCTTCGACCGCCGGCCAGATGTCGCCGCGGACCTGGCGGAAGATTTCGCGGACCTCTTCGACGCTGCGGCTGCGGAAGGTGACGCCGACATAGTCGATCCGGCGCGCGGCGTGCAGATCGAAATTGAAGTCGGCATGGGTGCCGCCGAGCCGGCCGACATTGACGATGCGGCCGAGCACCCGCGTCGCGGCGAGGTTCTGGTTGGCGACCTTGCCGGAGACCTGGTCGATCACGAGATCGACGCCGGCGCCGCCGGTGGCGGCGAGCACCTGATCGACCCAGCCGTCGCCGGAGGAGTCGATCGCCAGATCCGCGCCGAACTGATGCAGCTTGTCGCGGCGGCTCTTATCGGTCGACGAGCCGATCACCTTGCGGGCGCCCTTCAACTTGGCGATCTGCATCGCCATCAGCCCGACGCCGGAACTGGCGCCTTGCACCAGCACCGATTGCCCGGAGCGCAGCTTGCCGATCGCCACCACCGCATTGTGCATCGTGGTGAGGGCGACCGGCAGGGTGGCGGCGTCTTCGAAGCTCAAGCCGTCCGGGATCGGCAGCAGCCGGCCGTGATCGGCCAGGGTGTACTCGCCGAACGCGCCGGCGGTGGAGCCCATCACCCGGTCGCCGACCTTGCAGCCATAGGCCTCGTCGCCGAGCGCTGCGACTTCGCCGGCGAACTCCATGCCGAGCACCGCGCCCACGCCGCCGGCGGCGCCGTGAGCGTGGCCCTTGGTCATGCCGAGGTCGGCGCGGTTGAGCCCGCAGGCGCGGACCCGGATCAGGACTTGCGGGCCTTTCGGCGCCGGCTTGTCGACTTCAGTGATGGCGGCGCCGGCGGCGCCGTAGACATAGGCTTTCATCGCAAGCTCGTCCTGTTCTCGCGGCGCCGGCCCGGCGCGCGCCTCTTACTCCGCGGCCTCGCGCGCGCCGCCCGAGGTCATGGCCTCGAGCCGGCCGCGGATGATCGCCTCCGCCTCGCGCACGATCCGCGACACCAGCTCGGCGCAGCTTGGAATATCATGGATCAGGCCCTGCACCATGCCCGCCGACCATACGCCTTCGTCGGTGTCGCCGTTGACATAGACCATCTTGCCGCGCGAGCCGGCGACCAGCTCCTTGACCTGCTCAAAGGTCGCGCCCTGCTTCTCCAGCTCGATCACCTGCTGGCTGATCGCATTCTTGGCGACCCGCGAGGTGTTGCGCAGGGTGCGGAAGATCAGGTCGGTGGAGCGCTCGTCATTGGCGACGATCTTTTCCTTCACCGCCTGATGGATCGGGCTCTCCTTGGTGCACATGAAGCGGGTGCCCATGTTGATGCCGTCGGCGCCGAGCGCCAGCGCCGCGACCAGGCCGCGCGCATCGGCGAAGCCGCCGGAAGCGATCATCGGAATCTTGATCTTGTCGGCAGCGGCCGGGATCAGCACCAGGCCGGGGGTGTCATCCTCGCCCGGGTGGCCGGCGCATTCGAAGCCGTCGATCGAGATGCCGTCGACGCCCATCCGCTCCGCCGACAGCGCGTGGCGGACGCTGGTGCATTTGTGCAGCACCTTGACGCCGTGCTTCTTGAACTCCTCGACGTGCTCCTGCGGCTTGTTGCCGGCGGTCTCGACGATCTTGACGCCGCTCTCGATGATGACGCGGCGATACTCGGCATAAGGCGGCGGCTTGATCGCCGGCAGGATGGTGAGATTGACGCCGAACGGCTTGTCGGTCATCTCGCGGCAGCGCGCGATTTCCTTGGCGAGATCTTCCGGCGTCGGCTGCGTCAGCGCGGTGATCATGCCGAGCGCGCCGGCATTGGCGACGGCGGCGACCAACTCGGCCCGGCCGACCCATTGCATGCCGCCTTGCACGATCGGATGTTCGACGCCGAAGGCTTCGGTGAAACGGGTCTTGATCATTTGGGTCCCCCTTGGACAATCCGGCGCCTGACGCGCCTGTTGCTGTTGCTGGCGGCCGGGAGATTGCCGAAGCGACAGCGAAATGTCCAATGCGCGGGGAGGGGAGCGTCATCTCACCGAGTCATTCCGGGGCGCTCGCGCCAGCGAGCGAACCCGGAATCTCGGCGTCGTGAAAACAATTTCGAGATTCCGGGTTCGCGCTTTCGCGCGCCCCGGAATGACGTGTGTGTGGCGAGAGAGCGTCAGGCTTTCGCCGCCTGGCGGAATTCGTTGTGCAGCTCGCCGATGCCTTCGATCGCGATGGTGACGGCGTTGACCGGTTCTTTCATCACGCCGACGCCGACCGAGGTGCCGCAGCAGATCAGGTCGCCGGGCTCCAGCGTCATGTCGTGCGACAACAGGCTGACGAGCTTGTGCGGAGCAAAGATCATGTCGGCGACCGGATAGTTCTGCCGCTCAGCGCCGTTGAGGATGGTGCGGATCGATAGCGCCTGCGGATCGAGCCCGGTGGCGATCGCCGGGCCGAACGGACCGAAACCGTCGAAGCTCTTGGCGCGCGCCCATTGCGGGAAGCTCGGATCGCGATTGAGGATATCGGCGGCGGTGATGTCGTTGACGCAGGTGTAGCCGAAGATGTGCGACGCTGCGGCTTCTTCCGAGACGTTGCTGCAGCGCTTGCCGATGACGATGCCGAGCTCGCCCTCGTACACCACCTTGCCGTCGTAAGAGGCGGGACGGTTCACCACGGCGCCGTGCGATGCGACGCTGGTGGTGGCTTTGAGGAAGTACAACGGCTCCGGCGGGATCGACTGATTGAGCTTCGCGGCGAGCGCGCGGAAGTTATTCCACAGCCCGATGATCTTGCCGGGCGCGCATGGGGAAAGCAGCTCGACATCGCCGAGTTGCAGCGTCTGCCCGGTCGGTTTGTTGGCGCCGAACATGTCGCCATCATACACGGCGATATCGGAATGCGCGATCGTGCCGAACCCGACCGCGCCCTTGGCGCGAAAACGAACCCATTTGGTCACGGCGTGTTTTCTCCTTTGTTCCTATAACTGAAGCTCTTCCAGCGTCATTGCGAGGAGCGTAGCGACGAAGCAATCCAGCTCCGTGCTCGGCGCTTCTGGATTGCTTCGCTGCGCTCGCAATGACGGGGAGAGGCTTCGTTGCTAACAACCTCGGGATTCCGGGTTCGCTCGCTGGCGCGAGCGCCCCGGAATGACGGGGCGTGGGACGGTGAACCGTCAGTACAGCCCCGCCACCTTCGCGCGCTGGATCACGAGGCCGAGGACGGAGTCGATCGCGGGGGTGGGGATGTTGGTCATCCGGCCCATCTCCTGCACCACGGTGACGAGCGGATCGATCTCCATCGGGCGGCCGCGTTCGAGATCCTGCAGCATCGAGGTCTTGTGCGCGCCGACCTTGCGGGCGCCCTCGATGCGGCGTTCGACGTCGACGCGGAACTTGACGCCGAAGGTCTCGGCGATCTGTTGCGCTTCCAGCATCATCGCCTTCGACAGCGCCCGCGTCGCCGGATCGGACGCGATCACGTCCAGCGTCGCATGCGTCAGCGCGCTGATCGGATTGAAGCAGACGTTGCCCCACAGCTTCAGCCAGATCTCGTCGCGGATGCGGTCGAGGATCGGCGCCTTCAGCCCGGCAGCTTCGAACACCTTCGACAGGTTCTCGACGTCGGGGGTGGTTTCGCCCGACGGCTCGCCGATCGGGAATTTGTCGCCGTAGACGTGGCGGATCACGCCGGGCGCTTCGATCTCGGTTGCCGGATAGACGATGCAGCCGATGCCGCGCTCGGGGCCGAGCTCCTTCCACTGCCGGCCGCCCGGATCGATGCTCTCCAGCGTGCGGCCTTCGAACTCGTTGCCGCCGTGCTTGTAGAAGTACCAATACGGCACGCCGTTCACCGCCGTGACGATGCGGGTGTGCGAGCCGAGCAGCGGCTTCATCGACTCGATCGCACCGGTGATCGAATGCGCCTTCAGGCAGATGATGATGAAGTCCTGCACGCCGAGCTCGGCCGGCTTGTCGGTGGCGTTGGGCTTGATCACCCGCTCTTCGTCCCCGATCAGCAGCTTGAGCCCGTTCTCCTTCATCGCCTGCAGATGCGCGCCGCGCGCCACCAGGCTGACGTCGGCGGCGCCGGAGCGAGCGAGCTGGACGCCGAGATAACCGCCGATCGCGCCGGCGCCATAGATACAGACTTTCATGCGATTTCCCATCAGACAGACGACAAGACAGGCGTGGCCGTTCGGCCACGCCGCGGTGACACCAGATCGGTCTGCGGCGCGCGCGTTGCCGCCGCGCCGATCAGACCATTTCGCTCTTGGCGACGACGCTGCGCCGCCAAGGTTTGAGCACCAGCAGCGCGAGCAGCGACGCCAGAATGTTGGCGGCTGCCGCGAGCAGGAACACCAGGTCCCAACTGCCGTTCGATTGCTGCAGCGAGTTGGCGAGCGGCACCAGCAGCGCCGCGGTGCCCTTGGCGGTGTAGAGCAGCCCCGCATTGGTGGCGGCGAACTTCGCCCCGAAGGTGTCGGTACAGGTCGAAGGGAACAGCGAGTAGATCTCGCCCCAGGCGAAGAACACCAGACCCGACAGCAGCACGAACCACACCGGATCCTGTCCCAGCGCATACAGCGCGTAGATGCCAATGCCTTCGAGCCCGAACGCGATGAACATTGTGTTCTCGCGGCCGATCTTGTCGGAGATCCAGCCGAAGAACGGTCGCGTCAGACCGTTGAGGATGCGATCGAAGGTCGCCGCGAAGGTCACCGCCGTCATGGTCATCGCCATCAGCGTGACGGGCGTGTCGGCGATCTTCCAGTCGGCGGCGATCGGTTTCAGGTTGGCGGTGACCATCAGCCCGCCGGCGCCGACGATCACGAACATGAAGTACATCAGCCAGAACACCGGCTGGCGCAGCACTTCGGTCGGCCGGTAGTCGCGCCGCGTCTGGAACACGTTGGCGTTGCGGGTGGGAGAGGGTACCTGTCCCGGCTTCGGCGCGAGCAGGAGCAGCGACAGGAACACGATCACGATGCCCTGGCCGAGACCGAAATACATGAAGGTGGTCTGAAAGCCGGAGTCGCGGATCATCGCCTGGATCGGCGCCACGGTGAGCGCCGAGCCGGCCCCGAAGCCCGCCGCCGTCAGTCCTGCAGCCAATCCGCGCTTGTCCGGAAACCATTTCAGCGCGTTGCCGACGCAGGTGCCGTACACCGCCCCGGCGCCGATGCCGGCGACGATCATGCCGAGATAGTAGCCCGACAGTGTCGTCGCCTGCGCGTTGATCGCCCAGCCGATCGCACACAGGATGCCGCCGATCAGCACCACCAGACGCGGCCCGTATTTGTCCACGAACCAGCCCTCGATCGGCACCAGCCAGGTCTCGAACAATACGAAGAGGGTGAATGCCCATTGGATCGAGGCGCGGTCCCAGCCGAAGGTTTTCTGAATGTCGGGGACGAAGAACGTCCAGCCGTATTGATAGTTGGCGATCATCACCATCGCGCCGACGCCGATGGCGAGTTGCGTCCAGCGATAGCTCTCACTCACGCGCCGCGTCTGCGCGGCGGCCACCCCGTGCACCGTGTCCGTCATGTTTCCTCCGTGAGCCGGCGCCTCTGTCGGGAGCCGTACCGTCGCCATTGTGATCGTGCTAATCACCAGGCGCAAGGAGGGAAATAACAACCTGACTTTTTATGACGTGCGGACAAGTTAGTCCGACCGCGCCCGTGGTATTCGGGCGCGGCGAATGCGATGCAGCAATTACTCCGCCGCTTGCTTGCGCGGCGGGGCGGTCGCGCCGGAATCGTGGATCTCGGCGACGTGCGCGTCGCTGTAGCCGAGGACGTCGCGTAGGATTTCGTCGGTATGTTCACCCAGCAGCGGCGAGCGCTTCACCTCGGTGGGGGAGTCCGACAGCTTGATCGGGTTGCCGACCGACAGATACTTGCCGCGGGCCGGGTGATCGACTTCGACGATGGTGCCGGTGGCACGCAGCGACTGATCCTCGGCGAGTTCCTTCATCGACAGGATCGGGCCGCAGGGGATGTCGTCGGCGTTGAGGATCTCCATGGCCTCGAACTTGGTCTTGGTCATGGTCCACTGCTCGATCCGCGCGAAGATCTCGTTCAGCCGCGACAGCCGCGCCGGCGGCGTGGCGTAGTCCGGATGCGTCTTCCAGCCGGTCTCGCCGATCACGTCGCAGATCTTCTCCCACACCGGGGCCTGGGTGATGACGTAGATGTAGGCGTTCGGATCCTGCTCCCAGCCCTTGCACTTCAGGATGCGGCCGGGCTGGCCGCCGCCGGAATCGTTGCCGGCGCGCGGCACCGCGTCGCCGAACGGGATGCCTTCGCCGAACTGGCTGTATTCCTTGAGCGGGCCGTGGGCGAGGCGCTGCTGATCGCGCAGCTTGACGCGGCAGAGGTTGAGCACGCCGTCCTGCATCGCGGCGGTGACGCGCTGGCCGCGGCCGGTGTGGTGGCGCTGATACAGCGCGGTGACGATGCCGAGCGCGAGATGCAGGCCGGTGCCGCTGTCGCCGATCTGCGCGCCGGTGACCAGCGGGAGCCCTTCGCGGAAGCCGGTGGTCGAGGCAGCGCCGCCGGTGCACTGCGCGACGTTCTCGTACACCTTGCAGTCTTCATATGGCCCCGGACCGAAGCCCTTGATCGAGGCGACGATCATCCGCGGGTTGATCTCCTGGATTTTCTCCCAGGTGAAGCCCATGCGGTCGAGTACGCCGGGGCCGAAATTCTCCACCAGCACGTCGCAGGTGCGGATCAGCGCGGTCAGCACCTCCTTGCCCTTCGGATTCTTGGTATCGAGCGTGATCGACCGCTTGTTGTGGTTCAGCATGGTGAAATACAGGCTGTCCACTTTCGGGATGTCCTGCAGCTGACCGCGGGTGATGTCGCCGCTGCCGGGACGCTCGACCTTGATGACGTCGGCGCCGAACCAGGCCAACAGCTGCGTGCAGGTCGGGCCGGATTGGACATGGGTGAAGTCGAGAACGCGAACGCCGTCGAGCGCCTTGGTCATCTGGTTACTCCGTGGTGTTCAATTTCTTGTCGAGGTCAGCTCTCAGTTCGTCATTGCGAGGAGCGAGCGGCGAAGCAATCCAGCGGCCCGTGCTTGCGTCCTGGATTGCTTCGCCTTCGGCTCGCAATTGTGCATGTTCAACAATTCGGTGATCGAATCCACCCATCAGGGAGGCTTCGATGCGCGACAACAGCTTCGATCGGACGATTGAAAGAAACTACATCCAGAAGTGGCGTTTTCTGATCGCTGAGTACG
>NZ_JAZDRK010000018.1:0-108293 GCF_047501505.1 Rhodopseudomonas sp. G2_2311
CCCCCGACCCCTCCCCGCAAGGGGGAGGGGAGCCAGGATCGCGCACTTATCGTCTGCGGCGAGGCACAGTTTCGCTGCAATATCAACCACATCAGCCGCTTCATTGCGAGCGAAGCGAAGCAATCCAGAGCTTCGTGCACTGGACTCTGGATTGCTTCGTCGCGGAGCCTGTGCTCGGACGGCGCGAAGCGCCGATCCGGGGGCTCCTCGCAATGACGGAGGGGTGGCGTCATGACCCCGCACATCCTCACCCGCTCGCTCGATCGCGGAGCGACGATCTTTCTGGTGCTGCTCGCTGCGATCGGAATCCTGCTGCCGCTGCTCAATCTGCTGACGCCGGAGTCGTCGGCGCTGCACGTGCCGACCTATCTGATCTCGCTGTTCGGCAAATACGTCTGCTACGCGCTGCTCGCGCTGTCGATCGACCTGATCTGGGGCTATTGCGGCATCCTCTCGCTCGGCCACGGCGCGTTCTTCGCGCTCGGCGGTTACGCGATGGGCATGTATCTGATGCGCCAGATCGGCACCCGCGGCGTCTATGCCAATCCGACCTTGCCGGACTTCATGGTGTTCCTGAACTGGAAGGAGCTGCCCTGGTACTGGTACGGCTTCGATATGTTCTGGTTCGCGGCGGTGATGGTGCTGCTGGTGCCGGGCCTGCTCGCCTTCTGCTTCGGGTGGCTGGCGTTCCGCTCCCGCGTCACCGGCGTGTATCTGTCGATCATCACCCAGGCGATGACCTATGCGCTGCTGCTGGCGTTCTTCCGCAACGATTTCGGTTTCGGCGGCAACAACGGCCTGACCGATTTCAAGGACATTCTCGGCTTCAACGTCCAGGCCGACGGCACCCGCGCGGCGCTGTTCATGCTGAGCTGTCTGGCGCTGGCGGTCGGATTCCTGATCTGCCGGGCGGTTGTCACCTCCAAGCTCGGCAAGGTGCTGATTGCGATCCGCGATGCCGAAAGCCGCACCCGGTTCCTCGGCTACCGCGTCGAGTCCTACAAGCTGTTCGTGTTCACGCTGTCGGCGTGCATGGCCGGCGTCGCGGGCGCGCTGTACGTCCCGCAGGTCGGCATCATCAACCCGAGCGAATTCGCCCCCGGCAATTCGATCGAGGCGGTGATCTGGGTCGCAGTCGGCGGTCGCGGCACGCTGGTGGGTGCCGCGCTGGGTGCGATCGTCGTCAACTACGCCAAGACGGTGTTCACCTCCGGGCCGCTGGCGCCGTATTGGCTGTTCATGCTCGGCGCCCTGTTCGTGGCGGTGACGCTGTTGCTGCCGAAGGGCATCGTCGGCACCGTCAATGCGTGGCTGGCCTCGCGCAAGCTGCCGCCGACCGACATCGCGGACAGCGCTGCGCGGGAAGACGGCGTGATCCAACCGAAGCCGGCGGAGTGACGTCATGAGCATGCTCGAAACCCGATCGACCTCGGCGATGCTGTATCTCGACGGCGTCCACGTCTCGTTCGATGGCTTCCACGCCATCAACAACCTGTCGCTGACGCTGGAGCCCGGCGAGATGCGGGCGATCATCGGCCCGAACGGCGCCGGCAAGACCACGATGATGGATATCATCACCGGCAAGACCAAGCCGGACAAAGGCGAGGTGGTGTTCGACGGCACCGTCGACCTCACCAAGCTCGACGAGACCGAGATCGCCAAGCTCGGCATCGGCCGCAAATTCCAGAAGCCGACGGTGTTCGAAAGCCAGACCATCGAAGACAATCTGCTTCTGGCCCTCAACGTCGATCACAGCGTCCGCGGCACGCTGTTCTGGCGGCGGAGCAGGGACGAGAGCGAGCGGATCGAGCGCGTGCTCGACATCATCCGCTTGCGCGACGCCCGCGACCGGCTGGCCGGCTCGCTGTCGCATGGCCAGAAGCAGTGGCTGGAGATCGGCATGCTGCTGGCGCAGGACCCCAAGGTGTTGCTGGTCGACGAACCGGTCGCCGGCATGACCGACGTCGAGACCCAGCAGACCGCGGAGCTGCTGCGCGAGATCAACAGCCACGACAAGACCGTGATGGTGGTCGAGCACGACATGACCTTCGTGCGCGAACTCGGCGTCAAGGTGACGTGCCTGCACGAAGGCACGGTGCTGGCCGAGGGCACGATCGACGACGTGTCCGCGAACGAGCGGGTCGTGGAAGTGTATCTGGGGCGGTGATGATGATTCTTGCTGGGTTGTTTCTCGCGCCGTCTCCCCACGCTGCACCGTCATCGCCCGCGCAGGCGGGCGACCCAGTATCCCAGGGAGTCGCGTGTTCACCGCAGCGCTGCGGCGTACTGGATCCCCCGCATGCGCGGGGGATGACGTCCGTGGGCGGGATGACGGCCGGGTAAAGTACGCCGGCTCTTGCTGAAGCTACATATTGAGGACGAGCCCATGCTCACCGTCGACAATATCAATTTGTACTACGGCGCCGCGCAGGCGCTCCGCGGGGTGTCGATCGCGGCGGAGCCGGGGAAGGTCACCTGCGTGCTCGGCCGCAACGGCGTCGGCAAGACTAGCCTGCTGCGTGCGCTGGTGGGGCAGCAGCCGATCTCGTCCGGCGCGATCACCTTCGACGGCACCGACATCTCGCATTTGAAGCCGTATGAGCGGGCGCGGCGTGGCATCTCGCTGGTGCCGCAGGGCCGCGAGATCTTTCCGCTGCTCACGGTCGAAGAAAACCTCAAGACCGGCTACGCGCCGCTGAAGCGCGCCGACAAGTCGATCCCCGACGATGTGTTCTCGCTGTTTCCGGTGCTGAACTCGATGCTCGGCCGCCGCGGCGGAGACCTTTCGGGCGGTCAGCAGCAGCAACTCGCGATCGGCCGCGCGCTGGTGATGCGGCCGAAGCTGCTGCTGCTCGACGAGCCGACCGAAGGCATCCAGCCGTCGATTATCAAGGACATCGGCCGGGCGATTTCGTATTTGCGCAATCTCGGCAACATCGCCATTGTGCTGGTCGAACAGTATCTCGATTTCGCCTGCGAACTCGGCGACAATTTCGCGGTGATGGATCGCGGCGCAGTTAAATACACCTGCGACCGCGCCAGCCTCGACCCCGCAGAGATCAGCCGGCAGATGGCGCTGTAGGACGGCTTTGAACAGACTTCGTCAGCAACGACCGGAGCGCATCTTCACCTCTCCCCGCCTGCGGGGAGAGGTCGGATCGTCGCGCAGTGGCGATCCGGGTGAGGGGGCGTCTCCGCATAGCCGAGGGGCCGTGACTCGCGTCGCCCCTCACCCCACCCCTCTCCCCGCGAGAGCGGGGCGAGGGAGCTCGCCGTGCTCGTGGCGAGGGAGTGAGTCCGGGGCGGGGCGAGGGAGCGCGCGGCCGGTGTGGCAGCGCCGCGGATACTCGGCATGATCGCGACCGATACCAGCCTCATCACCTCGCAGACCTTCGCCGCCAATCGGGCGGTCGGAGAAGTCGCCGTCGAGGTGCGGGCGGACGGCGGCGTCACCCGGCGTGGGCCGGTGCATGAAGCCGGATCGCTCCGGGTTCGCTTTCCATCGCCGGAACAGCAGGGGCTGTCGGCTGTGCTGGTGAACACCGCGGGCGGCGTCGCCGGTGGGGATCGCTTCAGCATCAGCCTCGACGTTCAGGCCGATGCGCGGCTGACGCTGACCACGGCGGCGGCCGAGAAGGTGTATCGCTCGCACGGCCCCGCCGCGCAGCTCGATATCACCCTCAAGGTCGCGAGTGGCGGCCATCTGGCGTGGCTGCCGCAGGAGACCATCCTGTTCGATCAGGCCCGCGCCGAGCGACGGATCGATATCGAGCTGGCGGACGATGCTTCGCTGCTGCTGTCCGAGATGGTGATCTTCGGCCGTTCGGCGATGGGCGAGACCATGCAGCACGGCCGCTTCGTCGACCGCTGGCGGATGCGGCGCGGCGGCAGATTGCTGTTCGCCGAAACCGTGCGGCTCGATGGCGAGATCGGTGCCCTCTTGGCACGCCCTGCAGTGGCCAAAGCCGGTGTCGCGATCGGCACCGCGCTGATCGTGCCGGGCGATGCGGCGCTGGTCGAACGGCTGCATGAGGCGGCCGATACGTTCGGCGCCGAGGTTGGGATTTCGGCGTGGAATGGGTTTGCAATGGCCCGGTTCTGCGCCCAAAATGCCGCGAAGCTGCGCGCCGACATGATGACCGTTCTCGGCCGCGCCGCCGGCCGCGCGCTGCCGCGGCTGTGGCTGAGTTGATCCCGCGTCACGTCCGAATTTCAGGCTCATTCGATCGAGTGCCTTCATGAACCTCTCCCCCCGCGAAAAGGACAAGCTGCTGGTTTCGATGGCAGCGATGGTCGCCCGCCGCCGGCTCGAGCGCGGCGTCAAGCTCAACCATCCCGAGGCCGTGGCGCTGATCACCGATTTCATCGTCGAGGGTGCGCGCGACGGCCGCAGCGTCGCCGAACTGATGCACGCCGGCGCGGAGGTGATCACCCGCGACCAGTGCATGGACGGCATAGCCGAAATGATTCACGACATCCAGGTTGAAGCCACATTCCCCGACGGCACCAAGCTCGTCACCGTGCACCAGCCGATCAGGTAGTGGCGATGTGCCGTCGTTTCGAAGGCTCTTTCGTTCGTCATTGCGAGGAGCGCAGCGACGAAGCAATCTAGGCCACGCGTGCGGCTCTGGATTGCTTCGCTTCGCTCGCAATGACGCCTGTTGTGGAGAATGACCATGATCCCCGGTGAACTGTTCATCGAAGACGGCGAGATCGAGCTCAACGCCGGGCGCGCCACGGTGACGCTGACGGTGGCCAACAGCGGCGACCGTCCGATCCAGGTCGGCTCGCACTATCATTTCTTCGAAACCAACCCGGCGCTGCAATTCGACCGCGACAAGGCCCGCGGCATGCGGCTCGACATCGCCGCCGGCACCGCGGTGCGCTTCGAACCCGGCCAGAGCCGCGACGTCCAGCTCGTCGCGCTCGCCGGCAGCCGCACGATCTACGGCTTCCGCGGCGACGTGATGGGCAAGCTGGACAAGGCTTGAGGCGACGGTCGGTAAGGACTACCTTCAATGTAAGGAGTTCGGGTGATGTCTTACAAGGCTTCGGCGATCGTCACTTCGAAGGGGCAGGTCACTTTGCCGGCCCCCATCCGCGAGCGGCTCGGCGTCACCGCCGGCGATCGCCTCGACTTTGATCTGTCGGCATCCGGCAAGCTGACCGTCACGGCGGTGAAGCGGCGCAGCATCTTCGAGAATTTCGACGAGGTGAAGCTGCCGCCGCGTCAGCGCCCGTACGCGCGCAAGGACCTCGACGACGCGATCACCGCGACGATCACTGAGAAGTTCCCTCGAAGGGGCAAGCGGCGATGATCGCGGTCGACACCAATGTCTTGCTGCGATTCTTCGAGGCGGATGACAACGTCGCCCAGACCGCGGCCGCGCGGGATGTAGTGCGGTCGCAAGGCAGTGTCTTCATCAACCCGGTGGTGCTGGTCGAGTTCGTCTGGGCGCTGCGTGCCTCGTTCGGGCTTGATCGCAAAGCAATCCAT
Source organism: Rhodopseudomonas sp. G2_2311 (assembly GCF_047501505.1). Classification (NCBI taxonomy): domain Bacteria; kingdom Pseudomonadati; phylum Pseudomonadota; class Alphaproteobacteria; order Hyphomicrobiales; family Nitrobacteraceae; genus Rhodopseudomonas; species Rhodopseudomonas sp. G2_2311. The sequence goes on from NZ_JAZDRK010000018.1 coordinate 5,498, forward strand.
TCCCGGCTGCAGCGCATCCTGGCGGCCCCGGAGTTCGTGTTGCCGTTCGCCGCGTCCATCGAGCGCGCGGTCGAGCAATACGGAAAGGGACTTGCCGATTTCGCCGACTGCATGATCGGCGAGCTCAACCTCGCCTTCGGCTGCGATGCGACCATGACGTTCGACAAGAAAGCGGCCAGAACGCCGTCGTTCCGGCCGCTGAGGGCGGGGGCATGACCGATCTCGTGCTGGTGTCTCGCGCTGCCGACTTCGCCGCGCGAAAACATGCCGGGACGCGGCGCAAGGGCGCCGACAAGGAGCCTTACGTCAATCACCTCGCCGAGGTTGCGCTGCTGCTGACGGGTGCGACGGACGGCGCCGACGCGGCGCTGGTGGCCGCCGGCTGGCTGCACGACACCATCGAGGATACCGGCGTCACGCGCGACGATCTCGCCGAGCTGTTCAGCGAAGACGTCGCCGAGCTGGTCGTCGCCTGCACCGACGACAAGACGCTGCCGAAGGCCGAGCGCAAGCGGCTGCAGATCGAGCACGCGCCGCATCTGGCGCCGCGCGCCAAGATGATCAAGCTCGCGGACAAGATCAGCAATCTTCGCTCGCTGATCCTGTCGCCGCCGGACGATTGGGAACGCGACCGGCTGCTCGACTATCTCGATTGGGCCGAAAAGGTCGCGGCCGGCTGCCGCGGCGTCAACGATCACCTCGAACGTTTATTCGACGAAACCGCCGCGCGCGGGAGGGCCGTGTTGTGAGCACCAAGATTGCACGTTCCGTCTATGCCGACATGTTCGGCCCGACCACCGGCGACCGCGTTCGGCTCGCCGACACCGATCTGATCATCGAGGTCGAGAAAGACCTCACCACCTATGGCGAGGAGGTGAAGTTCGGTGGCGGCAAGGTGATCCGTGACGGCATGGGCCAGTCGCAGGTGACCAACGCAGAGGGCGCCGCCGACACCGTGATCACCAACGCGCTGATCGTCGACCATTGGGGCATCGTCAAAGCCGACGTCGCCATCACGGCCGGCCTGATCACCGCGATCGGCAAGGCCGGCAATCCGGACATTCAGCCGAATGTCGACATCATCATCGGTCCCGGCACCGACGTGATCGCCGGCGAAGGCAAGATCCTCACCGCCGGCGGCTTCGATAGCCACATCCATTTCATCTGCCCGCAGCAGATCGAACATGCGCTGATGAGCGGCGTCACCACGATGCTGGGCGGCGGCACCGGCCCGTCGCACGGCACCTTCGCGACGACCTGCACCCCGGGGCCGTGGCACATCGGCCGGATGATTCAGTCGTTCGATGCGTTTCCGGTCAATCTCGGCATCTCCGGCAAGGGCAACGCCGCGCTGCCCGGGCCGCTGAAGGAAATGATCGAAGGCGGGGCCTGCGCGCTCAAGCTGCACGAGGACTGGGGCACGACGCCGGCGGCGATCGACAATTGCCTCACTGTCGCGGACGAATACGACATCCAGGTGATGATCCACACCGACACGCTCAACGAGTCGGGTTTCGTGGAAGACACCGTGAAGGCGTTCAAGGGCCGCACCATTCACGCCTTCCACACCGAAGGCGCCGGCGGCGGCCACGCGCCGGACATCATCAAGGTCGCTTCGCTGCCCAACGTACTGCCGTCGTCGACCAATCCGACGCGGCCGTTCACGAAGAACACCATCGACGAGCATCTCGACATGCTGATGGTGTGCCACCATCTCGATCCATCGATCGCCGAGGATCTCGCCTTCGCCGAGAGCCGCATCCGCAAGGAGACGATCGCGGCCGAGGACATCCTGCACGACCTCGGCGCGCTGTCGATGATGTCGTCGGACAGTCAGGCGATGGGCCGGCTCGGCGAAGTGATCATCCGCACCTGGCAGACCGCCGACAAGATGAAGAAACAGCGCGGCGCGCTGCCGCAGGACAGCGCACGCAACGACAATTTTCGCGTCAAGCGCTACATCGCCAAGTACACGATCAATCCGGCGATCGCGCATGGCGTGTCGAAGCTGATCGGCTCGGTCGAAAAGGGCAAGATGGCAGACCTCGTGCTGTGGTCGCCGGCTTTCTTCGGCGTCAAGCCGGACTGCATCATCAAGGGCGGCAGCATCGTCGCGGCGCCGATGGGGGATCCCAACGCCTCGATCCCGACGCCGCAGCCGGTGCACTATCAGCCGATGTTCGGCGCCTTCGGCAAGGCGCTGACCGCGTCGTCGGTGGTGTTTACCTCGCAGGCCGCCGCTGCCGGCAATCTCGCCCGCGACCTCGGCATCGCCAAGAAGCTGGTCCCGATCAGCAACGTCCGCGGCGGCATCTCCAAAAAGAGCATGATCCACAACGACGCCACGCCGAAGCTCGAAGTCGATCCCGAGACCTACGAAGTCCGCGCCGACGGCGAACTCCTCACTTGCGCGCCCGCCGACGTGCTGCCGCTGGCGCAGCGCTACTTCATGTTCTGAGGGGCTTCTCGTTCGTCAACACCAGCCTGTTACGCGCAACCTCTCCGCCGGTCATTCCGGGGCGCCGCGAAGCGGCGAACCCGGAATCTCGATCCGCACAAACTTCGGGATTCCGGGTCTGCGCGCGTTCGCGCGCATCCCGGAATGACCGTCGCGTGGTGGCGCGTCGACGCGGTTGAGCCACCCCTTTGCATCCCCGACGCATCCGCCTAATGTCCCGCGCGCCGGCGCATGTCCGGCCTTGCAGATACAAACCGCCGGGAGGAATATTCGTGATCTATGTCGTCGCCACTTTGACCGTGAAGCCCGAAATGCGTGCCGAACTGATCGCCGCTGCCAAAGCCTGCATCGCCGAGACGCGCAAGGAGCCCGGCAACATCGCCTACGACCTGCACGAGAGCGTCACCGAACCTTCCAAGATGGTGTTCGTCGAGCAGTGGGAAAACGCCGAAGCGCTGGAGCCGCATCGCAAGGCCGAGCACATGAAGACGTTCGGTCGCGTCGCCGTCACCTGCTTCGCCGCGCCGCCCAAGATCGAGATCATCACGCCGGCGAACGTCGTGACCAGATAGGAGACACCATGATCCGCGCCACCGCCGTCCGCGGCCAGCATCGCTGGACCGACACCCCGGCCGACACCGTCGTGCTCGATTTCGACGATCGGCATCGCCGCCGCATGGCGATGACCGGGACGCGGGGACTGTCGTTCCTGCTCGATCTGGAGCAGGCGGTGGCGCTGCGCGGCGGCGACGCCCTGGTGCTGGAAGACGGGCGGCTGGTGGAAGTGGTCGCGGCTCCGGAGCCGCTGCTCGAGATCCGCGGTCATGATTCCTTGCACCTGGTGCGGCTCGCCTGGCATCTCGGCAACCGCCATTTGCCGACGCAGCTGATGGCCAAGGCGCTGCGCATCCGCCGCGACCACGTCATCGCCGACATGGTCCGCGGCCTCGGCGGCAAGGTGGTGGAGATCGAAGCGCCGTTCGATCCGGAAGGCGGCGCCTACGCACCGCCGCACGACAGCGGCGAGGCGGCGCACGCTCATAAAGATCATGGGCACCACCACGGTCACGGCCACCATGATCATGGCCATCATGGTCACGCGCATCACGACCACGATCATGCTGATGGCGGCTGCTGTGGGCATGATCATCATGGCCACGACCATCATGTCCATGACGAGCATTGCGGCCACTCGCACAAGCATGAGCACTGAGCCGGAGGCGTCGGCGCAGCCGCTGCCGCCGGAGCAGAGCGCCGCGCTGTTCCGGCTGATGACCTGGCTGTCGCCGGCGTTTCCGGTCGGCGCGTTCTCGTATTCCAGCGGCATCGAATGGGCGGTGGAGGCGGGCGACATCACCGACGCTGCGAGCTTGCGCGATTGGCTGAACGCGATGCTGCAGCATGGCGCCGGGTTCTGTGACGCGGTGCTGCTCAGCCACGCCTATCGCGCCACCGAGCGCAGCGACGATGCCGGCCTGTCCGCTGTCGCCGAACTCGCCGCGGCGTTCGTCACCTCGGCTGAGCGCCAGCTCGAGACGCTGTCGCAGGGCCGCGCCTTCATCGAGATCGCCCGCAAGGCCTGGGACAGCGACGGCCTCGGCCGTGCGGTGGCGGCATGCGGCGAGGCAATCGCCTATCCGGTCGCGGTCGGTCTCGTCAGCGCCTCGCATGGCGTGCCACTGCCGGCGACGCTGCACGGCTTCCTGCATGCGGTGACGTCGAACTGGATCTCGGCCGGCGCGCGGCTGATCCCGCTCGGCCAGACCGACAGCCAGCGCGTGCTCGCAGCATTGGAGCCCTCGGTGATCGCCACCGGCAGCCGCGCGCTTGCCGCTTCACTCGACGACCTCGGCAGCGCCACCTTCCGCGCCGACCTTGCCAGCCTCCGCCACGAGACGCAGTACACGCGGCTGTTTCGGTCGTAGGACCACGCTGTCATTCCGGGGCGCTTGCACAGCAAGCGAACCCGGAATCTCGAGGTTGTTTGCGTGTCATATTCCGGGTTCGCGCCTGGCGGCGCGCCCCGGAATGATGACGGACGGCGAGTGATCGGAACTACCCAACCATCCGGTCGCGTCCCGCCCAGAAGCCGGCGCGCAGGACTTTCTTGTCGATCTTGCCGACGCCGGTCATCGGCAACTCGGTGACGAACTGCACCTGTTTCGGCGCATGCGCCGAGCCCTTGCGGGTCTTGACCAGTTCGATCAGTTCACGCTCGTCGGGCTTGGTGCCGGGCTTGGCGACCACCACCGCGGTGACGGCTTCGCCCCATTTGTCGTCGGGCACGCCGACCACCGCGACCATCGCGACGTCCTGATGCGTCGACAACACGTCCTCGACCTCGCGCGGGAAGATGTTGAAGCCGCCGGACACGATCATGTCCTTCTTGCGGTCGAGAATATACATGTAGCCGCGGTCGTCCTGCTTGGCGATATCGCCGGTGTGCAGCCAGCCACTTTTCAGCGTTTCAGCGGTCTGCTCCGGGCGCTTCCAATATTCCGCCATCACATGGGGCGCGCGCACGCAGATCTCGCCGGCCTCGCCGAGCGGCACTTCCTGATCGTTCTCGTCGAGAATCCGGGCATCGCAGGCCGCGATCGGGAAGCCGCACGACAGGAACAGCTCCGGCTGCTTCGGATCATGATCGGCCTTGCGCAGCACCGACACCGGATAGCACTCGGTCTGGCCGTAGAGCTGCGAGAACACCGGGCCGATCCGCTCGATGCCTTCCACCAGCCGCGTCGGCGACATCGGCGAGGCGCCGTACAGCACCAGATCGAGCGACGACAGATCGGTCTTGGCGAGCGACGGATGATCGAGCAGCACATAGACCATCGTCGGCACGAACAGCGTGAAGTTGATCTTCTCGCGCTCGATCGTCTGCAGCACCGCTTCGGGATCGAACCCCTTCATCATGTGGATGGTGCCGCCGCGGATCAGCGACGGCAGCACCTTGGTGCCGGCGACGTGGCTGATCGGCGCGACGGTGAGATAGCGCGGATCGAACGGGATCTCGAAATCGGCCAGGATCGCATTGGCGAAACCGGCGTTCTCGCGATGGTGGCGCAGCGCACCCTTGGACTTGCCGGTGGTGCCGCCGGTGTAGTTCAGCACCGCGACGTCATCGAGCCGCGCAAAGTCGCGCGCCGTGGCGCTGCCGGCCTGATCCAGCGCGATCAGCAGATCAAGCCCGTAGTCGGCACGGCCGATGGTGAAGACGTGGCGCAGGCCGGTCGCCTCGGTGGCAAGCTGGCCGCCGCGCTCCAGGAAGGCCGCGGCGTCGACGATCAGCACCGCGGCTTCGGAGTCCTCGATCTGATCGAGCTGATCCTGGCGCGAGCCCAGCGGATGCAGCCAGGTGATAGCGAAGCGGCAGAGCTGCGCCGCGACGCCGGCGCACCAGGTCTCGGCACGATTGGCGGTGAGCAGCGCGACCCGCGTGCCGGGCTGCAGGTCGAGCCCCATGAACACCTTCTGGATGCTGCCGATCATGTCGGTGGCGCCGCGATAGCTCAAGCTGCCGCCGGGCCAGGCGAACGCGGTGCGCGACGGATAGCGCGCCAGCGCCCGCAACGTTTGCGTGCCTGCGGTCGGAAAAGCGTTGAGCTCGGCAGTCATGGCGTCGTGTCTCCCTTGTCTTTGTCATCGGCTGTTGGGCGTGCCAATGTTAGGCAACGACACTAGCACGGCAGACCAGTGCCGATGCAAACAGAGCAGGAGGAAACTGCCGTGAAATCATCCGACCGTCTGGCGCGCTTCGGCGATCGTCTCAGTTTGCCGCTGATTGCGGCACCAATGTTTCTAGTGTCGGGCGTCGATCTGGTGGCTGCGGCGTGTAGTAGCGGCGTGATCGGTTCGTTTCCCACGGTGAATTGCCGTACGACGGAACAACTCGGTGACTGGCTCGGCGAGATCAACCGCCGAATCGCGGCGCACGAGCAGGCGAGCGGCCGGCGCGCCGCACCGTGGTGCCCCAACCTGATCGTGCATCGCTCCAACGCGCGGCTCGGAGACGACCTGAAGCTGCTGCTGCAGCATCGGCCGGAGGTGGTGATCACCAGCGTCGGCTCGCCGCAACCGGTGATCGCACCGCTGCACGATGTCGGCGCGATGGTGCTGGCCGACGTTGCGAGCATTCGTCATGCCGAACGCGCGGCCGCCGCCGGCGTCGACGGCCTGGTGCTGCTCACCGCCGGCGCCGGCGGCCAGACCGGGTGGCTCAATCCGTTCGCCTTCGTGCGTGCGGTGCGGCAATTCTTCGACGGCGTGATCGTGCTCGCCGGCGGCATCAGCGACGGCGTCGCGCTGCGTGCCGCGACGACGCTCGGTTGCGATCTCGGCTACATGGGCACCAAGTTCATCGCCACCGAGGAGAGCCTCGCCGATCCGCGCTACAAGGCGATGCTGGTGGAGGCGAGCGCCGACGACATCCTGCTCACCAAAGCGTTCACCGGGCTGCAGACCAACATGCTGCGGCCCTCGATCGTCGCCGCCGGGCTCGATCCAGACGATCTGCCGGAGCGCGGCGGCATCGATATCGGCAAGGACATCGACGTCGGCGCACGCGAGGATCGGCCGAAGCGGTGGCGCGACATCTGGAGTGCAGGCCATTCGGCGTCGGGCATCGGCGCCATCGTGCCGATCGCCGAGCTGGTGGCGCAGACCAGGGCCGAATTCCGCAGCGCGGCGTAAGCTGCGCCGGCCATCGACGGTCGTGCGCCGCCGTGGCATGCTTCGGCGATAAACAAAAACACTCTCGGGAGACTACGCCATGAGGAGCTTTCGCGTCACCGATTTCGGCAAACCGCTGAGCGAAGACAACCGGCCGACGCCGGAATTGACCGGCACGCAGGTGCTGGTGCGCGTCAAGGCCGCTGGCATCTGCCACAGCGATCTGCACATCTGGGAAGGCGGCTACGAACTCGGTCACGGCCGCAAGCGGCTGTCGCTGCAGGATCGCGGCGTCGCGCTGCCGCTGACGATGGGGCACGAGACCGTCGGCGAAATCGTCGCCGCCGGTCCTGATGCCAAGGACGCCAAGATCGGCGAGGTCGCGCTGGTGTATCCGTGGATCGGCTGCGGCGAATGCGACGTCTGCAAGGCCGGCGACGAGAACATGTGCCTGAAACCGCGGTTTCTCGGCGTGTATTGCGACGGCGGCTATTCGGACGAACTGATCGTGCCGCATCCGCGCTATCTGCTCAGCCTCGATGGTCTCGATCCGGTCACCGCGGCGCCCTATGCATGCTCCGGCATCACCACCTACAGCGCGCTGAAGAAGCTCGACTTCTGCCTCGACAGCCCGATCGTGATCTTCGGCGCCGGCGGACTCGGACTGATGGCGCTAGAGCTGCTCAAAGCAATGGGCGGCAAGGGCGCCATCATGGTCGATATCGACGCAGCCAAGCGCGACGCGGCGCAGAAGGCCGGCGCGCTCGGCACCGTCGATGCTGCGGCCCCCGAGGCGCTGGCGCAGATCGCCGCCATCGCCAAAGGCCCGGTGCGCGGCGCGCTCGATCTGGTCGGCAATCCGCAGACCGCGCAGCTCGGCTTCGATTGTCTCACCAAGGGCGGCAAGCTGGTGATCGTCGGCCTGTTCGGCGGCGGCGCACCATGGGCGCTGCCTTTCATCCCGATGCGTGCTATCACCATCCAGGGCAGCTACGTCGGCAATCTTGCCGAGACGCAGGAATTGCTCGACCTTGTCCGCGCCAAGAAAGTGTCGCCGATCCCGGTCACCAAGGTGGCCTTGCCGCAAGCCTACGACGCGCTGCTCGATCTGCAGAAGGGCAAGCTGGTCGGCCGCGCGGTGCTGACGCCGTAGGCTCGAACATCGCCTCCGTCATTGCGAGGAGGCGAAGCCGACGAAGCAATCCAGTTCGGTGCACGCGGCTGGATTGCTTCGCTCCGCTCGCAATGACGGGGAGATGGCCTGCTATTTGTCGCCCGCCGCGATCCGCTCGGCTTCCGCGACATCCTCCGGCGTATTGGCGTTGAAGAACGGATCGAATGGCATCACCGGCCACTCCACCTCGGCGCGCCGATAGCGCGCGGTGAAGCGTTCGACCTTGCGAATGTCCTCGTCGACCAAGGCGGTTCGCAGCGCCTCGCGCAGTGCCACCGGCCACAGTGCGATCACCGGATGCAGGTGGCCGCCGGATGCCGCCACGGCAATCTCGGCATTCTGAGCGAGTCGGGCCTGATCGAGCCGGGCCACCAGATCGCGTGGCAGAAACGGACAATCACCCGGCACGGTCAACACGTGGTGCGCGTCCGGCTGCGCCTTCGCCGCCCAATCCATCGCTGCCAGCACACCGGCGAGCGGGCCGGGGAAGTCGTGCACCGTATCGGCGATCACCGGCAGGGCGAAGCGGCCAAACCGGCTCGGATCGCCATTGGCATTGAGCGCCAGCGCGCCGCACTGCGGCTGCAGGCGTTCGATCACATGAGCCAGCAGCGGCCGGCCGGCGATCGACCGCAGTGGTTTGTCGCCGCCGCCCATCCGGCGGGCAAGGCCGCCGGCCAGGATGACGGCGGGTGGTCGAACATCAGCCATTGCGCACTCCGCCACGTCGTCACTCGGCAATGCCCGTGGTTAGCTCACCATGGCGTGGCTCGGCAATAAGAACGAGGCCGAAGGCAATTGACCGCGCGCCGCGGCTTCGTCATCGTCCGCCACCATGGCCAAGACAGTTCTCGATCTCACCGGGCTGAAATGCCCGCTGCCGGTGCTCAAGACCCGCAAGGCGCTGGCGCGTTTGCAGCCCGGCGATGTGTTGGAAGTCCGCTGCACCGATCCGATGGCGCTGATCGATATTCCGGTGCTGATCGGCGAGACCGGCGATCGCATCACCTCGAGTGAACGCCGCGACGAGATGATCGTGTTCGTCATCGAAAAGCTGGCCAGTGCACCGGCTGTGGACGGCGAGCAGGACTGATAGCTCAGCCAAGGAACCATCACCGACCGGCATCATTGATCATCGTTCCATAGGGAGGAGATCATGGCCCGGAAATATTCCAAGAAGGCGTCCGCCAAGGTCGGCCGCGCGATGAAGAAGCGCAAGGCCGGCACGCTGAAGAGCGGCGGCTCCGGCAGGAAGGTCAAGAGCCGCAAACAAGCGATCGCGATCGGTCTGTCCGAAGCCCGCGCCGAAGGGGCGAAGGTGCCAAAGAAGAAAACCGGCAAGAAGGCTGCAAAGGCGTCGAGCAAGAAGGCCACTAAGTCCGGTCGTAAGACGACGAAGAAGACGACCAAGAGGACGACGAAGTCCAGCAGCACGCGGGCCGGGACGAAGAAGTCATCAGGCCGCAAGTCGTCGAAGTCATCCAGTACGCGAAAAACATCCAGCGCGCGAAAATCGTCCAGCCGCAGATCGTCGTCGCGCAAGTCTGCCAGGAAGAAGTCGTCGGACTGAACACGTACCACTCAAGCACGAGTCATTCCGGGGCGCCGCGCAGCGGCGAACCCGGAATCTGGAGATTCAGGGTACTGACGGTTCGGCAGCGCAGCTGCAAAATAACTTCGAGATTCCGGGTTCGCGAGCTGGCGCTCGCGCCCCGGAATGACGTGCGTGGGGCAAAGCTTCAAGGCGTCCTAAGCTATCAGAGCAGCATGACGCGCCGCTCGATCTAAGCCAACTCACCCCGCCTTGCGCTGCCTTGCGTTGGAGCGGCGGGCTTTGGTGGTGGTGCGGGAGGAGCGGGAGGCTTTGCGGCGGCTATGGGCCTTGCCGGTTTTGGTGCCGGATTTGCCGCCTTCGAGACTCTGCTTCAGCGCATCCATCAGGCTGACCACGTTGCTCTCTTTCTCCTCGGGTTCGGGGAGCTTGATCGACTTGCCGGAGGCCTTGCGCTTGACCAGCGCCTTCAGCGCGGTTTCGTATTCGTCCTTGAATGTCTTGGGATCGAAATGCGCCGCCTTGGTTTCGAGGATGTGGCCGGCGAGCTCGATCATGTCCTTGGAGATTTTCGGCGACTTGATGCCGTCGAAATACTCGCCCGCATCGCGCAGCTCGTAAGGGTAGCGCAGCGTGGTCGCCAGCAGGCCCTTGCCGAACGGCTCGATCGCCAGCACATGCTCGCGATTGGTGAGCACGATGCGGCCGAGCGCGACGCGGCCTTTGTCCTTCATCGCGTCGCGGATCACCGCGAAGGCATCGACGCCGGCCTTGCCGTCCGGAACGATGTAATACGGATGATTGAGGAAGCGTTGGTCGATTTCGTCGGCCGGCACGAAGCTGTCGATGTCGATGGTGTGGGTGCTCTCGATCTGCACCGCTTCGAGTTCGTCCTTTTCGATCTCGATGTACTTGCCCTTGCGCACCTCGTAGCCGCGGGCCTTCTGATCCTTTTCGACCACCTCGCCGGTGTCTTCGTCGATCATCTGCTGCTTCAGCCGATTGCCGGTTTCCGCATTGATCATGTGGAAGCGGGTCTTCTCGACGCTGGTCGTCGCCGGATACAGCGCCACCGGGCAGGTGACGAGGGACAGCTTCAGCGTGCCCTTCCAATAGGCGCGAGGCATGGGAATTCTCCGAGGGCTCGAGCAGTCGCGACCGGGCGGTCACGTCGATGCTATCATGGGTGGAACTTGAACGGGCATCCCGGGTTTTGGTTCCGACCAAGCCCAGCCTGTCGGCGGTGAGTAAGGAGCGACGGTGGCCAGCAACAAGCTCAGCATCTACCGCAAGAAACGCGACTTCGAGCAGACCGCGGAGCCGCGCGGCGACGCCAAGGTGGCGCCTTCGAAGCAGCGTCGGTTCGTGATCCAGAAGCACGATGCCACGCGTCTGCACTACGACCTGCGCCTGGAATATGGCGGCGTGTTCAAGTCATGGGCGGTGACCAAGGGACCGTCGCTCGATCCGCACGATAAGCGCCTCGCTGTCGAGGTCGAAGATCATCCGCTGGACTATGGTGACTTCGAAGGCACGATCCCGAAGGGCCAGTATGGCGGCGGCACCGTGCAGCTCTGGGATCGCGGCTATTGGGAGTGCGACGATCCCGAGCGAGGCTTCAAGACCGGCGACCTGAAGTTCACCCTGCATGGCGAGAAGCTGCATGGCAGCTGGGTGCTGGTGCGGATGCGGCACGACCGCAATGGCGGCAAGCGCACCAATTGGCTGCTGATCAAGCACCGCGATGATGACGCCCGCGAGGGCGACGCCAACACCGTGCTCGACGACGACCGCTCGGTCGCCTCGGGCCGCGCCATGGAGACGATCGCGGCGGGCAAGGGGAAGGCACCGAAGCCGTTCATGCTGCGCAAGGCGGCCGCGAAGGTGACGGCGGATGCGGTGTGGGATTCCAACACCGGGCTCGCGGCGGATCAGCGGGCGGAAGCCGGCGGTGCGAAGAAGGCGACGAAAGCCAAGCCGAAGACGCCTGCCAAAGCGAAACCTGCTAAGGCCGCAAAGCCGGCGGCGCGGAATAAGTCGGTCAGTCGTGGCAAGCGCGCGGCGATGCCGGATTTTGTGCCGCCGCAGCTTTGCACCTCGGTGGAACGGCCGCCCAGCGGCGAAGGCTGGGGCCACGAGATCAAGTTCGACGGCTACCGGATGCAGCTCCGGATCGAGCAGGGACAAGCCAAGCTGCTGACACGCAAGGGCCTCGACTGGACTGGCAAATTCAGCGCGATCGCGGAAGAAGCGGCGTCGCTGCCGGACGCGATCATCGACACCGAGGTGGTGGCGCTGGATTCGCACGGCCAGCCGGATTTCGCCGCGCTGCAGGCGGCGCTCTCCGACGGCGATACCGACAACCTGATCTGCTTCGCGTTCGATCTGCTGTATGCGGAGGGCGAGGATCTGCGCCGACTGCCGCTGTCGGAGCGCAAAGAGCGGCTCGCCGCTTTGCTGAAGGCCGCACGTGGCCGTCGCAAGGAAGGCCTGATCCGCTACGTCGAGCATTTTGAAACCGGCGGCGACGCCATTCTGCAGTCGGCCTGCAAGCTGTCGCTCGAAGGCATCGTCTCGAAGAAGCTCGATGCGCCGTATCGCTCCGGCCGCAGCGGCGGCTGGACCAAGGCGAAGTGCCGCGCCGGCCACGAGGTGGTGATCGGCGGCTGGAAGACCACAAACGGCAAATTCCGTTCGTTGCTGGTCGGCGTTCACCGCGGCGATGACCTCGCCTATGTGGGCATCGTCGGCACCGGGTTCGGCCAGGACGTCGTCAAGCGCATCCTGCCCGAGCTGAAGGCGCATGAAACGGGTAGCAATCCGTTCAGCGGCGCCAATGCGCCGAAGAAGACGCGCGAGATGCATTGGGTGACGCCGGAGCTGGTCGCGGAGATCGAGTTCGCCGGCTTCACCGGCGGCGGCATGGTGCGTCAGGCGGCTTTCAAGGGGCTGCGCGCCGACAAGCCGGCTGCGGAGGTCGAAGCCGAGGAGCCGCAGCAGGTCGAGCTCGCCGAGCCGAAGCCGAAGCGCGGCGCCCGCAAGGCCGCCAAGAAGCCTGCGAAGAAGACCGCCAAGAAGGCGGCTACCAAAGCCGCGGCGCCGCGGAAGGCCGATGCGGCACGGTCGGAAGTGATGGGCGTGGTGATCTCCAAGCCCGACAAGGAGCTGTGGCCGGAGAACGAGATCAGCGGCACCGTCACCAAGCGCGATCTGGCCGATTACTTCGCCGAAGTGGGCGACTGGCTGATCCCGCACATCAAGGGGCGGCCGTGTTCGATCGTGCGCGCGCCTGACGGTATCGGCGGCGAGCTGTTCTTTCAGCGGCACGCCATGCCGGGAATGTCGAACCTGATCGAACTGGCGAAGGTTTCCGGCGATCGCAAGCCCTATGTGCAGATCGATCGCCTCGAAGGCCTGATCGCCGTGGCGCAGATCGGCGGCGTCGAGTTGCATCCTTGGAACTGCGCGCCGAACCGCTACGACGTGCCGGGACGGCTGGTATTCGATCTCGATCCGGCGCCCGAGGTCGGGTTCGACGAGGTGATCATCGCCGCCAAGGAAATGAAGCAGCGCCTCGAAGCATTGGGGCTCGCGACGTTCTGCAAGACCACCGGCGGCAAGGGCTTGCACGTCGTGGTGCCGCTGAAGCCCGACGACAATGTCGACTGGAAGGCGGCCAAGACGTTTGCCCAGACGGTGTGTGCGCAGATGGCCGAGGACAGTCCCGAGCAATATCTGCTCAACATGTCGAAGCAGAAGCGCACGGGAAAGATATTCCTCGACTACTTGCGCAACGACCGGATGTCGACGGCGGTCGCTGTACTGTCGCCCCGAGCCCGCACCGGCGCCACCGTGTCGATGCCGGTGACGTGGTCGCAAGTGAAGGCCGGCCTCGACCCCAAGCGCTACACCATCGAGACAGTGCCCGCGTTGATGAAGCGAACCAAGGCGTGGGCCGACTACGACGAGGCGGCAGCCCCGCTGAAGCCGGCGATCAAGACGCTGACGTCGGGCGCATCATGAGCCCGGCGTGACGCGAGTCCGTACCGCTGACTCTGTGCCGCATACGTGGATGCCCGGGACGAGCCCGGGCATGACAGCGTCGATCGGCAGATCGAGGACAGGTTACGTCAGATCTTGCCGAGCAGCAGCAGGATCAGCAGGATCACGATCACCAGACCGAGGCCGCCGCCGCCGTAATATCCGGTGCCGTAGAACGGTCCGCCGCCCACGCCGGTGAAGCCGCCCAGCAAGGCGATGATCAGAATGATGAGGATGATTGTGCCGATGGACATTTCCGCTCTCCTTGTCGCGGCGGGTCGCCCGAGTGCTCCGCCTGCTGGGAGTGAGAACACGGCGTAACAACGAAGGTTCCGAAGCGGAAACTTGAGATATGGCGCGCCGCCCTGTTGTTTTCGCAATGCTCACTTAGATAGGGGAGTAATCAACCCACGCAGTGACGAGGACGCCCCAATGTCAGCTCCGCTTGTCGTATCGATCCCTCATCGCCTCGGCCGCGACGAAGCGCGCCGCCGGCTGCAGACCGGCCTCAGCCGCGCAGCGATCAACGTGCCGATCCTGAAGGTGGATGAGGAGACCTGGCGCGGCGACCAGATGCTGTTCCGCGTCCGTGCGCTGGGCCAGGTCGCGGCGGGTCATGTCGATGTCGCCGAAGATCACGTCCGGCTCGAAGTGCGTCTGCCGTGGCTGTTGCAGAAATTCGCCGATGCGGCGCGCGTCGTGATCCAGAAGCGCGGACACCTGATGCTCGAGAAGAAGTAACAAGTTTCGTGCGTCGCACCAAATTATGGCGCTGCAGCAAGTAGTTATCGGTAAATTGCATTAAGTTGTAAGTAACCGAATCTTGGAATGCTGGTCGTGCGGGTGAGGGAACCGATTTCCTGATCGGCACAAACCCCGTCAGGCCGTCCGGCTCCAGCTCCCGGGCGGCCTCGGTGTTTGTGGGAGGGCACGATTGTTCGCCGCTGCCGATGCCCGGATTCTTGCACAGTCTCTCCCCGAGTCATTCCGGGGCGCGCGCAGCGCGAACCCGGAATCTCGCAGCGAGCAGGGCTTTGCGGGCGTCGGTGCCCGCGGCAGATTCCGGGTTCGCTCGCTACGCGAGCGCCCCGGAATGACGAGGCAGGGCTGCGCTGACAGTCTGCAGACCACGCGGCCTGCTCAGCCGCGTCGGATTCGCTTCGTGCCTGTCAGGCGCGCACGATGCACGGCGACGGGGAGGTGGCGGAACAGGTCGCGGAGCTGCAGTTCGCCCGACGCGTTCTCGCCATCGCCGGTTTCGACCGCGTAGCCTTTGGTATCGATCGCGCCATCATACGCATCGGCGGTCGGCCAGTGCCGGCCATCATCGGACACCGCAGCGAGGCCCTTCGCCACGACGACGATCACTGCGTCGCTGCCGCGGGTGCGGGCGAACGCGACGATGCGGTCGCGGTGGGCGCCTTTCACGGCAAGCGGCCGATAGTCGCCGTCGGCGAACAGCTCGGCGTGGTCGCGTCGTAGCCGCAGCAGCCGATGCGTCCAGGCCAGCTTGACGCGGCCGTCGCTCCAATTTGTGGTGAGGGTTTCCCAGTCGGGCTGGTCGTGCAGTGACTCCAGCGCCGCAGAACGCGCGTCGAAATCCACCGGACGGCGGTTGTCGGGATCGACCAGCGAGAAATCCCAGAACTCGGTGCCCTGATAGAAATCCGGCACGCCGGGCATCATCGCCTTCAGCGACACCTGACCGAGCCCATTGAGTGCGCCGAGCAGCGACAGCCGGCGGTGCAGGGTCTCGACCGACTCCAGGAATGCACCCGACAGCGCCGGGTCGAGGATGCGGTCGATGAAGGTGCGCACGCCTTCCTCGTAAGCGAGGTTCGGATTGAGCCAGTTGGTTTCCTGCTTGCCCTCGCGAGCAGCCTTCAGCGCGAAACCCTGGAAGCGGTCGGCGAAATCCGGATCGGGCGTCAGCGGCCAGGCGCCGAGCAGCGCCTGATACAGCATGTATTCGAACGCGGGCGAGGGCGCGCGCATCTCGCCGTCGACGACGAGGTGCGGCGCGTTGAGCAGCTTCCATTTGCCGACGGCGCTGGCCCATTCGCCGGGGATTTCGGCGAGGGATAGCAGCCGCGCACGGGCGTCCTCGCCGCGCTTGGCGTCGTGCGTCATCGTCGCGGTCATGCCGTGCGGCCAATCCTGGGCGCGGCTCTGCATCGCGGCGTGGAATGCGGCGGTCGGCATCTCCGGCGCGGCCGGATCGCCGCCGACCTCGTTCAGCGCCAGCAGCCGGTGATAGCGATAGAACGCGGTGTCCTCGAGCGACTTCGCCATTGTCGGCCCGGTGAACTGCTGCACCTTGAGGGCGAAGCGGCGCACCCGCGGCTTGGAGTGTGGCGCGCGGCCCGGTTTCACCATGTCCATCGTCAGCACATCTTTGAGGAATTCGAAGATGCCGTCGTCGGCACCGAACCAGTCGGCCCGCGCCTTCGCGATGGTGTCTTCGATCAGCCGGCGGTCGAGCTGGGTTGGGCTGTTGCCGGTCAGATAGGTGCGATACACTGGGAAGTGCAGCACGTAGAGCTCGAACGCCTGTCGCAGATTGTCGGCGGAAAAATCGCGGGTCGAGTAGTGACCTGATGCGATCCGCGCCAGCAGCCGGGTGAGCACGGTGAACTCGCTCAGCAGCAACGTCTCCAGCACGCGGCGCTTGGCGGCCTTGAGCACTGGATCGAACGCCGGCGACAGATTGCTGGCCTGTCGCCAGGTCTCGTCGAGCGGCTTCAGGCCATTGCCGTCGAGCAGCACGCGGGTGATGACGTTGAGCCATTCATAGCCGGTGGTGCCGTGGACGCCGGCAAAATGATGCAGCGCTTCGCCTTCGCCGAGGATCTTCTCGATCACCGTGTAAAGCGGCGGGGCGCCAGCGCCTTGCGCCTCGCGGGCCAGCCGGCGGAGCCGCTGGAAGTACTGCGCCGGGTCGCGCAGGCCGTCGATGTGATCGAGCCGCAGACCCTGCAGCTGGCCGTCGGCCAGCAGCTTCTTCACCCGGCTGTGGATCGCCTCGAAGGTGCCGGCGTCTTCGACCCGCAAGCCGGCGAGGGTGTTGACGTCGAAGAACCGCCGGTAGTTGATCTCGCTCGACGCCAGTTGCCAATGGCCGAGCTTGTAGTGCTGGCGCTCCAGAAGGTTGTGCAGCGTCTGGATCTGCTGGGTGCGGCCTTCGCCGGCGCGGTAGGCATCGAGCCCGCGCGCGATCACGTCCGCGGCGCCGGAGATCGTCTGCAGCGCCGCCTTGAATTCGGGTGCTTCCTTGCGCGTCGGACGGCGCAATCCGGTGTAGCGCGCGGCAAGCTCGAGGATCGCGCGGCCGGCGTCGGTCTCGGCGGCGTCCGCCTCGCGCACGATGGTGCGCAGGATCTCGCTGTAGCGCTGCGGCGCGATCGGCAGCCGGTGTTCGTAGTACCAGGCCGAGAAGCTGCCGTCGGCAGGGTCATAGCGCAGCTCGATCTCGCCGCCTTCCAGCGCTTTGCCGTAGGACGAGCCGATGATCGGCAGCAGCACGCCGCCGCGGGCGCGGAACGGCAGCATCTCCCAATCGATGTCGAACGAGGCCGCATGCGGCGAGGCCGGGCCCCATTCCAGGACGTCGAGCCACCACGGGTTGTCGGCATAGTGCACGCCGACATGGTTGGGGACGAAGTCGAGGATCAAACCGATGTCATGCTGCTTCAGTGCCGCGCTGAGCCGGGCGAAGCCTTCTTCGCCGCCGAGCTCGGGATTGAGTTGGGTGTGATCGACGATGTCATAGCCGTGGGTCGATCCCTTGCGCGCCTTCATGAACGGCGACGCGTAGAGATGCGAAATCCCGAGGCGCTTCAGATAGGGGACGATTGCGGCGGCGTGGTGGAAACCGAAATCGGCGGTGAGTTGCAGACGGTAGGTGGCAGTCGGAATGACAGGAGGCATTTAGGATTGCTCGAGGCGCCAGGTCACCGCCCACGGCGGAATGATCCGGTTCCAATCGTCGCCCCACAGAATCGTTCCAACGTCTGCGCCGGCGGCGCCGGCCTCGCGCTCGCTGTCCGCCAGATTTGCCGCGAGCCGCAACGTCGATCCATCGCCGAGCCGCCACGTTGCGGTCAGCATCCCATCATCGGCAACCGCCGCTGTGCCGAACCGCGCACCCGCGAGCCGCGGCACGATCATGTTGCGGCGAATCTGCAGCAGCCGAGACACCAGAGCCAGCCGCTGCGCGCCGCCGCCGCCGTCGCGCTCCCGCCAATCGAGCACGGCGCTTTTGAACGTGTCCTCGCTCAGCGGATCGGGGACGTCATCGCCATACTTCTCGTAGGCGCCGGCGAACTCCTTGCGGCGGCCGGCACGAACCGCTTCGGCGAGTTCGCCGTGGAAGTCGCAGAAGAACGGGAACGGCGCTTGCGAGCCCCATTCCTCGCCCATGAAAAGCATCGGCACCATCGGCGCCAGCAGCGTAATCGCCAATGCTGCTTCGATCGCCGCGGGCTTGGCGAGGCTCTCCAGCCGGTCGCCGAGCGCGCGATTGCCGATCTGGTCGTGGTTCTGCAGGAAATTGACGAAGGCCAGCGGTGGCAGTTCGCCGCTCGGCTCGCCGCGCGGAGTGCCGCCGCGATGCGCCGAGGGTTCGCCCTGATACGCAAACCCGGAGCCGAGCGCGCGGCACAGATGATCGAGCGGCGCATCGGCATAATCGGAATAGTAGCCCTGGCGCTCACCGCTCAGCGCGACGTGCCAGGCGTGGTGATAATCGTCGTTCCACTGCGCCCGATACTGCCCGCGCGGCGGATCGGTGACGGGATCGAGCACGGCGGCGATATTGTCGTCGTTCTCCAGCACCAGATGGATGTGCCGGCCGGTCTCCGCCGCGAGCTTACCTGCCTCGCGGGACAATTCGTGCAGCATCGGAATCTCGCCCTGATCCGGGATCGCATGCACGGCGTCGAGCCGCAGCCCGTCGAACCTGTAGTCGCGCAGCCAGTGCAGCGCGTTCTCGATCGCGAACGTGCGGACTTCGGGAGCGTAGTAGTTGATCGCGTTACCCCAGGGCGTGTGCGAGTCCGAGAAGAAGCCCGGGGCATAGCCGCCGAGGTAATTCCCTTCCGGTCCGAAGTGGTTGTAGACCACATCGAGAAACACCATCAGGCCGCGCAGATGCGCTTCGTCGATCAGCGCCTTGAGATCCTCGGGGCGTCCGTAGGCGCTGTCGGGCGCGTACCACAGCACGCCGTCATAGCCCCAATTGCGCCGGCCCGGGAAATCCGCCAGCGGCATCAATTCCAGCGCGGTGATTCCGGTCGCGACCAGATGATCGAGCTTGTCGATCATGGCACGGAAGCTGCCCTCCGGCGTGAAGGTGCCGACATGGGTCTCTAGCAGCACGGTCTCGGCCCACGGCCTGCCGCGCCAATCGGCGGCGCGCCAGGCGTAGGCGCCGTGGTCGATCACTTCGCTGGGCCCGGCGATATCCTCGGGCTGAAACAGCGAGCCGGGATCAGGAACCTGGAGATCGCCGTCAAGCCGGAAGCGATAGCGCGCGCCCGCGCCGATTCCGCCAATCTCGGTTTTGTGCCAGCCCTTGTCGTCGCGCTGCATCGGATGCGGCGCGCCGTCCAGCATCACTTCCACTTTTTTCGCGTTGGGCGCCCACAGCCGGAATTCGGCGCCGTTCGCAGTGAGACGCGGACCGAAGCTGCGTCCGGTCATGCGATCGTCCCGGCGAAGGCGAGCACCGAGCGAGGCGGCGCCGCACTCGCACTGCCGCACTTCAGCGGCGCGACTTGCACGGTGTCCTTGGTAGTATCGAACAGCTGGTGCCAGACCGGATAGTCGCTGGTCTTCGGCAGGTGGAAATCGATCGCCTCAACGCCGGAGTTCAGCACGATGAAAATCGCATCGCCGCCGGGCTCGCTCGGGCTCAGCATGTAGGCGAGGAAGCGGCCGTCGGGAAACGCCCAGTCCTGCTCGGTCATCTCGGCGGCCGATGGCGTCAGCCACAACACGCCGTAGGAGCCGTCGGCGCGGCGACCGTCGAGCCAGCGCCGCGAGCGCAATTGCGGGAAGCGGCGGCGGATGTCGGTCATCAGGCCGACGAACTCCACCATGTCGTCTTCGGTGTTGGCGCCGTCCCAGCCGACCCAGCCGATGTCGTTGTCCTGGCAATAGGCGTTGTTGTTGCCGGATTGCGAATTGCCGACCTCGTCGCCGGCGAGCAGCAGCGGCACGCCCTGCGCCAGGAACAGACAGGCGAGCTGGTTCTTGCGGAGCTGGCGGCGCATGCCGAGAATCTTCGGATCGTCGGTCGGACCTTCGACGCCGCAGTTGATGCTGTGATTGTCGTTGGAGCCGTCGCGATTGTCTTCGCCGTTGGCGATGTTGTGCTTGTGCTCGTAGCTGAACAGGTCGGCGAGCGTGAAGCCGTCGTGCACCGTGACGTGGTTGATGCTGGCGCGCGGCATCCGGCCATCGCGGTTGAACATGTCGGACGAGCCGGTCATCCGCCGCGAGACTTCGCCGATCAGGCTGCCTTCGCCGCTCCAGTAGCGCCGCATCACGCTGCGATAGCGGTCGTTCCACTCCGACCATTGCGACGGAAACGCGCCGACCTGATAGCCGCCCATGCCGAGATCCCACGGCTCGGCGACCAGCTTGACGCCTGCCAGGATCGGATCCTGCCTGATCGCGGTGAAGAAGCCGGAGTTGCGATCGAAGCCGTTCGGGCCGCGCGCCAGCGTGGTGGCGAGATCGAACCGGAAGCCGTCGACGTGGCAGACTTCAACCCAGTAGCGCAGGCTGTCCATCACCATCTGCAGCACCCGCGGATGGGTCAGGTTCATCGAATTGCCGCAGCCGGTGAAGTCGTCGTAGTAGCGCGGATTGTCCGGCTTCAGCCAGTAGTATGAGGCATTGTCGATGCCGCGAAACGACAGCGTCGGACCGAGATGATTGCCCTCCGCGGTGTGGTTGTAGACGACGTCGAGCAGCACCTCGATCCCGGCATCGTGCAACCGCGCCACGGTGGTGCGGAATGAGTCCAGCGGATTGTCCTTGTCCGGCGCGTAGCGGACCTCGGGCGCGAAGAACGAGATCGTGTTGTAGCCCCAGTAATTCACCAGCTTCTTCTCGACCAGGATGCGGTCATCGACAAAGCCGTGAACTGGCAAAAGTTCAATTGTGGTGACGCCCAGCCGCTTGAAATGCGCGATCATCGACGGGCAGGCGAGGCCGCCGAATGTGCCGCGCAGCCCGGGCGGCACATCTTCGCGCTGCTGGGTCAGGCCTTTGACGTGAGCCTCGTACACGATGGTGTCTTCCCAGCGCACGCCGGGCCGGGTCTCGCGCCGGCCGCTGCCGACGGTCTCGTCGACCACCACTGCCTTCGGCATGCCGCGCGCGTTGTCGCGGCGGTCGAACGACAGGTCCTCGCGGGGCGAACCGGTGCGATAGGCGAAGTGCGCCTCGCTCCACACCAGCCGGCCGTTCAGCCGCTTGGCGTAAGGGTCGAGCAGTAGCTTATGGGCGTTGAAGCGGTGGCCGCGATCGGGATCGTAGGGACCATGCACCCGATAGCCGTAGAGCTGGCCGGGCGAGACGTCGTTCAGGTAGCCGTGCCAGACGTCCTCGGTGCGTTCCGGCAGTTCGATCCGTTCCAACTCGCGGCGGCCCTGGGCATCGAACAGGCAGAGCTCGACCTTGTGGGCGTTGGCGGAGAACAGCGCGAAGTTCGTGCCGCGCCCGTCCCAGGTCGCTCCGAGACGGGAGTCGGTTCCGGCGGTGAGGCGCATAGCGAGTGTCCCGATCACGAAGTTCGCATAGCCTGCGACTGTCTTTGTTAGCGAACTTCGAAATCGAAGAACACTAGTAAATCTGCCATTCTGACGTGGCTTTGTGCAAAACGATGCCCGATCGCACGGGCATCGCCAAACCATCACACTCGCGCGTGCGGGATTTCACGTAACGGATACTCGCCGATCGTCGCCGGACCGCGCGCGAGCTTGGCGCTGCGCGCGGCACAGGCGTCAATCCTCCGGCGTCAGGAAGATCGCGGCCAGCGGCGGGATCGTCAGGCTGAGCTCCGGCACCAGACCTTCGAGGGTGCGGACCTCGCCGCCATTGCCGACATTGCTGCCGCCGTAGCCGGCCGCATCCGAATTGAACACCTCGCGCCAGCGACCGGGGAACGGCACCCGCACGCGATAGTCCTGGTAGACGTTCGGAGAGAAGTTGACGATCACCAGGCAGCGCGAGCGGGTATCGTTGCCCTTGCGCATCCAGGCGAACACGTTGCGATTGGCGTCTTCGGTGATCAGCCATTCGAAGCCGAACGGATCGCAATCGAGCTGATGCAGCGCCGGCAGCGACCGGTACAGCTGGTTGAGGTCACGCAGCAGCGCCTGGATGCCGGCGTATTTCGGATATTCGAGCAGGTGCCAGTCGAGCGAGCGATCGTGGCTCCATTCGCGTTCCTGGCCGAACTCGCAGCCCATGAACAGCAGCTTCTTGCCGGGATGACCGAACATGAAGGCGTAATACGCGCGCAAATTTGCAAAGCGCTGCCACTCGTCGCCCGGCATCCGGCCGAGGATCGAGCGTTTGCCGTGCACCACCTCGTCATGGGACAGTGGCAGAATGAAATTCTCCGAGAAGGCGTAATGCAAGCCGAACAGGATCTGGCCGTGGTGATATTTGCGGTGGATCGGATCCTTGCTGATGTAGTTCAGCGTGTCGTGCATCCACCCCATGTTCCACTTGTAGCCGAAGCCGAGCCCGCCGAATTCGACCGGGCGTGACACCTGCGGCCAGGCGGTGGATTCTTCCGCAGCGGTTGTGGCGTGCGGGAAATTGGCGAACACCTGGCTGTTGAAGCGGCGGATGAAGTCGATCGCCTCGATGTTCTCGCGGCCACCGAATTTGTTCGGAATCCAGCCGCCGGCGGGGCGGCTGTAATCGAGATACAGCATCGACGCCACCGCATCGACGCGGAGGCCGTCGATCCCGTAACGCTCCAGCCAGAACAGCGCGTTGGCGGTGAGGAAATTGACGACTTCGGTGCGGCCGTAATTGTAGATCAGCGTGCCCCAATCGAGATGCCGGCCCTGCATCGGGTTGGCGTGCTCGTACAGTGCGGTGCCGTCAAAATTGCCGAGGCCGTGCGGATCGTCCGGGAAGTGGCCCGGCACCCAGTCGAGGATCACGCCGATGCCGGCGGCATGGCAGGCGTCGACCAGCGCGCAGAAATCTTCCGGCGAGCCGAACCGCGAGGTCGGGGCATACAGACCGGTGGGCTGATAGCCCCACGAGCCGTCGAACGGATGTTCGCTGACGGGGAGGAATTCGACGTGAGTGAAGCCCATGTCGCGAACGTAGGCCGGCAGCTGCTCGGCGAGTTCGCGGTAGGTCAGCCACTGATCCCCGTCTTTGCGGCGCCACGAGCCGAGATGCACCTCGTAGATCGACATCGGCGCCGACAGCGCGTTGATATTCTCCGGGGCCGGCCGCGGCTTCGGCAGCTGGGTGGCATCAACCACGATCGAAGCGGTCTTCGGCCGAATCTCGGCGGCGAAGGCGAGGGGATCGGACTTCTGCGGCAGCTGCTCGCCATGCGGGCCGGAGAGGTCGAACTTGTAGTGATCGCCGGCACGGGCGCCGGGGATGAACAGCTCCCAATAGCCGTTGCCGCGCACCCGCATCTGGTGGCGGAGCGGATTCCAGTAGTTGAAGTCTCCGACCACGCTGACGCGGCGCGCGTTCGGCGCCAGCACCACGAAGCCGACGCCGGCGACGCCTTCCAGCTCCATCGGATGGGCGCCGAGCTTGTCGTATAGCCGCTGGTCCGTGCCCTCACCGAGCAGGTAAAGATCGAAGTCGGTCAGGATCGGCGGGAAGCGGTAGGGGTCCTGCAGCTCGATCGTCGCGTCGCCGAACCTGGCACGCAACGTGTAGCGCGGCGAGCCGCCGGGCAGCTTGCCGGTGAACAGTCCGGCCGGATGCGCCTGCTCGAGCGGGGCGGATTCGCCGTTGTCGTTGACAACGTCCACCGCCGCGGCGTCGGGCAACAGCACGCGGACCACGGTGCCGCCATCCTCCGGGTGTGCGCCGAGATAGCGAAACGGATCGGCGTGACGGCCTTCGAGAACTGCGTAGGCTTCGTCGCTCAGTTGCACGGTCATGGAAGCTCCTCGGGAGGCGGCGACAGGATGCGCAGGAGGCCGGCAAGCGGCACGCGCACCCAGTCGGGACGATGTGCGATCTCGTAGTCGATCTCGTACAGCGCCTTTTCAATCAGGAAGAAGTCGAGCACGCGGTCCGCGGCTGCGGTATCCGCCGGCCACACCGGGCTGTCGCCCATGGTTCGGCGATAGCCATCGAGGAATGCCGCGGTGGCGCGAATCCGCCATAGATCCAGGGCCTCGGTGAGCCGGCCGGACTCTTCGGATGCGGCCTTCAGTGCGCGATCGAGCGCCGCGGTGGTCGAATAGTCGATCGAGCGCACCAGGCCGGCGACGTCGCGCGCGGCCGGCGCCTTGGCGCGGCGCTCGGCCATGGTCCGGCGCGGCTCGCCTTCGAAGTCGATGATGTAGATGTCGTCCTTGACGATCAGCATCTGACCCAGATGGAAGTCACCGTGATGGCGGATGTTGAGCCCGCCGTCGTCGCCAAGCAAGCCATGGATGCGCGACATCAGCGTCTCGCGGGCTGCCAGCAGTTCATCGACCAGCGGCCGGTCGGCCTCTTTCAGCGCGTCCCGACGCCGGCGGAGTTCATCGAGCACGCGCTCGGCCGACGCCGCCACGATCTCGGCCCAGCCGCGCGAGGCTTCGGCGTTGATCGGCTCCGGTGCGAAGTCGGCCACTTCCGGATGGCTGGCGAGCGCGATGTGCATCTCCGCCACCCGCTGGCCGGTCCGCTCCATGAAGTGCAGATACGGCGTGAGCTGATCGCCCTCGGCCTTCTCTTCGCTTCTGACCAGCACCCGCTGCTCGTCGATGTAGCGATCGAGATAGGCGGAGGTCACGGTCCAACCGTCGCCCTGATTGCGGGCGAATTCGTGCACCACCGCCACCGCACTGGTCTTGTCGCCTTCGATCAGCTCGACGCTGCCGAGCAACGCAGGCGTGTTGGTATAGCCGGCGACTTCAGTGAGGAAGCGCCCCATCTCCAGCTCCGGATTGATGCCGGTCTGCAGGCGCCGGTACAGCTTGACCACGTAGTCACCGTCGACCAGCGCGGTTGAATTCGACTGTTCGGTCTCGACGGCGCGGATGTTCTGGAACGGACCGGCCGGCCTTTCCGCCAGCTTGGAGCCGGGCCGGAATTCCAGCCGGTCGCCATTGTCGCCGGTCACGGTGAGGGAGGCGCGGACGTTCTCCAGCAGGAGAGCGATGAACGACGGATCGGCCGCGACATCGAGCAGGGTCCCCTCGCGGGCGCCCTGACGGACCGCGGCGTAAGCCCGCGGATTGTAGCGCTCGCGGTCGAACCGCACCCAGTCGATCTGCATCGGCAACAGATAGCGCGAGGTGGCGCCGCGTAGCGTCGCCTCGAAGAAGGCGAGCCACGGCCGGTTGTCGCCGTCATTGGCGAACGGGATCGCCGAGGTGAGCCGCGGATGGATCGCACGTGGATTGCGCTCCGGAAACCAGCGGGTGCGGGACAGGAAGGTCGGCAGCACCTCGTGCTCGAACATCGAGCGGGTGCGGCCGAGCGTCATCCAGGTCGAGCCGAGCGGCACCACCAGGGTCACGAATTCCGGCACGGCCGACACCGGTGCGACGTGCGGCGCGGTGCCGGGCTCCTGGAGCTTGAACCAATAGAAACCGAACGGCGCCAGCGTGATCATGTAGGGCAGTTCGCCGATCGGCGGGAATTTGGTGCGGCCGAGCATTTCCTGCGGCACGCGCTCCTTCCATGGCGACAGATCGAGCTCGGTCGCCTGCGCGGCGCGCGACAGGTTGGCGACGCAGAGAATGACTTCGTCCTCATACTGCCGGACATAGGCCAGCACCGCGCGGTTGCTCGGGCGGATGAACGTCATGCTGCCGCGGCCGAAGGCCAGCGTCGACTTGCGCACCGCGATCAGGCGTTTCATTGCGCTGAGCAGCGACGACAGGCTGCGCTGTTGCGCCTCGACATTGACCGAGGCGTAGCCGTACACCGGGTCCATGATCGGCGGCGCATACAGCCGCGCCGGATCGGCGCGCGAGAATCCGCCGTTGCGGTCGGGCGACCACTGCATCGGGGTGCGGACGCCGTTGCGGTCACCGAGATAGATGTTGTCGCCCATCCCGATCTCGTCGCCATAATAGATGATCGGCGTGCCGGGGAACGACAGCAGCAGCGAGTTCATCAGCTCGATCTTGCGGCGATCATTGTCCATCAGCGGCGCGAGGCGGCGGCGGATGCCGACGTTGATCCGCGCCCGCGGATCGGCCGCATAGGTCTTCCAGAGATAGTCCCGCTCCACGTCGGTGACCATTTCGAGCGTCAGCTCGTCGTGGTTGCGCAGGAACATCGCCCACTGGCAGTTCGCTGGAATCTCCGGCGTCTGTCGCATGATGTCGGTGATCGGGAAGCGGTCTTCCTGCGCGATCGCCATGTAGATCCGCGGCATCAGCGGGAAGTGGTAGGCCATGTGGCATTCGTCGCTGTCGCCGAAATATTGCTGGACGTCCTCCGGCCACTGGTTGGCCTCGGCGAGCAGCAGCTTGCCCTTGGCATAGGCGTCGAGTTCGGCGCGCAGCTGCTTGATGACCGCGTGGGTCTCGGGAAGATTCTCGTTGTTGGTGCCGTCGCGCTCGCACAGATACGGAATGGCGTCGAGCCGAAAACCGTCGACGCCGGTGTCGAGCCAGCGCTTCATCACCTTGACGACGGCGCCGACCACGCGCGGATTGTCGAAGTTGAGATCCGGCTGGTGCGAGAAGAAGCGGTGCCAGTAATACTGGCCGGCTTCCGGATCCCAGGTCCAGTTCGACTTCTCGGTGTCGGTGAAGATGATCCGGGTGCCAAGATATTTCTGGTCGGTGTCGCTCCAGACGTACCAGTCGCGCGCGCTGGAATTCTTCGGGCTGCGCCGGGCCCGCTTGAACCAGGCGTGCTGATCCGAGGTGTGGTTGATGACCAGCTCGGTGATGACGCGCAGATTGCGCTTCTTGGCTTCGACGATGAAGCGGCGGAAGTCCTTCATCGTGCCGAAGTCGGGATTGATCGAGCCGTAGTCAGCAATGTCGTAGCCGTCGTCGCGCTGCGGCGACGGATAGAATGGCAGCAGCCACAGCGTGTTGACGCCGAGCTCCTGCAGATAATCGAGCTTTTCGGTGAGGCCGGCGAAGTCGCCGATGCCGTCATTGTTGCTGTCGGCGAATGCCTTGACGTGCAACTGATAGATGATGGCGTCCTTGTACCAGAGCTCGTCGGAGGTTTCCGCGTCAGATCCGTCGATCGTCGTGATCGGTGTCATTTCATTCATGGCTTCCGCACTCACGCCAGGCAACGGAACAGCAGCGCCGGGTCCCGATGCGGATCCATCCGCAGGTTGATCCCGCCCCAATCGAGCGCGTGGCGTTCTCCCGTCAGCAGGTTCTCGACGGCAACGACCGGCCGGCGCTCGCCGGCGACCTCGATCTGAACGTCGCCGAGCGGCAGCCAGAATTCATGGTAGTCGCTGCTGAGCGCGATCGCGACCGCGACCGCATTGGTGCCGTCGACGGACGTCTTGACGAAGCCGGTCACATTCGGGTCCTGTACGTCGAGGAAGCGGAGATTGCTGGTCTGCTGCAGCGCTGGGTTCGCGCTGCGGATGCGGTTGATGTCGCGAATGTAGGGCTTGATGTTGCCCGGCTTGTCCCAATCGCGCACCTTGATCTCGTATTTTTCGGAATCGAGATACTCCTCCTTGCCCGGGATCGGTTCGTGCTCGAGCAACTCGAAGCCGTTGTAGATGCCATAGGTCGATGACAACGTTGCGGCGAGAACGAGGCGCGACTTGAACATCCAGGGCTCGCCACCCTGCAGATGGAAGGGCAGGATGTCCGGCGTGTTGGTGAAGAAGTTCGGCCGATAGAAGTCGCGCTCCGGATAGTCGGTGAGTTCGCGCAAATATTGCTCGATCTCCCACTTCTGGGTGCGCCAGGTGAAGTAAGTGTAGGACTGCGTGAAGCCGAGCTTGGCCAGCCCCTTCATCAGTTTCGGCCGCGTGAAGGCTTCGGCCAGGAAGATGACGTCGGGGTGACGAAGCTGCACCTCGCGGATCAGCCATTCCCAGAACCGCAGCGGCTTGGTGTGGGGATTGTCGACCCGGAAGATCTTCACGCCATGATCGGCCCAGAACAGGATCACGTCGCGCAGCGCATTCCACAGCGAGCCGGCGTCTTCGCAGGAGAAATCCGGGTTGACGATGTCCTCGTATTTCTTCGGCGGGTTTTCGGCGTATTTCATCGAGCCGTCCGGTCGGCGCTTGAACCAGTCCGGATGCTGCTTTAGCCACGGATGATCCGGCGAACACTGCACGGCGATGTCGAGTGCGACTTCGATGCCGACCACCTCGCAGGCGTCGACGAAGGCGCGGAAATCCGCCAGCGTGCCGAGCTCCGGATGCACCGCGTCGTGTCCACCTTCCTCGGCGCCGATCGCATACGGGCTGCCGGGATCACCGGGCTCGGCCTTCAGCGCGTTGTTGCGGCCCTTGCGGTTGGTGTGGCCGATCGGATGGATCGGGGTGAAGTACACCACGTCGAAGCCCATCGCGGCGACGTCGGGCAGCCGCGCGATGCAGTCGCGGAAAGTGCCGTGGCGGCCAGGCTCGGTGCTCTGGCTGCGCGGCACCATTTCGTACCACGCGCCGTAGCGGGCGCGCGGCCGGTCGATCATCAGCGGCAGCGGTTCGGTGCGGGTGAGGTCGTGCCGCGCCTGGCTGGTTGCCATGGCGTCGCGCAGGTCCGGCGACAGCAGCGGCGTGATATCGCCGGTCCGTAGATATTCTTCGCAGCGCTGCTGGATCAGCCGCAGCACCTCAGGATCGTCGGTCTGCGCTTTGGTGAGCAGGCCCGCGCCTTCCAGAGCGTCAAGCGACAGATCCTGGCCGGCTTTCAGCTTGAGTTCGGCGCCATGACGCCAAGTCGCAAACTCGTCGGTCCAGGCTTCGATCGCATAAACGTGACGGCCGAGCTGCTGCGGCGTGAACGTCGCCGACCAGCGGTCATTGACGGCGTGCACCATCGGCACCCGCTGCCATGTGCCGTCCTGCTCACGCCGCCAGACCAACGCCGCGGCAATGACTTCGTGGCCGTCGCGGTAGATGTCGGCCCACACCTCGATCGGCTCGCCGACAATGCGTTTCACCGGGAATCGTCCGCCGTCGATCAGCGGATAGATGTCTTCGATGTGAAAGGCGCCGCGAGTTGCGGCGGTTTGAAGCGCTTGTGTCGACTTGTTCACAATAGCCCACGATCGATTGAGTAAGGTGATGCCCACGATCTAGGACGCACGTCCCATAGTGAACCGGGCGGTTCTCGATTACAAAGCTTCCAGGACGCGCTGGTTCCAATGGAACTCACCCTACGCAATCGCGTTCGATATGACTATCCTGTCGGCGGACAGGCGGATTCGCAGCGCACCCCGCGCGGCGTTTAGACAGCGTGCCTTATGGATTTATTCACTAAAGCTGCCGAGCTGGGCATCCAGACCGAGTTTTATGACGGTCAGGGCCGCCGCCACGTCACGCCGCCAGAAGCCCTGGGGCTGATCATCGACGCGATCCCGGAGGCGGCAGAGCGGCGATTGCTCGATCGGATCGTGGTGATCCGGCAGGGCGAGCAGAACCGTTCCGAGCTGGGGGCAGATGCGGCCCTCCCGGTGCGCTGGGTGATCACGGCCGAGGCGGCGACGCTGGCCGAAGGCACCGCCGAAGATCGATCCATCGCATGGCCGCAAGAATTGCCGAGCGGCAGCCATCGGGTGCGGCTGACGGACGCATCCGGCCACGCCGAAGAGGTGCCGCTTTTAGTCGCGCCGCCGCAGGCGTTTGGCGGCGCCTTCGATCGCTCCTGGCTGGTCGCCGTGCAGCTCTACAGCCTGCGATCGGCACGCAACTGGGGCATCGGTGACTTCACCGATCTGGCCGATCTGATCGAGCTCGCCGCCAGCCTCGGCGCCGGCGGCATCGGCCTCAATCCGCTACATGCGCTGTTCGACGATCGGCCGGGCGATTGCAGCCCGTATTCGCCGAACAGCCGGCTGTTTTTCAATCCGCTCTATGTCGACGTCGAAAGCCTGCCGGAGTTTTCCGGAAAAGATCGGCCGGTCGATGCCCAGACGCTGGCGTCGCTGCGCGATGGCGAACTGATCGACTATGCGGCCGTGGCGGCAGTGAAGTGGCGCGGGCTGCGCGCCGCTTACGAGACGTTCCGCACTTCGGCGTCGGCCGCCCGGCGCGACGCGTTCGAGGTGTTTCGCCGCGAGCGCGCGCCGCTGTTGACCCGGTTCGCGTGTTTCGAAGTGCTAAGGCACAAATTCGGCCACCCGTGGTGGGAATGGCCGGAGGAGTGGCGACAGCCGGATGATACGCGCTGCGCGCAGTTGCGCGCCGGGCCAGACGGTCCGGAGGTCGAATTCTTCGAATTCGCGCAGTGGTGCGCCGACGATCAGTTGCGCGGCTGCCGCGATCTCGCGGCCGCCCGCGGCATGAACGTCGGTCTTTATCTCGACGTCGCGGTCGGCGTGCAGAGCGACGGCTTCGATGCCTGGAACGAGCCGGCCGCGATCTCGCGGCTACTATCGGTCGGCGCGCCGCCCGATCCACTCAACACCGCGGGCCAGAATTGGGGCCTTGCCGGGTTCAACGCGCCGGGGCTGGAGCTGACCGGCTTCGCGCCGTTCCGCGACATGCTGCGCGCCTCGATGCGCTACGCGGGTGCGATCCGGCTCGATCATGTGCTCGGGCTGAACCGGCTGTATCTGGTCCCGCACGGCTTTGCCGCCAATCAGGGCGTCTATGTGCGGATGCCGCTCGAGGCTCTGCTGGCGGTCACTGCGCAGGAAAGCGTTGCGCATCGCTGCGTGGTGATCGGCGAAGATCTCGGCACGGTGCCGGACGGCTTCCGCGACCGGTTGGCTGCGTGGGGGATCTGGTCGTATCGCGTGATGATGTTCGAGCGCGACTTCCACCAGGGCTGGTTCTTCGGGCTCGATCACTATCTGCCGAACGCGCTGGTCACCTTCAACACCCACGACCTCGCCACCTATTCGGGCTGGCGTGCTTCGACCGATCTGCATCTGAAGCGTTCGATCGGGGTCGATCCCGGCGAGAGCGACGACAGCCGACGCCACGCGCTGGCGATGCTCGGCGATGCGCTCCGCAATCAGGGGATCGAGCACGACGATATCTACGCTGTGCTGACGTTCCTGGCGCGCACGCCGTCGCGGCTGTTGGCGATCGCGCTGGAAGATCTGCTCGGCGTGCTCGATCAGCCGAACGTGCCGGGCACGGTGTCGGAACATCCGAACTGGCGGCGGCGGCTGCCGAAGGCGATCGAGGACATCGCCGCCGTGATCAATCGCCAAGCGCTGCTCGCGGCGACCGCCGACCGTCGCACCGCGGGGTGACGTTTTGCCGAATCCGATCGAAGACTACGCGCTGATCGGCGATTGCGAGACCGCGGCGCTGGTCGGCCGCGACGGCTCGATCGACTGGCTGTGCTGGCCGTCGTTCGATTCCGAAGCCTGTTTCGCCGCGCTGCTCGGTACTGAAAACAATGGTCGCTGGAGGATCGCGCCTGCGGATGAGGTCGTGCGCTGCAGCCGGCGCTATCGCGGCGACAGCCTGATCCTGGAAACGACGTTCGAAACCGCGACCGGCAGCATCACGCTGATCGACTTCATGCCGCCGCGCGGCTCGGCCTCCGACGTCGTCCGACTGGTGCGCGGCGATCGCGGCCGGGTCAAAGTGGCGATGCAGCTGGTGATCCGGTTCGGCTACGGCGCGGCGATCCCGTGGGTGCGGCGCGGCGATGACGGCGCGGTGTTGGCGGTCGGCGGTCCCGACATGCTGGTGTTGCGGACGCCGGTGGCGACGCACGGCAAGGATATGACCACGGTCGCCGAATTCGACGTCGGCGAGGGCGATCAGATCCCGTTCGTGATGACCTACGGTCCGTCGCATCTGCCGGTGCCGGACTCGATTGATCCGATCGCGGCGCTAAAGGACACCGAGGATTTCTGGGCCGAATGGTCCGGTCGCTGCACCTATCAGGGCGACCATCGCGACTTGGTGATGCGGTCGCTGATCACCCTGAAGGCGCTGACCTTCGCGCCGTCGGGCGGTATCGTCGCTGCGCCGACCACATCGCTGCCGGAGCAACTCGGCGGCTCGCGCAATTGGGACTACCGGTTCTGCTGGCTGCGCGACGCGACCTTCACGCTGTTCGCGCTGATGAACAACGGCTACAACGAAGAGGCCGCGGCCTGGCATGACTGGCTGCTGCGCGCGGTGGCGGGCGACCCGGCCGGCATGCAGATCATGTACGGCATCTACGGCGAACGCCGGCTGCTGGAATGGCAGGCGGATTGGCTGGCCGGTTATCAGGGCGCACAGCCGGTGCGGATCGGCAACGCCGCGCACGCGCAGCTACAGCTCGACGTTTATGGCGAACTGATCGACGCCTTCCACCAATGGCGCAACGCCGACCTTGCGCTCGACGGCGAGTCCTGGGCGCTGGAATGCAAGGTGCTGCAGCATCTCGCCAAGATCTGGGATCAGCCCGACAGCGGCATCTGGGAACTGCGCGGACCGCGCCAGCACTACGTGTCGTCCAAGGTGATGACCTGGGTGGCGTTCGACCGCGGCATCAAGAGCGCGGAGAAGTTCGGCCTCAAGGCGCCGGTCGCCGAGTGGCGCGCCTTGCGCGAGAGGATTCACGCCGACGTCTGTGCCAACGGCTTCGATGCCGAGCAGAACGCGTTCGTCGAGCATTACGGCGCCAAGGTGCTGGATGCTTCGGTGCTGCTGATTCCGGCGGTCGGCTTCCTGCCGCCGGATGATCCAAGGGTGCTGGGCACGCTGGAGGCGATCGAGCGCCATCTGATGAGCGACGGCTACGTGATGCGTCACGATCCGCGCGCCAGCAAAGATCCGAGCGTGCCGGTCGAGGGCGCGTTCCTCGCTTGCAGCCTGTGGCTCGCCGATGCCTATGTGCTGGCCGGCCAGATCGATCGGGCGAAGGCGCTGTTCGATCGTGTCGCCGGCATCGCCAATGATCTCGGCCTGCTCGCCGAGGAATACGACACGGTCGAAAAGCGTCAGACCGGCAACTTCCCACAGGCGCTGACCCACATCGCGCTGATCAACACCGCCAACAACCTCTCCGCCGCCAAGGCCGCCACCGAGAAGCCGGCGGTGCAGCGCTCGAAGCAGACTTAGCCGCCCAGACGCGAATTGCGCTCCAGGATGAAGTCGATCGCGGCGGCGAAGCCGTCGTCGTCGTTGCGGCCCGTGACGTGCGCGGCCTGCTGCTTGACCTCGTCGGCCGCGTTGCCCATTGCGATCGACAGGCCGCTGACGCCGAACATCGGCAGGTCGTTCTGCATGTCGCCGAGCGTGGCGATGGCGTCTGTCGGGATGCCGAGCCGCTCGGCCATGGCGGCGACGAACGTTCCCTTGCTGCGGCCCGGCGGGGTGACGTCGAGATAGTAATCCTGCGATCGCACCGCCAGCGCCCGGTCGCCGAGCGCAGCCTGCAGCTCCGGCTCGCAGCGCTTGAGCAGTGCGAAGTCTGCGCTGACGCCGACGATTTTGCAGGCCTTGCCGGCGAATGACATCAGGTCCGCCTCCATCGTCGGCGAAAACCGAATGGTGCGCTCCTCATGGGCGACGTATTTGCCGTCGTCGCGGCGGATGTACCAATTGTCGTTGGTGAATAGCCAGATGTCGATGCCGCTGCGCTCGAACAGCTCGATGCTGGTCCTCACCGCGCTATCGGGGATCAGATGCTGTTCGAGCACGTCGAGCGTCGGCGTGACGATCGAGCTGCCGTTGAACGGACCGAGCGGCAGCGTGATGCCGAGCGGATCGCTGTACATTCGCATCCCGACCGGCGGCCGGCTGGAGGTGAGGGTGAAGCCGACGCCGCTGGCTTCCAACCGCGCCACCGCATCACGGGCACGATCGGTGAGCCGCTTGTCGGTGGTGACCAGAGTGCCATCGACGTCGGAGATTACGAGCTGGATGCGGGTCATGGGTTTCCCTATCTAGGCCGTCATTGCGAGCGAAGCGAAGCAATCCAGCGGCTCCGTGTCCTGGACTCTGGATTGCTTCGTCGCTCCGCTCCTCGCAATGACGACTTCAACTGCTGAGCATCGAATTAATCGCGGATCGACGTCGGAAGCTGACCGACGATGTCGTCGACGATCGCCTCAACGGGCGCGTCGATCGAGGCGATGATGGGGCGCTCGCCCGGGCCGGGGCGCTCCAGCGTGGCGAATTGGCTGTCGAGCAGACCGGCCGGCATGAAGTGGTTCTTGCGGGCCGCCATCCGGGAGCCGATCAGCTCGCGGCTGCCGTCGAGAAATACGATCCGAATGTCGTCATGGCCGTGCACCAGCACGTCGCGATAGGCGCGCTTCAGGGCCGAGCAGCCGAACACGATGAAGCCACCGTCCGCGATGACGCGGTCGATCTCGGCAGCGATGGCCTTGAGCCAGGGCCAGCGATCGTCATCGCTGAGCGGATGGCCGGCGCTCATCTTGGCGACGTTGCTTGCAGGGTGATAGGCGTCGGCATCTTCGTAGCGCCAGCCGAGGCGCTGAGCGAGCGCTTCGCCGACCGTGCTCTTGCCGGAGCCGGAGACACCCATCACGATCAGCGCGCGCGGCTGCGGCTCGGAAGTCATCGGCTCAGGCGACACCGGCATTCTCCGGCAGCGCATCCTGAGTCACCAGCCACACCGTCTCGCCCTGCGAGCGGGCGCGGGCGGACGGCAGGTCCTCGCCGGCGAATACGCGGGCGAGGATGTCCCGCTTGGCAGCGCCGTGGACCAGGAACAGCATCTCGGCGCAGGAGGCGAGCGCCGGCAGAGTGAGGGTGACGCGCGGCACCAGCGGCTCGACCGGGGCCGTGTCGACACCCGCGACCCAGCGGTCCTGGATTGCGAGCTGCGGCCGCCCCGGAAACAGCGATGCGGTGTGACCGTCCGGCCCGACGCCGCCGAGCACCAGATCGAACAGCGGCCGGTCGGGTGCAAGGACATTGCTGCCGTAGGATGCTTTCAGCTCGGCCTCGTAGCGGCGTGCGGCCTCGTCCGGTGTGGCCGCATCGGTGGGGATCGCGTGAACGTTCTGCGGCGGTGCGCGGCCGTCCAGAAACGCGCGCTTGGCCGCGCCGATATTGCTGAGCGGATCGCTCTCCGGCACGAACCGTTCGTCGCTGATGAACCAGTGCACGCGTTGCCATGGAATCCGGTTCTCGAACTCGCCGGCGAGCAGCTCGTACATCTTCTGCGGCCCGGAGCCGCCGGTCAGGCAGATCGCCGGACGCTCGTGGTTCAGCTCGATCCGGGCGATCAGGCGCTGCGCGGCGAGGCGGGCCTGTGCATCGGCGTTGGCCGCGACCACGAGGTGATAATCGGTGCCGCGCATCGGCTACCCCGGCTTGCGCCAGTCGCGGCCGTCGCGGGCCAGCAGCTCGTCGGCGTCTTCGGGGCCGTCGCTGCCGGCACGATAGATCTGCAGGCCGTGGGCGCCGGCGTTCTTCCAGGCATCGAGGAACGGCTGCACCACACGCCATCCGGCTTCGACGCCATCGGCGCGCTGGAACAGGATGTTGTCGCCGATCATGCAGTCGTGCAGCAGCGTCTCGTAGCCGTTGCTCGGTGCCACCTTGAAGTAATCCTTGTAGCGGAACGTCATCTCGACGCCGTCGATGGCGATCACCGGGCCGGGCACTTTGGTGTTGAACTGCAGCGAGATGCCTTCGACCGGCTCAATCCCGATCACCAAGTAGTTCTGCGACAATTCCTGCACCGGCGTACAGCGGAACATCGAGAACGGCGCTTCCTTGAATTTGATCGCGACCTCGGTGCGCTTGCCCGACAGCGCCTTGCCGGTGCGCAGATAGAACGGCACGCCGGCCCAGCGCCAGTTATCGATCGACAGCTTCAGCGCCGCGAATGTCTCGGTGGTGCTGTCGGTCGCGACATCCTTAGCGCTGCGATAGTCCGGGATATCGGTGTCGCCGATCCTGCCCGAGGTGTATTGGCCGCGCACCGAATTGCGCAGCGCTTCCTGTTCGGTCTGGATCTGGATCGCCGCGAGCACGTCGGCCTTGGCGGAGCGAACCGCGTGGGCGTTGAAATGCGCCGGCGGCTCCATCGCCACCAGCGACAGCAGTTGAAACAGATGGTTCGGCACCATGTCGCGCAGCGCGCCGGTCTTGTCGTAGAAGTTGCCGCGGTGGCCGACGCCGAGCTTTTCCTCGACCGTAATCTGGATGTGGTCGATGTGCTCCCGGTTCCAGATCGGCTCGAACATGCCATTGGAGAACCGCAGCACCAGGATGTTCTGCACCGTCTCTTTGCCGAGGTAGTGATCGATCCGGTACAGCTCGTGTTCGGAGATGATGCTGAGCAGATGATCGTTCAGCGCCTTGGCCGAGGCGAGGTCGGTGCCGAACGGCTTCTCGACCACCAGCCGGCGCCAGGCACCGCTGGTTTCCTCGAGCAGCCCGGCGCGGCCGAGCTCGCTCGCGATCGGTGCGAACGCATCTGGCGGGGTAGCGAGATAAAACAGCCGGTTGCCGCCGGTGTTGCGGTTGGCTTCGAGCTTCTCCAGCCGCTCGCGCAACTTGTCGAACGATTGGGGCTCGCTGGGATCGGCGCTGACCGCGGTGACGCAATAGAGCAGCTGATCGGCGATTTTATCGTCGACCGGACGGGTGGCGTATTTGCGCAGTCCCTGCATCAGGCTGTCGCGCAGACCGTCGCTGGACATCTCCTTGCGGGTAACGCCGACGACGCAGAACTTCTCGGGGAGCAGCTTGGCTTCGGCGAGATTGTACAGCGCCGGAATCACCAGCCGATGGGTGAGGTCGCCGGTGACGCCGAAGATGACGAACGCGCAGCCCTCGGGGACCTGGTTGCTGTTGGCTTGCGTGGTCACGCGCGCTCCGATTTCGGTTTCAGTTTCTGCTGCGGAGCCGCCTGTTGCGCCGGCTCGGGATGCTGCTGCGGCTCCTTGTGGCCGCCAAAGCCAGCTCGCATCGCCGAGAGAATTTTCTCCGCGAACGTATGTTCCCGGCGCGAACGGAAGCGCGCGAACAGTGCGGCGGTAAGGACTTCAGCCGGCACCGCTTCTTCGATCGCGGCATTGATGGTCCAACGGCCTTCGCCGGAGTCCTCGACGAAGCCAGAGTAGTTGTCGAGCTGATCGTTCTTTGCGAGAGCCGTTGCTGTGAGGTCGAGCAGCCATGACGGGATCACGCTGCCGCGTCGCCAGACTTCTGCGATGTCGGCGATGTCGAGATCGAAGCGGTGAGCGTCGGGCAGGACGTCGCTGTTGGCATTCTTGAGGATGTCGAAGCCCTCGGCATAGGCCTGCATCAGGCCGTATTCGATGCCGTTGTGGACCATCTTGACGAAGTGGCCGGCGCCGACCGGACCGGCGTGGAGATAGCCTTGCTCGACACGCGGATCGCGCTCCTCGCGGCCGGGCGTGCGCGGAATATCGCCGATCCCCGGCGCCAGCGTCGCGAAGATCGGATCGAGCCGGTCGACGACGGCTTTGTCGCCGCCGATCATCATGCAGTAGCCGCGTTCAAAGCCCCAGATGCCGCCGGAGGTGCCGACATCGACGTAATCGATGCTAGTCTCCTTCAGCGTCTTGGCGCGGCGGATATCGTCCTGCCAGAAGGTGTTGCCGCCATCGATGACGACGTCACCGGCGGCGAGCAGCTTGGCGAGCTGTTCGATGGTGGTCTCGGTGATATGGCCCGCCGGAAGCATCACCCATACGGCCCGCGGTGCATCCAGCTTGCGCACCAGCTCCTCGAGCCCGCCGGCCCCAGTCGCGCCTTCGCGCGTCAACGCGTCGACCGCTTGCGGGTCCCGGTCGTACACCACGGCATGATGGCCATCCTTCATCAGGCGCCGGACGATGTTTCCGCCCATCCGGCCAAGGCCGATCATGCCGATCTGCATGCGCAAGTCTCCGTGATTTCTTCTGGGCTGTGCGCGGTGGCGCAGTCCCATTGTCGGTTAATTACTCCTCGATCTCTCCGTCATTGCGAGGAGCGAAGCGACGAAGCAATCCAGATGCCTCGCTCGGAGCCTGGATTGCTTCGCTTCGCTCGCAATAACGGCGAGATGTCGTCTCACTCCAGCGCTTGTTTGATCGCCGCGCCGAGCGACTTCAGCCCGGCGCCGAGATCGCCCTTGAGGTGAACCCGCAGGGCGCGGCGGCCGCGTTCGGTGAGAACGTCGAAATCGCCGCGCGCCTGCGCTGCTTTGATGACGCCGAAGCTGGCGGTCTGGCCCGGCACCGGCAGGTCGGCTGCATCGTCGGCGGTGATCTGCAGGAAGACGCCGCTGTCCGGTCCGCCCTTGTAGGCCTGTCCGGTCGAGTGCAGGAACCGCGGGCCGAATTCGGCACAGGTCGCCACCCGGCGCTGGTCGCGGACGCGCAGCCGCATGTCTTGCAGCGCATCGATATGCGCGGCGTTGCGCTCGATATAGGCGAGCAGGGCGAAATAGTCGCCGGCATTGACGCGCGACAGATGCGCCTTCAGCCAGGACGCGACCGTGCCGTTGGCACCCGCTTTGCGCAGCGCCGCGGCGTTGGCGGCGTCGGTGTAGAGATCGGCTTCGGCGGTCGACAGGGCAGGGGTCTCTGCCGGCAGCGCACCGGACTTCTCGAACGCCGCAGTGAGTTCGCGGGTCTTGATCTTGGCGCTTTCGACGTCGGGTTGATCGAACGGGTTGATACCAAGCACCGCACCCGCGACGGCGGTCGCCAGTTCGAAGCGGAAGAACTCCTGGCCGATCGACTCGGTCGATTTCAGCACGATCCGCACCACCGGATGGCCGGCCGCTTCCAGCGCCGCGAGCTTCGACTCATGGGCCGCATCAGTCTCGGCTTCGGTGCGGAGATCGATGAACAGCCGGTCGCTGCCATAGGCCGACGGATCGGCCAGCGGCTCGCCGTCGATCGGGATCAGACCCTTGCCTTCCTTGCCGGTCGACTCGGCGATCAGCTGCTCGGCCCATGCGCCGAAATCCGCGATCGCTTTCGACGACGTGATTGTCACCTTGTCGCGGCCTGCGAGCCCGGCGCAGCCCATCACCAGACCGAGCTGCACCGCAGGGTTCTGCTGCGGCGGCACGTCGGTGCCGCAGGAGCGGACCATCGCGAGCGTGGTGTCGAGCAGCTTGGCAAGGTCGAGGCCCGCGGCCGCAGCCGGCACCAGGCCGAACGGCGACAGCACCGAGTAGCGTCCGCCGATGGTCGGATCGCCATGGAAGATCTTGGCGAACTTCTGCTCGGTCGCGACCTTCTCCATCGACGAGCCGGGGTCGGTGACGGCGACGAAGTGGCGACCGGCCTGATCGGCGCCGATCGCTTCGGTGACGCGCGCGAAGAAGTACGCCTTCATCACGTTCGGTTCGGTAGTGCCGCCGGACTTCGACGATACGATGAACAGCGTCGAGT
Source organism: Rhodopseudomonas sp. G2_2311 (assembly GCF_047501505.1). Classification (NCBI taxonomy): domain Bacteria; kingdom Pseudomonadati; phylum Pseudomonadota; class Alphaproteobacteria; order Hyphomicrobiales; family Nitrobacteraceae; genus Rhodopseudomonas; species Rhodopseudomonas sp. G2_2311. The sequence continues at coordinate 45,077 of NZ_JAZDRK010000018.1, forward strand.
CGAGCCTGACGCTGACTTCGAGCGCGCGGACCTGCGCCGGATCGGTCGAGTCCAGCACGTGCAGCTTCGGGAAACCGTCCTGCCGCGGGAAGGTCTCGGCGATCACTTCGGGGCCGAGGCTGGAGCCGCCCATGCCGAGCACCACCGCATCGGTGAAGCCCTGGCTCTTCACCCATTTGGCGAAGTCCTGATATTCGGTGAGCTTGGTCTTGGCGACGGACGGCGCGTGCAGCCAGCCGAGCCACTTGGCTTCGTCGTGATCGGTCCACACGGCTTCATCACGCGCCCAGATCTTGCGGATCTTGCCGGCGCTGCGCCACGCTTCGGTCTGCTGCTTGACGCTGTTTCCGAGTTCGCCGGGCAGCGACAGCGTCTGCTTGCCGACGCGGCCGGCCAGCACGGTCTCGCGCTTGAACGCCACCGCGCCGAGCAGCTTGTCGAACGCATCGGCAAACAGCTGCACGCCCTCGGTGACCAGCTTGTCGGTGATCGCATCGAGCGACACGCCCGCACTGGCGAGGCCCTTGATCACCGCGCGGGCGTCGTCGATGTCTTTCTCCAGGCTGTCCTTCGGCTTGCCGTGATCGCGGAAAGCGTCGAGCGTCGCCGGCGGCACGGTATTGACGGTGTCCGGGCCGATCAGCTCTTCAATGTACAGCACATCGCTATAAGCTTTGTTCTTGGTGCCGGTGGAGGCCCACAGCAGCCGCTGCGGCTTGGCTCCGCAGGCTTCGAGCTTCGCCCAGCGATCACCGCTGAATAGCCGCTTGTAGTCCTGGTAAGCGAGCTTGGCGTTGGCGATCGCCACTTGGCCCTTCAGCTCTTCCAGCCGTTCCTTTTCGGACGGATCGTTCGCCTTGGCGATCTTGTCGTCGAGCGCGGCATCAACCGCGCTGTCGATCCGGCTGATGAAGAAGCTGGCGACGCTGGCGACATGCGCCGGATCACCACCGGAGGCGATCAGCGCTTCGAGGCCGGCGATGTAGGCTTCGGCGACCTGGACATAGACCTTCTGCGAGAACAGCAGCGTGACGTTGACGCTGATGCCCTTGGAGACGAGCTGCTTGATCGCGGGCAGGCCCTCGCGGGTCGCCGGCACCTTGATCATCAGATTCTCGCGGCCGACCGCGCGCCACAGCCGCTCGGCTTCCGCCAGCGTGCCTTTGGTGTCGAGCGCCAGATAGGGCGAGACTTCGAGGCTGACGAAGCCGTCGCGGTGCTCGAGCTTGTCGTAAACCGGACGCAGCACGTCGGCGGCGTTCTGGATGTCTTCGACGGCGAGCGTCTCGTAGAGATCGCCGACCGAGCGGTCGCCCTTCTTCAGCGCCTCGCCGATAGCGCCGTCATATTCGTCGGTCGCACCGATCGCCTTTTCGAAGATCGACGGATTGGATGTGACCCCTTTCACCCCGTCGGTCTCGATCAGTTTCTTCAGGTCGCCCTTGGCGATAAAGCCGCGGGCCAGGAAATCCAGCCAGATCGCCTGGCCGTGTTTTTCGAGCGCTTTGACGGGATTCATGGTGCCTTGTCTGCTGGTTCGGTGCGATGACGGCCTCGCTCGCATTTCCGTCCGGGGATCGAGGCTTGTCAACACGTCCTGACCGGCGCCTTGCACGCCGGCCGATTACCGCCCAATGCGAAGATGACGTCTGAACCGACAAACGGTTCCCTGACGCCAACCTATCGCAGGGATGTGATGCCAGGATTACAGGCAAAACCAGGCGAAATTCGCTCTTAGCGATCGAGATCGGCCTTCGCCAAATCCCACAGCAGCGCATACGTCCCAGCCGCAATCAGCTCTGCGCCGGCGGCGGCTATCGCGGCCTCGAACCGGCCGGCAAGCGCCGCCTGGACAGCCGCAGCGCTGGTGCCGTCGATCAGCACGAACCAGTCGGACGCGCCGGGGCTGGTGACGCCGGGCGGATCGGTCAGCGGCCTCGACAGCGCCGGGTCATTTTCGAGCAGGTGCATCGAAATGATGCCGTCGAGCGGCAGCGGATCGAGCTTGGCCGACAGCCCGGTGCGCAAGGCGTCCTCCCGGCCCGCGATGGGACGGATGCGGACGAGACCAAGCACCGCGCCGCGGCCCTGACCGCGGCTCAGCGTGATCCGTGCGACTCCCCGGATCATGTTCTTGAATTTGGCGATATTGCGTTTCGACCACTCGGTCTGATTGGCGAGCGCCGTTCGGTAGGGATCGCTGCTCAGCACCTCGAACCTCTCGGTCGAATACAGCCCGAGATATTTCGGCGCTGCGTCCAGCGCGACGTAGCGGCGCGCCTCGACGAAGCCCTCGATCGCGACGCGTTCGGCAATGTGTTCTCGGTCGTACCAGCGATTGAAATCGGCCTCGTCCTCCGGCGCAATGTCCATCGAGGTCAGCAGCATGCCTTGTCCGGCAATCGGCATCGGATGTCCCTTGAGTTGCTATTGGGGGAGCTTGCGCCGCTTGCCCGGCTTGACGGCGTCGCGCGGCTTCAACGTGGTCTGGTGGGGCGCGAGCAGACGGCCGTCCTCGGCGTGAAGCTCGAGCTTCTTGACCGGCCGGCCGTGCTCGACGTCGACGAGGACGGTGGCGATGTCGTCGGGATGGGCGTCGAATTCTTCGCTCCATTGCCTGAGCGCGACCAGCACCGGAAACACGCCGCGGCCTTTCGGGGTGAGCACATATTCGTGATACGCGCTGCCGTCCGATGCCGGCGCCAGCTCCAGGATGCCGTGCTCGACCAGCGCGCGCAGCCGCACCGACAGGATGTTCTTGGCGAGGCCGAGTCGCGCCTGAAATTCGTTGAATCGCCGCACGCCGAACAGCGCCTCGCGAATGATCAGCAGCGACCACCAGTCGCCGATCGCGTCCAGCGCGCGTGCCACCGGGCAGGCGTCGTTTTCGAAGCTGGTTCGCTTCACCATGATGAGGCCGTCCCGATCACGCTGTTGTGTGGTTGCATTATAAAACTAGCTAGCGTAGATGCCAATCAGTTTAAAAATGCAACCAGATGAGGCGGGCATGAGACTGAGCGGCAAGACGGCCTTGATCACCGGCGGCAATAGCGGCATCGGTCTTGCGACCGCCAAGCTGTTCGTGGCCGAAGGCGCACGCGTGACGATCACCGGCCGTAATCGGGCGAGGCTGGATGCGGCCGCGCGCGAGCTCGGCGCGCAGGCGCTCGCGGTCGAAGCCGACGTCACCGACATCGCGGCGATCGAGAACGCGGTCGCTCGTGCGGCGGAGCGGTTCGGCAAGCTCGACATCGTGTTCGCCAATGCCGGCATCCCCGGCGCGACGCCGCTCGGTGGCACCTCGCTTTCGGCGTTCGAGCAGGTGATCCGCACCAATCTGACGGCGGTGTTCTTCACCGTGCAGGCGGCGCTGCCGTATCTGAACGACGGCGCCTCGATCATTCTCAACGGTTCGGTGATCTCGGTGCTCGGCAATCCGGGCTTTGCGGCCTACGCGGCGAGCAAGGCCGGGCTGCGCGGAATGGCGCGGGTGATGGCTTCCGAACTGTCGCCGCGCAACATCCGCGTCAATGTGGTGGCGCCGGGCGGCGCGCGGACACCAATCTGGAAGGACGCCGCGCCGACCGATCAGGCGATGGCTGTGCTCGAACAGCGGATCGCGGCGGCGACGCCGCTCGGCCGGATCGCAGAGCCGGAGCACATCGCCAAGACCGTGCTGTTTCTCGCCTCCGACGATGCCGCCCACATCCAGAGCGCCGAAATTTTCGTCGATGGCGGTGCCACCGGATCGCCTGCAGGCGTGCCGGCGTTTCGCGGCTGACGCGCGGCCTCAGCCGGCGATCTTCGCTGCGACGTCGGTGATTCCGGCGATCACCGCGTCGCGGATGCCGGGGTCGTAGAGCAGGTGGCCGGCGGCATCGATGGTACGCAGCTCGGCCTCCGGCCATCGCGCCGCGAGGCGCTGCGCGGTGGACGGTGGGCACAAGAGGTCGTAGCGGCCCTGCACGATCACGCCCGGGATGCCGGCGAGCTTCGGTGCATCGCGCAGCAACTGGTCCGGCTCCAGGAAACAATCATGGGCAAAGTAGTGCGCTTCCATGAACGGCGTCATCGGCAGCGGCCCGTTGCCTGTCAGCGCGGCGCGGTCGAGCCGCGTCCGCCGCGGCGAGATGGTCGAGAGAATGCCTTCGGTCTCTCCCCAGGCGCGCGCCGCGGGCGCATGCACGGCGGGATCGGGATCGAGGATCCGGCGCCAATAGGCGCCGAGCGGATCGGCACGCTCGGCTTCGGGAAGCACGCTCAGGAAGTCGTCATTGAGCGCCGGATAGAACCGCGGCAGCGTCGACAAGAACGCGGTTTCAAGCTCCGCGCGCGTGCCCAGAAACGTCGCGCGCAGCACCAGGCCGGTGACGCGCTCTGGATGCGTCTCGGCATAGGCCAGCGCCAACGTGGCGCCCCACGAGCCGCCGACCACCAGCCAGCGTTCGAAGCCGTAATGGCGGCGGATCGCCTCCATGTCGGCGATCAGATGCGGCAGCGTGTTGGCGTCGCGCCCGCCTTTGGGGCGGCTGCGGCCGGCGCCGCGCTGATCGAACAGCACGGCATGAAAGCGCTGCGGATCGAACAGCCGGCGATGATCGACCTGGCAGCCGCTGCCGGGGCCGCCGTGCAGATACACCGCGGGGATGCCGTCGGCGCGGCCGTTGCTTTCGACATAGAGGTCGTGGCCGTCGCCGACCGCGAGCATCTGCGAGGACAGCGGCGCGTCAGCGCCGGCGCGCTGGCTGGACGGAGCTTCGGCTTCCGGATCGAGCGGCATCCGAACCTGTTAGCGCGAAACCGCGCGGTTTGCGAGCACCGCACAGCGCAGCGCGCGAAGGGCAGGGCTGCGCCACAAGGGTTGCGGATCGGCGTCGTGATGGCCACCTGTCAGAGGTGTTCAATCGGGAGCCGGAATGCCGCGATATTTCTTCAACACCCGGATCGGCGAGGAACTGATTCCGGATCCGGAGGGCGAGGAGCTGCGCGACGCCGACCACGCCTGGGAAGTGGCGCGTGCCACGATCCGCGAAATCGTCAAGACCGAGAGCGCGCAGCTCGATCTGATCCGCGCCAGCCTCGAAGTCACCGACGAGGAGGGCGATGTGCTGCTCGAATTTCCCTTCAGCGAGGCGATGCTCGATCTGCCGGAGTCGCCGCGGAATAGGCATTGAGCGGCTGCTGAATTGGCGGTGGCGCGCCTGATCCTGCCACGCTATCACATCTGTCTCGCAACGGAGTGATCATGCAGGACATCTGGCGCCTTCCCGCGACTGAACTCGCCGATCTCGTCCGCAGCCGCCGCGTCTCGGCGCGCGAAGTGGCGGAGGCTGCGCTGCACCGGCTCGATGCCGTCAATCCTGCGATCAACGCGGTGGTCGATCACAAGGCCGAGGACGCGCTGGCGCAGGCCGATGCAGTCGATGCCGCGCTCGCCAAAGGCGAGACGCTAGGTGTGCTCGCCGGCGTGCCGGTGACCGTGAAGGTCAATGTCGATCAGCAGGGTTTTGCCACCACCAACGGCGTGACGCTGCAGCGCGACTGGATCGCCAAGACCAACAATCCGGTGGTCGATAATCTGCGCAAGGCCGGTGCGGTCATCATCGGCCGCACCAACACGCCGGCGTTCTCCTATCGCTGGTTCACCGCCAACAAGCTGCACGGCGAGACGCTGAACCCGCGCGATTCCTCGATCACGCCTGGCGGCTCCTCCGGCGGCGCCGCCGCTGCGGTTGCAGCCGGGATTGGCGCGATCGCGCACGGCACCGACATCGCCGGCTCGGTGCGTTACCCGGCCTATGCCTGCGGCGTGCACGGACTGCGCCCCACGATCGGCCGCGTCGCCGCCTACAACGCCTCGTCGCCGGAGCGGCCGATCTGCCCGCAGATCAGCGCTGTGTCGGGCCCGCTGGCGCGGACGATCGCTGATGTGCGGCTTGGGCTGCAGGCGCTGGCGCAGCCGGACGCGCGCGATCCGTGGTGGGTGCCGGCGCCGCTCGAGGGCCCGCCGCGCGACAAGCGTGCAGCGCTTTGCATCGCGCCGGACGATCTTGCGGTGGTGCCGGAAGTCCGCGATGCGCTGAAAGACGCCGCGCGCCGGCTCGAAGCCGCCGGTTGGATCGTCGAGGAGATCGCCAACACGCCGCCGCTGCGTGAGGCTGCCGAGCTGCAGGCGCAGTTTTGGCTTGGCGACGGTTATCAGGCGATGCTGGATGCGGCCGAGCGCGAGGGAGACGAAGGCGCGCTGGCGTGTCTGCACGGCAATCGCGACAAGGCGATCGGCGATCTCGCCAGCTACTCGAAGCTACTCACCCGCCGCGCCACGTTGACGCGCGACTGGCAGACCTTCTTCGAGACCTATGCGGTGCTGCTGATGCCGGTGTGCGGCGAACTGCCGTTCCCGCAGCGACTCGATTTGAAGGACGAGGAGTCGTTCAAGCGGGTGTGGGCGGCGCAGATGCCGCAGGTCGGGCTGCCGTTCATGGGACTGCCCGGCCTCACCGTGTCGACCGGGATGGTCGGCCGTGTGCCGGTCGGCGTACAGGTGGTTTCGGGACGCTATCGCGAGGATCTGTGCCTGCTCGCGGGCGAAGCGATCGAGGCCGGCGGCGCGCCGCCGTCGCCAATCGATCCGGTGGCTTGAGACGGAAGCGAGGGGACAATGGCGTCGATCTATGATTTCACCGCCAAATCGCTGGCAGGCAAAGACGTCGCGCTGAAACAGTTCGAAGGAAAGGTGCTGCTGATCGTCAACACCGCCAGCGCCTGCGGCTTTACTCCGCAATATAAGGGCCTCGAAGCGCTGCAGCAGAAATACGGCGCGCGCGGATTCTCGGTGCTCGGCTTTCCCTGCAACCAGTTCGGCGCGCAGGAATCCGGCGACGAGGCGCAGATTGCGCAATTCTGTTCGGTCAATTACGGCGTGACCTTCCCGATGTTCGCCAAGATCGACGTCAATGGCGCCGGCGCGCATCCGCTGTACAAGTTTCTGAAGGACGAAAAGGGCGGCTTGCTCGGCTCGGCGATCAAATGGAATTTCACCAAGTTCCTGGTCGATCGGTCCGGGCGCGTGGTATCGCGGCATGCGCCGACCACCACGCCGGAGGCGCTTTCGAAAGAGATCGAGACCTTGCTATGACCGACACTCAGAACATTGAACTGCCCGATCGTCTGTCGATCGAGCCTTCCAGCCCTTACTACAACGCCGACCTGCTCGAGCTCGACGTCGGCGTCCGCTTCAAGGGGCAGGACAAGACCAACGTGATCGAATACTGCGTCAGCGAGGGCTGGATCCGCGTTGCCGCCGGCACTGCCAAGGATCGCTTCGGCAATCAGCTTGCGATCAAGGTCCACGGCCCGGTCGAGCCGTATATCCGCCCGCGCAGCTGAGCTTCACGTCCCCGGCTGGTGCTCCGCGCGCGGCCGGGACTTTTCTCATCATCTTGCAGCAATGCCGCCCGCTGGTGCTTCCGCGCGCCGGCGTGCATTGGCGCGTCCGGTGTGTGCTTGGACGTTAACGATGAGCAGGCGCGGATGGTCTCTCGCGAGAACACCGCCGCACAGATGTTGCGCGCATCCGTGATGGCGGGTGGCAAGATCTGGTGTCGGCACAGCGCAAGCACCTGATTCGCGCTGATTCGTCGGTGCTTTGTTCCGCCCGCGTTCCAAAGCTTAAGATCGAGCACGGCGAGTGTCGCATCCGGGGACAACGCCGGTGAGGATGCACGTTCGCGCTCGGTGACGATCTCTGCAAAGTCGGCAAGCGACGTTCTCCATGCACCGCTCGGCCGAGAGTTAACGAGTTTTGCCGCGATCAGCGCGGTCGCGTGAACACGCGCGCGCAGGTGTTGTGCTTAATCGTCTCGGAGTCGCCGAGATCTAGGGAGCGCGCGACTGCGAGAGCTGATTCGCAGTGATTCGGGCTGGCTTCGTTCTGGCCGCGTTCGAAACGTTAAGGTTGTGCAGGGGCGGTGTCGCATTCGGGGACATGCGATCCGGCACGATTGCTCGTGCGTCGTCGCGTGCAGCCTCGACGAGGAGGTCGGCCGAGGTCGAGCGCGCGAGCGCGAGTATTAACCCATTCAGCCATGGTCGCGGCTTCGCGCGCTCACAGTCGCAGCAGGTGTTGTGCCGTAGCTGTGCCAGCTCGCACGAGATCTGGTGCGGAGTTCGTGTCGCGAGCTGATTCGCAGTGATTCGGGCCCGCTTCGTTCAGGCCGCGTTCCAAAGGTTAAGATCGGTCACGCGTCTTGTTACGCGCTGGGACAGTGTTGCGGGCTTTCGGCACCTTGGCGACGCAGGCTTGCGCTTCGGCGGCCAGGCGGCGGCGGAAGGCGCGGTCGCGCTTGAGATGCCACTCGCGGCTCATCGCGTCGCGGCGGCAGGTGAAGCGCTCTGAATGGATCAGCACCCAGGCGCGGCCGCGGGTCGATCGCGCGCCGGTGCCGGCATTGTGCTGGGCGAGGCGTCGGTCGAGATCGAGCGTCCAGCCGACATAGGTGAGATAGCGGCCGGCGCTGGCGCAGCCGAGCACATAGACGAAGCACTCTTCTTCGGCGGAAGCCTCCTGCATGGCGCGAACCTCGCACGGCTGGCCTGAGTCCGGCAATCCGCCGCGGGATAGAGCGGTTGACGGCCGGCGCGCCAGCGGCTTCGCTGCCACCTGATGCAACCGAAGGAGACGACGATGGCCGGCAAACCGATGATCCCGCTGGCGCTGCTGGCGCCGCTGCTGTGGAGCCCGGCCGCGACCGCCCAGGACGTGCCGGGCATCGAGATCTGCACCGTGGAGAAAACCATGGAGCGGCGCACCAGCTGCCTGCAGAGCAATGTCGACTTCCTGCACAAGAGCCTCGACAAGGCGCGGCTCGATCAGCAGCAGAAGCTTGATGCAGCTCGCGCGCAGATCGCCGCGCTGAGTGCCGCCGTGGCCGCGCTGCAGAAGCAACTCGCCGAACTACAAGCCGCGCAGAAGCCGGCCAAGAGCGAGCCTGCGCCGGCCAAGGATGCGACGCCGTCCAAGGATGCATCGCCGTCGAAGGACGCTCCGCCGCCGAAGGCCGACGCGAAGTAGTTCCGCGCCGTCTTCTCGGTCGTCTGCCGCTCGGTGGAATTATCGCGCTTGCTTGGCAAGCCGCGACGACATGACTTACAACTCGTTCCCGAGACAATAACCGCGGGAGTCTCATCTCCCGCGCACAACAAACATCTCGGGAGAAAACCATGTCCAACGTCCGCGTTCTTGCCACCGATCTGGCGTTTCCCGAAGGTCCGGTGGTGATGCCGGACGGCTCGGTGGTGCTGGTCGAAATCCGCGCCCAGCAACTGACGCGGGTGTGGCCGGACGGGCGCAAGGAAGTCGTCGCCAAGGTGCCGGGCGGCCCCAATGGCGCGGCACTCGGCCCTGACAGCAAGATGTACATCTGCAACAACGGCGGGTTCGGCTGGTTTCCGTCGCGTGGCACGATGATGCCCGGCGCGCCGGCGCCGCACGAGTATATCGGCGGCTCGATTCAGCGTGTCGATCTGCAGAGCGGCCAGGTCGAGACGCTGTTCGACAAATGCGGCGAGCACCCGCTGAAGGGGCCGAACGATCTGGTGTTCGATCAGCACGGCGGGCTGTGGTTCACCGATCTCGGCAAGCGCCGCGCCCGCGACATGGACGTCGGCGCCGCCTACTACATCAAGCCCGGCATGACCGAGATCACCGAGCAGGTGTTCGGCACGCTGCCGCTGAACGGCATCGGCCTGTCGCCGGACGAGGCGACGATGTATGCGGCCGAAACCCCGACCGGACGGTTGTGGGCGTTCGATCTGTCGGCGCCGGGCGAGGTGAAGCCGCGCGACGTGATCTATCGCGGCGAGAAGGGTAAGCCGATCTGCGGGCTTGGCGGCTATCAGATGTTCGATTCGCTGGCGGTCGAGGCCGGCGGCAACGTCTGCGTCGCCACGCTGGTGTCCGGTTGCATCTCGGTGATCGCACCGGACGGCACGCTGGTCGAGCAGGTGCCGACCGGCGACCGCGTCACCACCAATATCGCGTTCGGCGGCCCCGATCTGAAGACCGCCTACATCACTCTGTCCGGCAAGGGCGAACTGATCGCGATGGATTGGTCGCGGCCCGGTCTGCCGCTGAATTTTCTGAACAAGTGACAATCTCGACCACGAAACGTATCGTCATTGCGAGCCACCGGGTCCGGCCTTCGGCCGGCCCAATGACAGGCTCCGCGAAGCAATCCAGGGCCGCTAGACGAAGCTGGATTGCTTCGTCGCTTCGCTCCTCGCAATGACGGATCGAGGCTTCGTGCCGGTCGGTCGAAAAAGGATAAATCGAATGCCCTGGCTCGAACCGGTTACCCTCAGCGGCCCGCACGCGACCTTGGTGCCGCTGGAGCCGGCGCATTGCGACGGTCTGACCGAGGCGGTGCGAGACGGTGAGCTGTGGAAGCTCTGGTACACGTTCGTGCCTGCTCCCGAGAAGATGGAAGCGGAGATCGCGCGGCGGCTGGCGTTGCAGGCGCAGGGCGCGATGCTGCCGTGGACGGTCAAGGATGCGGCCGGCAACATCGCCGGGATGACCACCTACATGAACGTGGATGCCGGCAATCGCCGCGTCGAGATCGGTTCCACCTGGTACGCGTCCCGCGTGCAGCGGACCGGTCTCAACACGCAATGCAAGTTGCTCCTGCTGCAACATGCCTTCGAGAAACTGGACTGTATCGCGGTCGAGTTCCGTACACACTTCTTCAACCATCAGTCCCGGCGCGGGATCGAGCGGCTCGGCGCCAAGCAGGACGGCATCCTGCGCAATCACCAGATCGCACCGAATGGAACGCTACGTGATACCGTGGTGTACTCGATCATCGCCGCGGAATGGCCGACCGTGAAGGCGCATCTGAACTATCAACTGTTCGACAAGCCCGGCCGCTGAGCCCGCGGGGCGCGGGTTCCCTTGATTTTTATCAAGATTTTGCTTGCTAATCGGCTGATGATCAAAAGAATAGCGCCCCCGACGGGCCTCGTTTGATCTGCGTCATTTTGCGAGGCCTTCGCCGACGCCATTCTACTGCTATGCCGTTCTATCGATTTCATGTCCGCGATCCGATAAACCGCGTCGATGGCCCGGGCCACGACGGCGCGGCGCTCGCTGACGATATCGATGCGACGCTGTTCGCCGCCGGGGTGATCCAGCGGCTGGTCCAGGTGCATCCGGAAGTGCCGCGGACCTGGTCGATCGAAATCATGCAGGATCAGCGCCGCGTCGGACTGCTGCCGTTCGACAAAGGCTGCCAGGTGATGCTGCGACCGGATTGGGTATGCGATCAGCCGATCGACGTCCACGAAGGCTGGCGCTGAGTCTCAGGTTGGCGGTTCTCGTCATTGCGAGCCGAAGGCGAAGCAATCCAGGGGCTCCATGCACGGGGCTCCTGGATTGCTTCGTCGGCTTCGCCTCCTCGCAATGACGCGAGAGATGCGCTGCTACGCAGCCCCCGGCAACTGATCCGGCCGGTACAAGGTGTCGATCGTCACTGTGCCGCGGGCGCGGGAGACGCAGGCGCACATTTTGCCGCTGTCGTGCTTCTGATGCTCGCTGAAGAACACGTCGCGGTGATCGATCTCGCCGTCGACGGCAGTGACATCGACGGCGCAGACGCCGCATTCGCCACGTTCGCAATCGGAGATGACCTCGAAGCCGGCGGCGTTCAGCGCGTCCAGCATCGAGCGATCGCGCGGCACCACGATCTCGCTGCCGGTGGCGGCGATGCGGACGCGGAATTCGCTGGTCGGCAGCCGGCCGCTGGAGCCGAAGGTCTCGAAGCACAGATCGCTCGCCGGGCGGCCGGCCTGATGCCAGGCGTGGCGGGCCGCCTCCAGCATCCGCAGCGGGCCGCACAGCACCGCCACCGCGCCTTCGGGCAGCGCGCGGAAGGTAGCGTCGAGGTCGAGCCGGGCGCCTTCGTCGCCGGCATGGAGCTGCAGCCGGTCACCCAGCAGGCTTCTGAGTTCGTCGTGGAGCGCGGCGTCGCTGCGCGATTTCACCGCGTAGTGCATCGTCAGCGCAGTGCCACGGCGGGCGAGCGCCGCTGCGATCCCCAGCATCGGCGTCACGCCGATGCCGCCGGCGATCAGCGCGTAGTGCTTGCGGCTCCAATCGATTTCGAACAGCGAGGTCGGATGGGTGATGTCGATCCGCTGACCCGGCTTCAGCGCCCACATCGCTTGCGATCCGCCGCGGCTGTCACCGGCGAGCCGCACCGCGATCCGCAGCCGTCCTTGCTCCGGCGCGCCGACCAATGAGTAGCTGCGCTTGTCGGGCTGGCCGCCGATCAGCAGCGCGACGTTGATATGGCTGCCGGGCGCGCAGGTGGTGATTGCGACGTCGGGCTGGAGCACGATCTCACGGATCGACGGCGTCAGGTCGCGGGTCGAAACAACGGTGCTGCTGGTCCACTGTTCGGCGAAGCGCATCGCGGGCTCCTGTCGATAAGGGGGAAGCTGACTATCTGTCGGCGGCCTGGGTCACCAGCGTCAGCGCCGGCAGCAGGTCGAGATGGGGGCGGCTCCTCAGCGCCAGCCGCAAATTGCGCGCCGCGAGCCGGGCGTGCTCACGCATCACCGCTTCGGCGCGTGCGCCTTCGCGGTTTTCGATCGCGTCGACCACGGCGCGGTGGTGATCCTGCGCAATCAGCAGGATCTGGTGCGCCTCCGGCAGCCCCGATTGCGCCATCACGAAAGCACTCGGCGAGGCGAAGGGCAGGGCGGCGACGCGATCGATCTGCCGCATCACCGGCGCCGAGCCGCACAGCTCGTTGAGCAGCGCGTGAAACCGCGCGTTCAGCGCCACATAGGCCGAGAACGCGTCGACTGAGATCGGGTCCTGCCGCACCAGTTCGTCGATATCGCCGAGGCATTGCTTCAGCGGCTCAAGCTGCCGGACGCTGGCGCCGCGCTCGGCGGCAAGTCGCGCGGCGAGGCCTTCCATGGTGCCGCGCAGTTCGATCGAGTCGAGGATGTCGCGTTCGGAGAACGCTTTCACCATGAAGCCGCCGGACGGAATCGCCTGCAGCAGGCCTTCGTCCTCCAGCCGCACCAGCGCCATCCGCACCGGCGTGCGAGACACTCCGGTGATATCGACCGCCTGCAGCTCGGAGATCCGTTCGCCGGCGCGGAGCTGGCCGGACAGCACCATGTCGCGCAGCGCCAGCTGCGCGCGCACGGTCTGCGACATCGAGCGGTCGGCGGCCTTGTCGTTCATCGCTTACTCCGCCGCCTGTAGTTTCGGCGCGTTCTCCTGCGCGACCATGCGGTCGATCAGCTTACGCGACCACATCGCGCCAGCGTCGATATTGAGGTTGTAGAACACCCGATCGGGGTTCTCGAGCATCGCGCGCTGCTGCGCTTCGAGGATGATCTCGTCCTCGCGGAAGATGCCGGAGACGCCTTCGCGGATCTCGGTGGTGAGCCGCTGTTCGCTGAGCCGGTAGTTGCGCACGAACGCCCAGAAGTAGTGGCAGGTGGTGTCGGTCTCCGGCGTCATGGTGTTGAGCACGAAGCCGTTGACGCCCTGCGAGCGATCGCCCTCCGGCGCGCCGGTGCCGGCCGGCGCTACGCCGACGTCGATCGTCACCGTGCCCGGCGCTTCGAACCGGATGATCTGCCAGCGATCGACCAGGCCCGGCTTGCCGAGCTGCGCGGCCCAGAACGGCGGCGGTTCGATGCCGTGCATCCAGCGCGTCACGGTCACCGTGCGGTCGCCATGGGTGACATCGAACGGCGCCTCGGCGACAGCCTCATTGCCGATCGACGAGCCGTGCACATAGGTCTCGTGGGTGAGGTCCATCAGATTGTCGACGACGAGGCGCCAGTCGCATTTGGCGTAGATCGTCTTGCCGTCGCCGGCCCAGGCTGGATCGTTATTCCAGTGCATGTCGGGGACGAGTGCCGGATCGGCCAGCACCGGATCGCCCATCCACAGCCAGACGAAGCGATGCCGCTCGACCACCGGATAGGAACGCACGCAGGCCGACGGATTGATCGTCTCCTGCGACGGCATGTAGGTGCAGCGGCCCTGCGGATTGAACTTCAGCCCGTGATAGCCGCAGACCACGGTGTCGCCCTCGAGCCGGCCCTTCGATAGCGGCACCAGACGGTGCCAACAGGCGTCCTCCAGCGCGGCGACGCTGCCGTCCGCCTTTCGATACATCACGACATGCTTGCCGCAGATCGTGCGCGGAAACAGCGCGTGCTTGATGTCGGCGTCCCAGGCCGCCGCATACCAGGCGTTGAGCGGAAAGGCGGGCATCGTGGCCTCCCTGTGCATTATTGATTGGGTTCAGATTGTATACAGAAACGGTAGGATGACAAGGATAAGCTCCAAGATTGGCCCGCATATTGGTGGCTGATGTATACATACAGCCGGTCGAGGAGCGCTGCTCGGCTGCGCTGACAAGGCGGTAAAGGACTGAGCCGACAACGAAAATGGCCGGGACAAGCCCGGCCATGGCGCAAATTCTGATGGATCGATCTTGAGCCTGCCGCCTCAGACAACGCGCCGGCTCAGCGCGTCGTAGCCCGCGTGAGCATGGCGATACGCGGGACCGCGAGACCCGCATGTCGCGATGCTCATGCGGGCTACCTGCTGAGGTGAACGCGGTGCGCAGACCATCTCGGGATTCCGGGCTCGCGCTACGCGCGCCCCGGAATGACGGAGGAGGGGGCCTTAAACCTCTCGCCGGCTCAAAAACGCCAGCCGTTCGAACAGATGCACGTCCTGCTCGTTCTTCAGCAGCGCGCCGTGCAGCGGCGGGATCAGCTTGCGCGGGTCGCGCTCGCGGAGCTGCTCCGGGCTCATCTCTTCGTTGAGCAGCAGCTTCAGCCAGTCGAGCAGTTCGGAGGTCGACGGCTTCTTCTTCAGGCCGGGCACGTCGCGGACTTCGAAGAAGATCTTCAGCGCTTCTTCGACCAGGCGCTGCTTGATGCCGGGGAAGTGGACGTCGACGATCGCCTGCATGGTGTCGGCGTCCGGGAACTTGATGTAGTGGAAGAAGCAGCGGCGCAGGAACGCGTCCGGCAGTTCTTTTTCGTTGTTCGAGGTGATCACCACGATCGGCCGCTTGGCGGCCTTGATGGTTTCGCCGGTCTCGTAGACGTGGAATTCCATCCGGTCGAGTTCGAGCAGCAGGTCGTTCGGGAATTCGATGTCGGCCTTGTCGATCTCGTCGATCAGCAGCACCGGGCGGTGCTCGGCGGTGAACGCTTCCCACAGCTTGCCGCGCTTGATGTAGTTCTTGATATCCGACACGCGCGGGTCGCCGAGCTGGCTGTCGCGCAGCCGCGACACCGCGTCGTATTCATACAGGCCCTGCTGCGCCTTGGTGGTCGACTTGATGTGCCAGGTCAGCAGCGGCGCGTTCAGCGCCTTGGATACTTCCTCCGCCAGCACCGTCTTGCCGGTGCCGGGCTCGCCCTTCACCAGGAGCGGCCGTTCGAGCACGATCGCCGCATTGACGGCGACCTTGAGGTCGTCGGTCGCCACATAATCCTTGGTGCCGGTGAACTTCATGCGTTTCAGCCTCGTCTGATCCGGCGCGCGCGCCGTTGTTGTTGTTTGTTGATTGGTGGTGGTTGGAGGAGAGGGAGCGGCCGCAGGCAGCGACCGCCGACAGGCGGTGTCGGTATCAGGCTCTACGGATCATCGCCAGCAGCACCAGCACGATCACGGCGCCGATTGCGGAATTGATGATCGCGCGGAAAATTCCGACGCCGAGATTGACGCCGAGGAACGGCAGCAGCCAGCCCGCCACGACGGCGCCGACGATGCCGATCACGACATTGCCGACCAGTCCGAATCCGCCGCCGCGAACGATCAGTCCAGCGAGCCAGCCGGCGACCGCGCCGACCAGAAGCCAGACCAGGATGGAATCGATCCCCATTGCGCTCCTCGTCCTTGTTCGTCTCGCTGCCGCGGCGATGCCCCGGCAACAGGCGCGACTTTAGCGCGCATCCTGCGGGACAGGCTACCGATTTTGCAGGCTGCGGCAAGCGGCGGGCTGCGCGCGCTGATTGTAGTGATGGCTTGGGCGACCTGCGCGCTACGTGGTCACGTCGGCGCTTGCCGAGTCGTGATCCGGCTGGAGCGGGGCGGCGTCCGCGACGAAGGCGGCGGCCGCGGTGACGCAGCAGTCGCGGCCGCGTCGCTTGGCTTCATACAGCGCGATGTCGGCGTCGCGCAGCAGCACGGTGGAGTCGCATGGGGCGGTGCCACAGGCGATGCCCACGCTGACCGTGAGGTAGCCGCGGGCCGATGCCGGGTTGCGGATCGCGAGCGCGCGCACCGCGGCCTGCAGACTCTCGGCGAAGTCCATCGCCGCAGCCGCATCGGCACCCGGCAGCACGATGGTGAATTCCTCGCCGCCATAGCGTGCCGCGAAGCCATGCACGCCCGCCACCAGGCCGGCGAACAGATGGCCGAGCTGCCGCAGCGCGTCGTCGCCGCTCTGGTGGCCGAAATGATCGTTGAAGCCCTTGAAGTCGTCGACGTCGATCATCAGCACCGACAGCGTCGGCGCCGATGTGATGACGCGGCCGACGAAGCCGTCGAGCGATCGGCGATTGGGGAGGCCGGTGAGGCCGTCGGTCCGCGCCAATTCCGCCAGACGGATATTGAGGGCTTCGACTTCTTTCTCGATCGCCTTGCGTCGCGTGATGTCGCGCAAAGTGCTGACGACGCAATCGCTGGGGCCGTCCTCGTTGCGGGTGTAGGCGAAGTTGGCTTCGATCCAAACCAGCCGGCCCTCCGGACAGCGCATCCGGAACTCGACGCACAATCCGGCCGGCGAATCCGGCAGCCGGGCACCGACCGTCTCGACTGCCGACACATCGTCAGGGTGCACCAGCACGGTCCAGAACCGGCCGACCAGCTGATCGGGCTTCAGGCCGAGGACGGTTTCGACCGACATCGAGACGAACCGCAGGATGCCGACCTGGTCGGTCAGCACGATGACGTCGCCCATGTTGGCGTCGATCAGCCGATAATGCGCGTCGCGCTCGCGCAGCAGGTTCTGCACTTCCTGGCGGGTGCGCAGCTGCGCCGCAAGGCCTGCGGCGAGTAGCACCACGCAAGCCAGCATCGCAGTTCCGACCGCCGCGTCGGAGCGCACCGCCTCGCGCCAGCCCGCCAGCACCGCCTCTTCGGTGCGCGCCACCGTCACCACCAGCGGATAGCGGTTGATCTGCCGATAGGCGAGAAATTTGGACAGGCCGTCGAACGGCGAGACGGTGAGATAGAAGCCGTCGGGACTGTGGGGAAGTGCCTTCTGGAACAGCACAGAATTCGACATGTCGCGGCCGCTCTGCAGTGACGGCCACTGGATCAGCAGTCGCCCGTCGCTGTGCAGCAGACTGATGCTGCCGCCGATGCCGAGATCGATGGTCTTGTAGAAATCGCGGAAGTAATCGCCCGCGATCGTCGCCACCACCACACCGGCAAAGCGGCCGTGCTCGGTCTCCAGCCGGCGGCTGACGGCGAAGATTGAGTGCCCCGAGGTGCGCGACTGGATCGGGCCTGTGATCAGCAGTTGATTGTCGTCATGATCGAGGTGGTAGCGGAAGTAGCTGCGATCGGCATTGTTGAGCTGCGGCACCGGCGTGACGGAGGCGTATTTGACGTTGCCGGCGGCATCGGTGATCGCGACGTCGGTGAGTTGCGGCAGGTTGTCGACGAGGGCGCGGAGCCGCTCATTGAAGGCGTCGCCCGGATCCGGTCGCCACTTCAGGAACGCGACGATGTCGTCGAGCACCACGTCGGCGCCCTGGAAGGTGTGCGTGGCGTGCTCGGCGAGCGAGTGCGCTAAATTCCGTATCTCGGTTTCATTCTGCGCCAGCGCCGTCTTGCGGGCGTCGTAGCCCTTCCACACCACCAGCCCGAGCACGCATGCGCCGAGCGCGATCACGAACATCGCGACCACCAGCGTCGCGGTGGGCACGCGGCCGATCCAGCTTCGGAACAAAGGAGGGCGAGGGGACATCACGGGGCCATTCGTAAGGCGCCTGTGCTTGCACCCCGGATACTTTACTGAGTCATAATTCCGTTGCTCGGATTTGAGCCTATCGGGCGCATCGGGGCGAGTTTTCAACAGTCGCAACGGAGGTATTCTGTCTTGACGGGGCTGCAGGGTCGGGCAATCTGTCGTTCATGTTCCTGCAATTCTTCACGTCGCTGCGCGACGCCCAGGTTCCGGTCACGCTTCGCGAATATCTGACGCTGATGGAGGCGCTCGACGCCGACCTCGCCGATCAGAGCGTGGAGAATTTTTACTACCTGTCGCGCGCCGCGCTGGTGAAGGACGAGCGCAATCTCGACAAGTTCGACCGGGTGTTCGGGGCCACCTTCAAGGGCCTGGAAAACCTGCTCGACGCGATGGACAAGGCGGAGATCCCGGCCGAATGGCTGAAGAAGCTCGCCGAGAAATATCTCAGCGAGGAGGAGAAGAAGCAGATCGAGGCGATGGGCTGGGACAAGCTCATGGAAACGCTGAAGAAGCGCCTCGAGGAGCAGAAGAAGCGCCACCAGGGCGGCAACAAGTGGATCGGCACCGCAGGCACCTCGCCGTTCGGCGCGCAGGGCTACAATCCCGAAGGCGTGCGAATCGGCCAGGAGAAGAGCCGGCATCAGCGCGCCGTGAAGGTGTGGGACAAGCGCGAGTTCAAGGATCTCGACGGCAACGTCGAACTCGGCATCCGCAACATCAAGGTGGCGCTGCGCCGCCTGCGCAAATTCGCCCGCACCGGCGCGCCGGACGAACTCGATCTCGACACCACGATCCGCGAGACCGCCAATCACGGCTATCTCGACGTGCACATGCGCCCCGAGCGCCGCAATGCGGTGAAGGTGCTGGTGTTCTTCGATATCGGCGGCTCGATGGACAGCCACGTCGCTCAGGTCGAGGAGTTGTTCTCGGCGGCGAAGAGCGAATTCAAGCACATGGAATATTTTTACTTCCACAACTGCCTGTACGAAGGCGTGTGGAAGCAGAACAAGCGCCGCTTCACCGACCGCACCCCGACCTGGGATGTGCTGCACAAATTCCCGCACGACTACAAAGTGGTGTTCGTCGGCGACGCCTCGATGTCGCCTTACGAGATCATGGTGCCGGGCGGCTCGGTCGAGCACGTCAACGAAGAGGCCGGTCACGTCTGGCTGGAGCGGGTGCTGCGCACCTATCCGCACGCGGTGTGGCTGAACCCGGTGGCGCAGCGGCACTGGGACTATTCGGAATCCACCACCATCATTCGCCGCCTGTTCTCCGAGCGGATGTATCCGATCACGATCGAAGGCCTCGAAGGCGCGATGCGCGAGCTGGTGCGCTAGGACTAGATTGCGCCGCCATTCCGGGGCACGAGCGACAGCTCGCGACCCGGAATCTCCCGGATCTACACAGTCAGATTCCGGGTTCGCGCTGCGCGCGCCCCGAATGACCGACGAACTCAATCGATAAGAAACGAAAACAAGGAACAACCATGCCCCAGACCATCACCCGCGGTATCAAGACGATGCTCGACGAGGCCAATTCGTCGATCGAGACGCTGACGACGGCGGACGCGATCGCGCTGCACAAGTCCGGCGCCAGCGACGTGGTGATCGTCGACATCCGCGATCCGCGGGAGATCGAGCGCGACGGCAAGATCCCGGGCTCGTTCTCCTGCACCCGCGGCATGCTGGAATTCTGGATCGATCCGCAGAGCCCGTACGCCAAGCCGATCTTCCAGGAAGACAAGAAGTTCGTGTTCTATTGCGCCGGCGGCTTGCGCTCGGCGCTCGCCGCCAAGACCGCGCAGGACATGGGCCTGAAGCCGGTGGCGCATATCGAGGGCGGTTTCGGCGCCTGGCGCGATGCCGGCGGCCCGATCGAAGCCTGGGCGCCCAAGAAGAAGTGAGCGCGGCGCATTGGGAGTCGATCTCCGCTGTCGGATCGTCACACGCGGGCTTGACCCGCGTGTCCATCTCCTTCGTAAGATGATGGATCGCCGGGTCGAGCCCGGCGATGACACTCCGACCAAAGGCGACGACATCCCATGACAGCTCACACTGATCCCCTGGTCTCCACCGAATGGCTCGCCGCGCGGCTCGGCGATCCCAAGGTGAAGATCATCGACGCGAGCTTCAAGATGCCGGGCGTGCTGCCGCTTCCGGCGGACGACTATCTCGCCGCGCACATTCCGGGCGCGGTGTTCTTCGACGTCGATGCGGTGTCGGATCACAGCAGTTCGCTGCCGCATATGTATCCGAGCGCCGACCAGTTCGCGCGCGATGTCGAAGCGCTCGGCATCTCGTCCGGCGACACCGTGGTTGCTTACGATGCAGGCGGCTGGGTGGCGGCGCCGCGGGCGTGGTGGATGTTCCTGTCGTTCGGCCATGCCGACATCCGGATCCTCGACGGCGGGCTGAAGAAATGGGTGGCCGAGGGGCGGCCGACCGAGGCGGGCAAGCCGACGATTACGCCCGGCCGGTTCAGCGCCAAGCTCGATCCGTCGTTCATCCGCAGTCGCGATCAGCTCGTTGCCAATCTCGATAGCGGGGCCGAGCAGGTGATCGACGCCCGGGCTGCGCCGCGGTTCGAGGGCAGCGTTGCCGAGCCGCGTCCCGGCCTACGCGCCGGTCACATCCCGGGCAGCCGCAATTTGCCCTACAATGAGCTGTTCGACGCTGCGACCGGCACGATGAAGCCGCTGGCCGATCTGCGGCAGGCGTTCGAGCGGGCAGGGCTCGATCTCCGCCGGCCGGTGGTCACGAGCTGCGGCTCCGGTGTTTCGGCGGCGGTGCTGACGCTGGCGCTGTATCGGCTCGGCGTGCGCGGCTCGGCGCTGTACGACGGCTCGTGGTCGGAATGGGGCCTTCAGGACGGTCCGCCGGTCGCGACCGGTCCAGCGGCGTAACCGCAGCTTCTCTTACAGACCGGTACCCGATCCCGACTGCGGCTGCTCGGCGCGCGGCGTACGCCGCCGCGCCACTTGGCGGCGCTTCTTCAGCGGGCGCCGGACCACCGGCTTCGGGCGCGCCACCGGCAGCGGCGTCGCGTCCGGCGGCGGCAGGGTTTCGCCGATTGATCCGGTGACGTCGGGCGTCGGGGTGTCTGCGGCCGGGGCCGCAGGCGTGGCCGCGCTGGGTGCGACGGTGGTGTTGGCGGCGGTCTTGGTCCTGTCGCGCGGGTCGCGGCGCGGCGTCGGGATCGGCCCTGACAGCGGCGCAACTTCCGGCAGCGTCTCAGTAACGGGTTCGGTCGCCGCCGGAGCAGCCGGTGCCGCGGGCGCCGACGTCTCGGTTGCGGCGGTTTGCGCTGGCGTTGCGGGAGCGGCGGGCTTCTCAGCGCCGGCCTGCGGCTTGTCGTCCGGCTTGGCTGCGTCGGACGAAGTCGCTGCAGCGATGGTGGCGGGCGGCGCGGCCGGAGCCACAGCGTCAGGCGTGGCGGCCGGCTGCTGCTGGGTCGAACTGGCTTGCGGCGCCGGCTCAGGGGCGGCCGGTGTCGGTTCAGCTTGCGGCGGCTGTGATGCCGGCGCGGCGGCGGGGGTGTCGGCCGTTGAGGGCTGCAGCGCGGCGGTCTGCGCCGGCTCGGTGGCTTTATCTGCTGGTTTCGCGTTTTCGTTGTCGAGAGCCGCGACGTCTGCCGCCACCGGATCGGTTGCGCTCGGGCTTGGGCTGGCGGTCGCGGCCGGCGGTTCAGCGGAGGGGGCTGGCGGATCGACCCGGAGCATGCTCAGGCTCGGCGTCGGAGCCTCGGGAGCGCGCGCCAGTAGCGTGATCGCCGGCGGACGCACCGTGTGGACGGTCACGAATTGCTCGTGCGCAGCCCGCAGCAGGGCGGCGGCACCGAGACCGAACACCAACAACGAGACCGCAAGCGTCATCGCTGCGAACAGAAACCGGAAACCGGGAAGCATTTCGGATGTATTCCGTCGCCGCACATCGGATCGCGACGACACTTATGACCCACACCAACGCGGCGACCACTACGACATCGGTTCGCGGCGCACTCAAAACCAGCCGCGAATCAAGCCATCTGAGAATAGCGCAAAACGAGTCGCATCACGCGCCGCGAAACGACCCAGCGACTCGATTGCAGCTCGATGCGGCCAAAGGTTGCTGGCGGACGATCACAGTCGCGCAGCGCGTGCGCCGCGATTGTTCGAACGTCGGCCCGCTGGCAGCCTCAATAGGCGCTCTCGCGCTGCGAACCCGTTGCGAGCGGCAAATATCGCCAAAATTCGCGTGATTGTGCCGGCCTCGTCTTGAATGCGCCGTGATCCTCCGGCATCTCGGCCTCCGTTAACGGTCCGGTTGCCGCTCCGACTTACAAACGGGTTATGATGAACAAGCGCTTACTGACGTTGCTGGCGTCCGCTGCCGTGGTCGCCGCGGGAACCTCCGCCGCGCTCGCGCAGAGCTATCCCTCGACCCCCGGCGCTTATATCGGGCAAGCCGGCGAGGACCGTCCAGGCCTGCCGAATTTCGACAGTATCGACGACGAGGACGCGCCGACCGCGCGCCAGTCCGCAACGCTGCCGCCGCCCGGTCCGGTGACCTCGCCGGGCGATCCGCGCTACGGCGGTTCGGCCGCGCCGGTCTATTCCAATGCCGCCCCGCAAGGCCCGGTGCTGTCGCCGGACGATCCGCGCTACGGCCGCCCGATGGGCGCCCCGACCTATTCCAACGCGGCACCAGGCGCTGCCCCGCAGGGGCCGGTGATGTCGCCCGACGACCCGCGTTACGGCCGTCCGACCGGCGCTACGAGCTATTCGAATGCGGCACCGGGCGCCGCGCCGCAGGGACCGGTGATGTCCCCGGATGATCCCCGCTACGGCCGTCCAATGGGCCCGCCTTCGGTGATCTATTCCGATCGCGGTGACGGTGGCGTGCGTCCGCCGGCTGGTGTCGGCGGCGGAGCGCCGTCGGCTCAGCCCGGCGCCGATGGCCGGCCGATGCAGGTCTCGGCGTTGCCGCCGGAAGAACAGCCGGATGCCGATCAGACCGTGCAACTGCCGCCGAATCTGCGCCGGCAGGAGGTCGACTTCGCCACCAAGGAGCCGGCCGGCACCATCGTGGTCGATACCGCCAATACCCATCTCTATTACGTGCTCGGCAACGGGCGCGCGATCCGCTACGGCGTCCGCGTGGGCCGCGACGGCTTCACTTGGAACGGCGTGCAGAAGATCACCCGCAAGGCGGAGTGGCCAGATTGGCATCCGCCGGCCGAGATGATCGAGCGCCAGCCCTATCTGCCGCGCTTCATGGCCGGCGGTCCGGGCAACCCGATGGGCGCCCGCGCGATGTATCTCGGCTCGACCGTGTACCGCATCCACGGCACCAATCAGCCGTCGACGATCGGCAAGTTCGTGTCCTCGGGCTGCATCGGCATGCTGAACGACGACGTCAGCGATCTGTTCGAGCGCGCCAAGGTCGGCACCCGCGTGGTGGTGCTGCCGGGCTCGCCGCCGAAGAACACCGCCACCGCTCAGGCGCAGCCCGCCATGGCGCCGGGTGCGCAATCCCCGGCGTTGCCGCCGGCGCCGCTGCCGGGTGCGCAGCCGACCTCGGTAGCCCCGCTGCCGGCCCCGGTCACGATCCGCTAAGCGCGGCCCATCTCAGATTCGAAACGCCCGCCGGTGGTTCACCGGCGGGCGTTTTGCTTTTGCGATGATGGTTCGAGACTTAGTGCCGCGTCGGCTTGTGGCCGTGCTTGGCGTGCCAAGCCGGGCCGGGGCCGCGCATGTAGTACATCTCCGGCCGGTAGGGATTGAACGCCTGGACGAAGAACTGCCGCCAGAACAGCCGGATCTCGCTCAGCAGGCTGGTGTCCGGGCCGGCCTGCTCATCGTGATGCACTTCGGTGGTCGTGGTGAGGCTCGCCATGCTGATCGCCCCAAGGTCGGCGCCGCGCCGACTCGGCGGCGCATCCGTCGCTGCTGTGAGGAAACGAGTGTTGGACGAGGTCGTTAAAATTGTCTTCGAATCGTTCGTGCCTCGGAAACGCACGAGAACAGGCTTAATCGCCTCTTAACGTCGCGCGTCCTCGGGTTGCCCTTTGCGGGCCGCACCGTTACATCAGCGGCAACCGATTTTCCCCGCACGCACCGCGTTCAAGGACCACGATGGCTCGCCAGTTCGTCTATTTCATGCAGGGTCTGACCAAGGCCTATCCGACCCGCAAGGTGCTGGATAACGTTCATCTGTCGTTCTACCCGGACGCCAAGATCGGCGTGCTCGGCGTCAACGGCGCCGGTAAATCGACCCTGCTGAAGATCATGGCGGGGATCGACAAGGAATATACCGGTGAAGCCTGGGTCGCCGAAGGCGCCCGCGTCGGCTACCTCGAACAGGAGCCGAAGCTCGATCCGGCGCTCTCGGTTCGTGAAAACGTCATGCTCGGCGTCGCCAAGCAGAAGGCGATCCTCGATCGCTACAACGAGCTGGCGATGAACTACTCCGAGGAGACCGCCGACGAGATGACGGCGCTGCAGGACCAGATCGAGTCCGCAGGGCTGTGGGATCTCGACAGCAAGGTCGACCAGGCGATGGACGCGCTGCGCTGCCCGCCGGACGACGCCGACGTCACCAAGCTGTCAGGCGGTGAGCGTCGCCGCGTTGCGCTTTGCAAGCTGCTGCTCGATCAGCCCGACCTGCTGCTGCTCGACGAACCGACCAACCATCTCGACGCCGAGAGCGTGTCGTGGCTGGAAAGCCATCTGCGCAACTATCCGGGCGCCATCCTGATCGTTACCCACGATCGCTACTTCCTCGACAACGTCACGAGCTGGATCCTCGAGCTCGATCGCGGCCGCGGCATTCCCTACGAGGGCAACTACTCGTCCTGGCTGGTGCAGAAGCAGAAGCGGCTGCTGCAGGAAGGCCGCGAGGATGCGGCCCATCAGAAGACCCTCGAGCGCGAGCAGGAGTGGATCGCGTCGTCGCCGAAAGCCCGCCAGGCCAAATCCAAGGCGCGCTATCAGCGCTACGAGGAACTGCTCGCCAAGGCTTCGGAGAAGCAGACCCAGACCGCGCAGATCATCATTCCTGTGGCGGAGCGGCTCGGCAACAACGTGGTCGATTTCGAGCACCTCACCAAGGGCTTCGGCGATCGGCTGCTGATCGACGATCTCACCTTCAAGCTGCCGCCGGGCGGCATCGTCGGCGTGATCGGCCCGAACGGCGCCGGCAAGACCACGCTGTTCCGGATGATCACCGGGCAGGAGAAGCCGGATTCCGGCACCATCACGGTCGGCGAGACGGTGCGGCTCGGCTATGTCGATCAGTCGCGCGACGCGCTCGATCCGAAGAAGACCGTCTGGGAGGAAATCTCGGACGGCAACGAGCTGATCCTGCTCGGCAAGAAGGAAGTCAATTCGCGCGGCTACTGCTCGGCGTTCAATTTCAAGGGCGGCGACCAGCAGAAGAAGGTCGGCTCGCTGTCGGGCGGTGAGCGCAACCGCGTCCACCTCGCCAAGATGCTGAAGTCGGGCGCCAACGTGCTGCTGCTCGACGAACCGACCAACGACCTCGACGTCGACACGCTGCGTGCGCTCGAAGAGGCGCTGGAGGATTTCGCCGGCTGCGCCGTGATCATCAGCCACGACCGCTGGTTCCTCGATCGTATCGCGACGCACATCCTGGCGTTCGAAGACGACAGCCACGTCGAGTGGTTCGAAGGCAACTTCCAGGACTACGAAAAGGACAAGATGCGCCGGCTGGGTCAGGATGCCATCATCCCGCACCGCGCCAAGTACAAGAAGCTGACGCGCTGAGGCGCGTCAGCTAAGCCAGTCTGAGGACGTTTGCGTTGGTCGATTGACAGGCCGCGATCAGCCTGTCGTGGAAGGTGACGAGAGTTGCTCCGAAGCGGCTCGCCGTCGCCAGATGGACCGCATCGGGAGCAGAGTCGAGCCTCTTCTCGGTTTGGCCGCCTTGGGTCTTGGCATGTCCCGCCAGAAGTTACAGCTGCTCTTCGAGCGAGAATCTGGCTATCCGACCTTTTCACTCAGCCACATCTTGATCAGCGACTGATACGGTACGTCGCGCTTGTTCGCGGCGATCTTGATCTCCTCGAGCATGGCGACGGGGAGCCGCAGCGAGATCGAAACCGTAGACGGCTTAAGATTTGGGAAGCGCACAGGCACCGCCTTCGACAAGTCGAAATAGTCCGCGGTGTCATGGGCTTCCCAGAACTCGCGTTCCTCTGCCTCGGTGGCGAATTTCGGAACTTGCTTAAGTCTCTTGGCCATATCGCGCGCGCTCCTTTGCGCTCATTGGTCGGGCAGATATCACACGCAACAGAGTGCCATCCTGGCGCAGCGTGAAGCTGATCTGGATGAGCCGTCCCGCATCGGTCTGCCCGTAAGCATGATACCTTGGCTCTGACGTGCTGTGCGTCCAGTCGGCGAAGAGCAGCAGCGGCGTGTTGGCGAAGACTTGCTCGGCCTCGCCGCGGCTTACGGCGTGCTTGTGCGTGCTCTTGGTCGAGTTGCCGTCGTCCCAATCAAAGCCGACGACGCGGCTCAGGTCGATCATCTGTATATGTCACAAATATACGATCGCTGGAGGATATTGCAAAATCCAGCAGGATCAATAGCTTTTCCCTCGCAGACTCGGGGGCGCAAGGGACGCTGGATGGCTGACTGGAATGCCGAGCAATATCTGAAATTCGAAGACGAGCGGACCCGTCCGGCGCGGGATCTGCTGGCGCAGGTGCCGACCACGGCGCCGCGCAAGGTTGCCGACATCGGCTGCGGGCCGGGCAATTCCACCGCGCTGCTGGTCGAGCGCTGGCCCGAGGCGTCGGTGATCGGTGTCGATACCTCTGCCGACATGCTGCGCCAGGCCCGCGAGCGGCTGCCGCAGCACAAGTTCATCGAGGCCAATGTCGCGCATTGGGCGCCGCCGGCTGGCACCGACGTGCTGTTCGCCAATGCGGTGTTCCAATGGGTGCCGGACCATCTCAAGCAGCTCAAGCGCCTGCTGTCAGGGCTCGACAGCGGCGGCGTGCTTGCGGTGCAGATGCCGGACAATCTCGACGAGCCCTCGCACATCATGATGCGTGAGGTGGCGCTGCAGGAGCCGTGGCGTCATCAGCTTTCCAAGGCCGCCGAACTGCGCGACACGCTGCCGAAGCCGAGCGTGTACTACGATGCGCTGAAGCCGTTGTGCAGCCGGCTGGAGATCTGGCACACGGTCTACAATCACGCGCTCGACGGCCCCGAAGCGATCGTCGAGTGGGTCAAGGGCACCGGGCTGCGGCCGTTCATCGATCCGCTCGAGCTGCCGGAACGTAAGACCTATTTGGCGGCCTATACGGCGCGGATCGCCGCGGCCTATCCGGCCCAGGCCGACGGCCAGGTGCTACTGCGATTTCCGCGGATCTTCATCGTCGCGGTGAAGTAACTGCCGAGAAGCAGCGTCATGGCGCCTCCACGCAGGCGCGTGGTGTTATGCTGCCGCTCCGTTCCGTTCGCTGCCACGAACTGCGGTTAATCGCCGCTCCTCTGCGTCTCGACAGAATCGGAGGGAGTTCCCAAGTGACTGTTCGCCCAATACAGCTGTTCGGAGCTTTCCTACATGTCGATGACACCCGAGACGCCGCTTCCGCCGAAAGGATTGGGGCTGCGGCCGATCCCCATGCTGATCTTCGGTTCGCGCTGGCTGCAATTGCCGCTGTATGTCGGCCTGATCGTCGCGCAGGGCATCTACGTCGTGCTGTTCCTGAAGGAGCTGTGGCATCTGTTCCAGCACTCCTTCGACTTCAGCGAGCAGCAGATCATGCTGGCGGTGCTGGGGCTGATCGATGTGGTGATGATCTCGAACCTGCTGGTGATGGTGATCGTCGGCGGTTACGAGACGTTCGTGTCGCCGCTCAACCTGCGCGGGCACCCCGACGAGCCGGAGTGGCTCAGCCACGTCAATGCCAGCGTGCTGAAGATCAAGCTGGCGATGGCGATCATCGGCATCTCGTCGATCCATCTGCTGCGCACCTTCATCGAAGCCGGCAACCTCGGCGCGGTCGGCAAGGTGAGCGGCTACACCGAGACTGGTGTGATGTGGCAGACCATCATCCACACCGTGTTCATCCTGTCGGCGATCGGCATCGCCTGGGTCGACCGGATCTCGAATCTGGCGACCGAAGAAGAGAAGGCCAAGGGGCATCATTGATGCGCCGCCTGGCCGCGCTGGCAGGTGCCGTCGTCGCAGCCGCATGGCTGACGCTCGGTGCTGGGCCGGCGCGGGCGGCAGACGCCGGCTTCGATCGCTTCCTCGCCGAGCTGTGGCCGGAGGCGCGCGAAGCTGGTGTGTCGCGCGCGACGTTCGACGCCGTCACTGCCGGGCTCGAGCCGGACTACAAGCTGCCCGACCTGATCCTGCCCGGCCGGCCGAAGACCGGCGCGCCGCGGCAGGCCGAATTTGTCCAGGTCCCGGCGGACTATCTGAAGGAAGCGCGGATCGAGAGCCTGGCCGCGCATGGCCGCACGTTGCTGCAGCGTTATCGGCCGACGCTGGATGCAATCGAGCGCAAGTTCGGCGTGCCCGCCACGGTGGTGCTGGCGATCTGGGGCCGCGAGACCGACTACGGCCGCTACAAGTTGCCCTACGACGCGGTGCGGGTGATGGCGACGCAGGCCTATGTCGGCCGCCGCAAGGACCAGTATCGAACCGAATTCATCCTGGCGATGAAGATCATCGGAGAGGGCGCGGTGACGCGGCAGGGGATGCGATCGTCCTGGGCCGGCGCCACCGGCCTGACGCAGTTCCTGCCGTCCGAATACTACAAGCACGGCGTCGACTTCGACGGCGACGGCCGCGTCGATATCTGGCACTCGGTGCCGGACGCGCTGGCGTCGGCCGCACAGCAGCTCGTCAACAAGGGCTGGCAGAGCGGACTGCGCTGGGCCTACGAGGTGAAACCGCCGGCGCGTGTCGACTGCACCGAAGGCGTGCCGGAAGTCACCAAGCCGATCGGACAATGGCTGCGTGAAGGCTTCACGCTCGCCCGGTCGGATCGGTTGAGCGCGGCCGAGCGCGAGCAGCCGGCGTCATTGCTGCAGCCCGAAGGCATTTACGGTCCGGCGTTCCTGACCACTAAGAACTACTTCGTCATCAAGGAATACAATTTCTCGGATCTGTATGTGCTGTTCGTCGGCCATCTCGCCGACCGGATGACTGATCCGCGCCCGTTCGCCACCCCATGGTCGGCCACCAAGCAGCTTCGCACCACCGACGTCGAGGCGATGCAGCGCGGATTGGAGCGGCTCGGGATCTATCGCGACAAGATCGATGGCAAGGCCGGGATGCTGACCCGTGCGGCGCTCGGCGCCTACCAGAAGCGCGCCGGACTGCAGGTCGATTGTTGGCCGAGCGAGACGGTGCTGCGATCGATCCAGGCGGCGCGCTGAGGCCAAACAAAAACCCGGCCGATTGCTCGGCCGGGTTCAGCATTCAGACGGGCGCGGGCTGTGCGCCGCGACAGGATCAATCGCAAACGCGGACGCGGCGCGAACGCCACACGCCAGCGTAGTCGTCCCAGAAGCGCTCGCGGACCCAGTGGCAGTCCGGCTCTTCGACATAAACCGGGGCAGGGGCGGCATAGGCGGGGCGGCTGGCGGCGATCGCGCCACCCAGCAGGGCGCCGCCGATCAGGCCACCCGCAACGCCGGCGGCGATCCGGCCGCCATCGGCCTTCGCGGCCGGGGCGACGCCGACCAGCGAACCGGCGATGGTCGCGGCCGCAAGCAGGACGGTGACAGTCTTCTTCATTTGAGAGGCTCTCCTGAGATCGCGCCGCGCCCGGCGCTGTTGAACGAACCGGTAGTCCCCGACGGCACAGCATCAAAAAAGCGCAATGTCGTCAATTGTCGCGTATCGGCTGGCGGATCAGTGTCGCGCAAAAACGGTGTTTTTCGGGCGATACCGTCGACGCCCGGAATCCGGGCGTTCAGGCTGTTGGTTGGTCGGACGCGGCGGTGAAAGGTTCACCGTCAGTCGCAGACTCGGATCCGGCGGATTCGCCAGCCGTAGCCGTCCCAAAACCGCTGCCGCTGCCAGTAGCAGCCGCCGTAATAGCCGGGCGACGCGACATAGGCCGGGGCCGGCGCGTAGCCGTAATAGCGCGGGCCATAGCTGTAGTAGCGCGGGCCGTAGCCATAGCCGCCGCCGTAATAGTAGCCGCCGGGGCCGTAATACGGCGAGGACAGCGCGCCGCCGATGAGCGCACCGCCGATCAGACCGGCGGCGATTCCGGCGCCGAAGCCGTCATGCGCCTGGGCCGGCGCGGTGGACCCGACGGCCGTCACGGCCATCGCAGCGGCCGCGGCCAACGCCATCATCGACTTTCTCATGGCATCACCTCTCGAACGAGCACCGGACCCGATGGGCCGCGGGCGCGACCCCGCCATGGTCCAGCACCCGTAACCTTTCACCATTCGATTGAACGATCCATGAATGCCGCCGCCGCAGTGCTGCCATGGTCGGTTCCGCGCGGGCGGATCGTGCCGTTGGATGCGCGGCGATGGAGCGTGGCTTCCCGGACGTCTGTGCGCCGTCGTGCAGGTTTCAGGTCAGCGCGGGATGTCCCGTTTTCCCCGTTGTAAGGGGCGTGCAAGTTGGGGACGCGCGATCTCGATTGAGCAAAATCAAACGGCCAGTTGCAGATTGGAATAGCTTGAAGTTGCACGTTTTCCTTTTGCGTCTGCGAGTGCATCTCACTATCCAAAAGCTTGTTACTGCTGGATCGAGACCGATGATCGTTTGTTCTTGCAACGTCCTGAGCGACCACGATGTGCGGGCCACTATGCACAGCGAAGGTGGTCCCGCGCGGAACCCCGGCGAGGTTCACCGCTGCCTCGGCTGCAGCCGAAAGTGCGGCCGCTGCATGCACACCATCAAGAACATCATGAACGAAGCGCTGTGCGGCGCGGCAGAGCGTCGCGCCGGCTCCTAAGTGTTTTGATGGGCTGTTGATCGGGTGAGCCGGGATTGCATCTCACCCGCGTTATGATCTAGAATTATTCTAATTCTAAAGCGGCCAGCCCTGGCCGCCGATTGCAGGAGTGACGAATCCACATGAAGGGCGATGCCAAGGTCATCGAATATCTCAACCGCGGTCTGCGCAGCGAGCTGACGGCCATCAATCAGTACTGGCTGCACTATCGCCTGCTGGACAATTGGGGTCTGAAGGATCTCGCCAAGACCTGGCGCAAGGAATCCATCGAAGAGATGGTCCATGCCGACAAGCTCACCGATCGCATCATCTTCCTCGACGGCTTTCCGAACATGCAGGTGCTCGATCCGCTGCGGATCGGCCAGAACGTCAAGGAAGTGCTGAACGCTGACCTGCAGGCCGAGATCGACGCGCGCGCGCTGTATCAGGAAGCCGCAACCTACTGCCACAGCGTCAAGGACTACGTGTCGCGCGACCTGTTCGAGCAGCTGATGAAGGACGAGGAACATCACATCGATTTCCTCGAGACCCAGCTCGATCTGGTGAACCGAATCGGCGTCGAGCTGTATCAGCAGCACCACATCGGCGAACTCGATCACGACTGATCGGTTCGTGCCGCACACTCCGTCGGCCGGTTCGGCCGACGGAGTGCGGGTCCTCACGTCGTCCGGCGCGGCTGTTGCGCCGGCGACAGCGGGCAGTCCCGATAGGCTGCCTCGATCGCCGGCTCCGAGCCGTCGACCTTGAACAGAGCCGTGCTGGTGCCGGCGTTCAATGATCTGATCCGCACGACAAGTTGGGTCGACTCGCGCAGGTCGGCGATGAACTGCTGCAGCGCTGCGGGCTCTTCGATGACGATCACCTGCTGCCCCAGCAGCGCCCGCGACTCCACAGCGTCGCGCCCTGCCTTGTCGTCGAAGCGATAGCCCAGGCTGGTGTTACGGTCGCTGCCGATCTTGAAGCCGAAACCGACCTTCACGATCGGCCGCTTCTCGAAGCAGGTGAGCTGGAGCGTCGCCAGCGAGACCAGCAGCGGATCGGTGCTGTTCGACGCCCGGTTGGTCACGGTGATGGCGCCGGCCACTGGAGCGCCGGTGATCAGGTCCGGCCGCTGATCGATTCGCCAACTGCCGGATTTCAGCGAGCCGTCGCTGACGCATCCGGCCAGCACGACGGCGATAACGCAACTCGCAACACGCACTGCAACCTCCCCCGGCCGCAGCTCTAATCTGCAACTCCAGCGTGCGTAACGCAAGCTTTACGCGAGCGGTCGAAATGCAAAGGCCCGGCTTCGGAGGAAGCCGGGCCTTCAGGCGAGGTGAAAAGGTGAGGGCGAATTACGCTGCGCGCACCGAGCTGAGGAAACGCGCCACTTCGGTCTTGAGCTGCGCGCTGTCGGTCGACAGCGACCGCGCCGCTGCCAGCACCTGCGACGACGACTGGCCGGTCTCGGCCGCGCCGCGCTCGACGTCGGCGATGTTGGCGCTGACCTGCATGGTACCTTGCGCCGCCTGCTGGACGTTGCGCGAGATCTCCTGGGTCGCCGAGCCCTGCTGCTCGACCGCCGACGCGATGGCGGACGAGATCTCCGACATCTGGCCGATGGTGGTGCCGATCTCCTTGATCGCCGACACCGACTCTTCGGTCGCGGCCTGCATGCCGGAAATCTGCTGGCTGATTTCGTCGGTCGCCTTCGCGGTCTGCTCGGCGAGCGCCTTCACTTCCGCCGCGACCACCGCGAAGCCGCGGCCGGCTTCACCGGCGCGAGCCGCTTCGATGGTGGCGTTGAGCGCGAGCAGGTTGGTCTGGCCCGCGATGGTGTTGATCAGGTCTACCACGTCGCCGATCCGCTGCGCCGCAGTGGCGAGCTGATTGATGCGGTCGTTGGTCTTGTTGGCCTGCTGCACGGCCGAGCTGGCGATCCGCGAGGAGTCCTGCACCTGGCGGCTGATCTCGTGGATCGAGGATGCCATTTCCTCGGTGGCCGAGGCGACCGACTGCACGTTGCTGGTGGCGATCTCCGAGGCGCCGGCGACGGCCGCGGTCAGCTTCTCGGCTTCCTCGGCGGTGTGCGCCATCTTGCTGGCGGAGGCCTCCAGTTCGGTCGATGCACTCGACACAGCTTCGACGATGCGGCCGACCGCGCCCTCGAAGGCGTCGGCGAGCTTCTGCATTTCCTGCTTGCGCTGCTGCGCCGCCACTTCGTCCTGATGCGCCTTCTGCTCGGCTTCCTCGCGGGCGCGATGATCGGCGTTTTCGCGGATCACCACCACGGTCTTGGCGATGTCGCCGATCTCGTCGCCGCGCGCGGCGCCGGGAATCTCGACGTCGAGCTGGCCGCCGGCCATCTTGTCCAATGCTCCGTTCAGCCGCATCAGCGGCCGCGAGATGCCGAAGAAGGTGAACACCATCGAGATCACCAGCGAGATCATCACCACCATGCCGAGCGCGAAGTTGATCCGGTTGGCGCTGAACAACTCGTCTGCGGCCTGGGTCTTGGTCGCCTTGGCGGCCTTCTCGGCACGCTCCACCGCTTCGCCCATCAGACCGAGTGCTTGCGTCGCGACCGAGTGCGCCTGGCTGACGAGCTGATCGCGCTTGGCCTTGTCGGCATCGCTGGCGCCTGATTGGCCGGCTTTGGCCAGCTTGCCGACCTCGGTCATCGCACCATCGTACTGCGTCGTCAGGGCGCCGATCGAACGCAGGCGTTCCTTGTCGGCGCCGTCTGCAATCTGTGCCACCGCGGTGCTGATCCCACGATCAATCGTTTCCCGAGCGTCGTGCAGCGCGGTGAGGGCGCTGTCGACCTGCGCCGGGGTCGAGGCGAGGCGGATCTCGGCAGCGGCGAGCTGCATCCGGCGCAGCGCGACGTTGGCTTCGAGACCGTGATCGGCGACCATCTGCTGCGCATCGGCGCGGGCGTTGACGGCGTTGATCGACCGCTCAGTAGTCAACTGATTGGCCGCCATGCCGAGCGACAGCGCGATACTGGTCAAGCTCGCGAGGCCGAGCTTCATTCCGATACTGTTCAGTCTCATGTCGAGAACCTTCGCTTTTGGGCGGTTCGCCTTCTTTTGGGCCGCGCTGAAATCGTCAGGTGCGCCTCGGGCGCATCGCCGGCAGCACTACGCCTCACCTCGTGAAACCACGGTTAACATTGGGGTTCTGGAATTACCCCGCGCGGCAAATAGTTACCTGTAATCAGGCAGATACGACGCAAGTCGTGTGCTGAGATGCCTTACGTAGTTGTCCGGATGTCGCCTGCGGGTGCTCGGTCACCGTGCCCCTGGCCGCCGACGAAGCCACGCTGTCGCCACCATGTATTCAGCGGCGGTTCAGCAGCCCGGCGCGCATCATCCCGGCACCACACGATGAAGCGGGATGCGGCGATGCGAACCAATACGGCCGGACGGTGGCGCGCACGAGGATCGGCAATCCTGGGGATCGGCATCGCCGCAATCATCACCGGCGGCGTAGCAGAGGCCGCTGAGATCTCGGCACACGATCTGGCGCTGATCGATCGGCTGACCTGGGGAATCAACGGCTCCAGCGTCGCGCAATTCCAGAAGCTCGGCGCCGCGCGTTGGGTGGATCAACAACTGCACCCTGCGGCGGACAGTGCGCTGCCGCAGCCGGTCGCCGCGCAGATCGAGGCGATGCCTGATGCGGCCGGCCTGACACCGGCGGCGATCAATGCGTTTCAGGCGCAGGGCAAGGAGGCCGATCAACTCACCGATCCAGAGGCGCGCAAGACCGCCAAGCAGGCGTACCAGCAGGCGCTGAACGACCGCGCCAAGCAGGCGGCGAGCCGGTCGATCCTGCGCGCGCTGTACGCCCCCGATCAGCTCCGCGAGCGGATGACCTGGTTCTGGCTGAATCATTTCAACGTTCACCAGAGCAAGGCCGAGCTTCGCCTGCTGGTCGGCGACTATGAGGACCGGGCGATCCGCGCCCATGCGCTCGGCAAGTTCGGCGATCTGTTACGCGCCACGCTGCGGCATCCGGCGATGCTGCGCTATCTCGACAACGCGGGTAACGCCAACGGCCATCTCAACGAGAACTACGCCCGCGAGATCATGGAGCTGCACACCATGGGCGTCGGGAGCGGCTACACCCAGGCTGATGTCGAAGCGCTTGCCAAGATCCTGACCGGCGTCGGCATCGACCTGAAGCCCGAGGACCCGAAGTTGAAGCCCACGCTCGCTCCGCAGCTCGTCCGCGACGGCGCGTTCGAGTTCAATCCGGCGCGGCACGATTACTCCGACAAGACCTTCCTCGGTCACACCATCCGCGGCAGCGGCTTTGCCGAAGTCGACGAGGCGCTCGACCTGATCGTGCACAATCCGGCGACCGCGCAGCATGTGTCACGCAAGCTCGCAACCTACTTCGTGTCGGACGAGCCGCCGCAATCGCTGATCGACAAGATGGCGAAAGCCTTCACCGCCTCCGACGGCGATATCGCCCAGGTGCTGGCCGCGATGATCGCTGCGCCTGAATTCGATGCGTCGCTGAAGACCGCGGAGCGCTTCAAGGATCCGGTCGGCTACGTGTATTCGGCGGTGCGGCTTGCTTATGACGACAAGGTCGTGCTCAACACCGTGCCGATTCAGCGCTGGCTCGGCCGGCTCGGCGAAGGGCTGTATCAGCGCCAGACCCCGGACGGTTATCCGCTGACCGCGAGCGCCTGGAATGGCCCAGGCCAGATGATGCTGCGGTTCGAGATCGCACGGCAGATCGGTTCCGGCTCGGCGGGATTGTTCAAGCCGGAGCAGGCCGACGCCAAGGATCGCCCGGCGTTTCCGCTGCTGCAGAACGCGCTGTATTTCGGCGGGCTCAGCCGGACGCTGAGTTCGACCACGCGCGGTGCGCTCGATCAGGCGATCTCGCCGCAGGATTGGAACACGCTGTTTCTGTCCTCACCCGAATTCATGGTTCGTCAACGCGCGGAGGCACCGCATGAACCGTCGTGATCTGCTGAAAGCCGTCGCGGCCTTCGCTCCGGCCGCATTGACGACCACGATCGCCGGCCGCGTCTGGGCTGCGCCGGCCACCGATGCCAAGCTGCTGGTCGTGTTCCTGCGCGGCGCTTACGATGCCGCCAACGTGCTGGTCCCGGTGTCGAGCAGCTTCTACTACGAGTCCCGGCCGAACCTCGCGATCGCTAAGCCGGACGTCGGCAATCCGAACTCCGCGGTCACGCTCGATGTTGATTGGGGCCTGCATCCGGCGCTGCGCGACAGCCTGGCGCCGCTATGGACGAGCCGCGAGATCGCGTTCGTGCCGTTCGCAGGCACCAGCGACGATACCACCCGCAGTCACTTCGAGACCCAGGATACGATTGAACTCGGGCAATCGACCAAAGGCTCGCGTGACTATCGCTCCGGCTTCATGAGCCGGCTTGCGGCCGAGCTGACGCGGGTGAAGCCGATCGCCTTCACCGAGCAGCTGCCGCTGATCTTTCGCGGCCAGGCGGAGATCCCGAATATCGCACTCGGCAATGTCGGTAAGCCCGGCGTCGATGACCGCCAGGCCGAACTGATCAAGCAGATGTACGCCAAGACCAAGCTCGCGTCCGCGGTGACCGAAGGTTTTCGGGTGCGCGACGAGGTGGTGAAGTCGATCGCCGACGAGATGACAGAAGCGAATCGTGGCGCGGTGTCGCCGCGCGGCTTCGAGCTGTCGGCGCGCCGGATCGGCCGGCTGATGCGCGAGCAGTTCAACCTGGGGTTCGTCGATGTCGGCGGCTGGGACACCCACGTCAATCAAGGTGCGGCGACCGGTTATCTCGCCGATCGGCTCGGCGAGCTCGGCCGGGCGCTCGCCGGCTTCCGCGAGGAGATCGGGCCGGCGGCATGGCGCGACAGCGTGGTGGTGGTGATTTCCGAATTCGGCCGCACCCTCCGCGAGAACGGCGATCGCGGCACCGATCATGGCCATGGCAGCGTGTACTGGGTGCTCGGCGGCGGGCTCAACGGTGGCCGGATCGCCGGCGAGCAGATCAAGGTGGCGCAGCCGTCGCTGTTCGAGAACCGCGACTATCCAGTGCTGACCGATTATCGCGCGCTGTTCGCCGGTCTGGTGCAGCGCATGTACGGGCTGGATGCCGCGGCGCTGCAACGGATCTTTACCGGCGTGCGTCCGGCCGATCTCGGGTTGGTGTGATCAGCTTCGTGTGATCAGCGCTTGGCGACTTCCACCGCGGCTTCATTGCGGCGGACGAAGGGAAGCGTGAACGGCGCATCGTAGAACAAGCCGTAGGGCGCGCCGACCGGCTGCCATGGCGTCTTGGCGAGCGCGGCGACCAGTTGCTGTTCGCGCTCGCGCAAGTCGCGCCCGGTGCCTGAGAAGCGCAGCGTCGCGATGGTCTGCTCCGCCACGGTGACGATCTGCACCCGCGCGTCGTCGGGCTTCGGCGCGGTCTCGGCCGTAAACGCAGCCGGCAGGAAGAACCGCATCCGCGTCATGCGGTCCTGCGTCGCGGTTTCGACCGGCGCGGTCATGGCGATCTTCTCCGGCCGTGCGACGTCGACGGGCACGGTCATGGCCACGCGTTCAGAGGCGCCCGAGCCGCCGCGATTGGCGCCGGCGATGTAGTTGAACAGCAGCGTGAAGGCCTGGCCGTCGGCATTGCCGCGGCGCTCGAGATCGACCTCGGCGGCGACCCTCGGCGCATAGCGCCGGATCTCGATCGCCTCGCTCGGCCGGTCGAGCACGGTGTAGGCCGGCTCCTCGTACAGCCGCAGGCCGACGATGCCGAGGACGGATTCGGCGACCAGAACCGTGTAGTACCAGATCGCCGAGGCCATGCTGCCGTCTCCGTGCCGCGCGATCGTTTGCGCTCCCTGACGTCAGCTAATCATCGCACGGACATCGGCAAGGTTTTATGTCGTGCGGTTCCGTGTTGTGTCGCGGGTGGATGCGATTACCATCGGCGGTCTGTCGAAAGCCGAAAGGTGCCGCTGCATGTGCCGGAACATCAAGACGCTGTTCAACTTCGAACCGCCGGCGACCGACGACGAAGTTCGCGCCGCCGCGCTGCAGTTCGTCCGCAAGCTGTCGGGTTTCAATGCGCCGTCGCAGGCCAACGCCGCCGCGTTCGATCGCGCGGTGAGTGAGATCACCGACGTAGCCCGCACGCTGCTGCTGTCGCTGCAGACCCAGGCCGCGCCGCGCGACCGCGAGGTCGAGGCGGCGAAGGCGAGGGAACGATCGCGCGCGCGGTTCGGCTGACCGCAGCGCTCATTGACCGAGACTGATCACGCTGTGCCGCGATCAGTCCTTGTGCTTGCGTTTCTTCTTTTTCTTGCCGCCCTCGGCATGCGCCTCGTCGTCGAGCGCGATCTCGGCCTCGGCATTCGCGGCTTCGATCGCGGCGGCGACTTCACGCTCGGCGGCTTCGCGCGCCGCCTGCTCGAGAGCTTCGGCGGCAAGACGTTCTTCGAGCTCGCGGGCTTCGCGGGCGCGCTGCGCTTTGTAGTCTTCGTAGGCGTCGAAGATCAGGTGCAGCCAGGGCATCACCTGCTCGATCGAGGGGAGCGCACCGGCGGGGCCGGGCTCGCCGCGTGGGCCCTGTTCGCCACGCGGACCTTGCGGCCCTTGCTCTCCGCGAGGACCTTGTTCGCCGCGCAGGCCTTGTTCACCGCGGGGACCTTGCGGGCCGGGCTTGCCTTGCGGGCCGATCGGACCGGGTTTGCCATCGGGGCCCGGCTTGCCGGCGACGCCGGGTTTGCCTTGCGGACCGGCCTTGCCCTGTGGGCCGGGTTTGCCGACCGGCCCTTGCTTGCCGCGGGGGCCCTCGGGGCCCGGGCGGCCCGGATGTCCTTGTGGTCCTGGTCGGCCCGGTTCACCGGGACGTCCGCGCGGGCCCTGTGGCCCCGGACGTCCGCGGCGGGTGGATTCAGCTTCAGCCACGCAACGCCCCCAAACGATTCCTGACGGCGTGACTTTACCAGAGCTTGCGTGACGGCTTCAATTCCGCGGCGGTGCACCGGTGCTTCGCACGAACGTGTGTCGCACGCAGCGCCACAGCGCTACTCGGCGGCGTCGCTCCGCGCCACGCTGTCGCTCGGCTCAGCCTTCGAGGCGGATGCCGCCGGAGCCGGCGATGCTGATTGCGATGGAGCTGATTGCGCCGAAGCGGGGGCAACGTGCGAGGCGGGGCCGGCCGCGGACGAGAACACCAGACCGTCGTCCTTGCGGCAGATGCCGTAGGTGCCGGCGCTGTTCGAGGTCAGCGTGATCACCGGCTCGTTGCACTTCTCGCACACCAGCGTGCCGGCGCCGTTGACATGGCCGGGCAGGCGATCCTGCTTGCTGAGCAGCGTGCACTGCTGGCCGAGCGGATCGATCGAGACCTTGGCGCCGCAGGAGAAGCAATAGCGCGTCTCCGAATGCTGCTTGCCCTGATCGATGTTCGCAGGAATCTTGCTGGTGCATACCGGGCAATTGACCGACACCGCGCGGGTGAACTGCGAGGCGCCCGGCATCCGCAGGAAGATGTTGCCGCTGGTCGAGCGGTGGGCGTGGAAGCGCTGGCCGCAATGCGGGCAGGTCGGCTTGGCGCTGTCGCCGGGCAGGCTGCCGACCTGGAATTCGACCTGCTTCTTGCAGGCTGGGCAGTTCTCAGTCTCGGTGACCAGCTTGCGCTCCGGTGTGCGGCCGTCGGTGATCCGCGCCTCGATCTGCAGCGTGTCGCGTGCGGTCAGCATCTCGATCACGTCGAACGGCAATTGCCGGCCGGTGATCTCGCCGAGCTCGTGGGTGACGCCGATCAGATTGTCGATGCACTGCTCGATCTGCGCCAAGTACACGGCCGCGGGGATCGACTCGTCGCGGCCGCCTTTCACCGATTTGTGGATCTGGCTGATCGAGGTCTCGAGCTGGCGCGCCAGCACGTTGAGGTTGGCGGCCATCCGGGCTTCGGCGGCGCGCTGGCGCAGCGTCCACACCACGGCAAGCGTCGCGAGGCTGGCGCCGCAGATCGCCGACACCTGACCCCAGAACCAGATCCAGCCCGATTGGGTGCCGAGCGCGAAACCGAGCACGATCATGAACAGACCGGTGCAGGCGGCAATCGTCTCGACCGGATGGGCCGAAAACACTTTCATGAAAGCTTTGCGCAGCACCGCTTAATCCTCGGAAACCTATTGCCTCAACCTATCGTCAATTCCGCCGCGCCGGAAGCCGGACCCCGTAAAATGGCAGGGTTTTACCCATCGAACCGGCCTCGACGATGGTCGCGTTTTCACGCCCACCGAGGCTGCGTCTGAGTTGCATCAAGGCGCGATGCAATCGCGCGGCGGGGCCCGCACCGGCAACGGCCCGATCACCCGTCGAGTTCGGCAACGCTGCCCGGCTGGTCGTTCCGGCCGCGCGGACCGATGAGCGCCCGCGCGGGCCGCCATCCTCCGATCGACTAGTATTCTCGCGTGGGTTGCGTAGCAACACTTCTCAACTATGGTCCGTTCCCGTGCATTTGCAACCGCACATGGAGAATGACCATGCGTAAAGCTCTGGTATTCGGCGTTCTCGCAATTCTGCTGGCGGCGGCGTCGCCGGCCCGTGCGCAGCTATCCCTCCCGTATCCGGCTCTTACGATTTTCTTCAGGACGGCCGATCTCGAGCCGCTGTCGCAGAGTCACTTCGTCCTCAACCTTGCGGCGCAGAGTTCGGCGAAGATACCGCAGGACAATGTCAACCTGTTCGATGATTTCTATCTGATCAACGGCCAGTGGAGCGGATCACCCAACAGTCTGATCGTTCACTTCAACGGAGTTCTGCAGAACCTCGGCCAGCGGCAGACGCCGCCTTGGATCGGCGTTGCGCAATTCTCCAACCACGCGATCACCTACGACATCCAGGCTGGATTCCAGCAGGTCAAGGCGAAGTATGGCATGCCGAACGCACGCGCGGCCGGTGTCGTGGTGTATCGCACGCTGAACACCGGACTGCTGGTTTACGACTACCGGATTCCGGTCAAGGGCGGCCGCTGCCAGGAGTATCTGTTCACGCCGGATAGCGGCGGCTTCCAGATCGGCATGCAGGTGAACTGCTACATATCGCTGGCGGCGGTTGGCCGCGGCCGCGCCGGACATCGCTGAGCGTGCCGATGATGGATGCGGCGCGGCCGCATCCATCTCATAAACGCCGATCGCATGCGGCGCGGGGCTTCACCGATTCAGTTCGGTCCGCGCCGTATCGTCGAGGAAACCCGATCGACCGACCGAGCCGTGGTCGGCCTCTCAGAAGCCTGCGCCGCGATTGTAGGAGTCGACCAGCTGATTGTAGTCGCGCAGCAGGCGCGGCGGCGAGCCTTCCACCATCCATCCCGAGCCGGCGTTGCTCAGCATCATCTTCTCGCCGCTCGAATACGGCGTCTTGTCGCGCTGGCGGCGCATCATTTGCTTGGCGGTGACGAGAAACGACTTGGCGTTCGATATGAACATCGAGCCGATCTTGGCGTTTCGCTCGCCCTCGGTGAAAGCCTCGTTCGCCGCGACGGTCTTGCCATAAGTGTCGATGGCCGCTGTCAGCGCCGCCAGATTGGGCTTGTCGGCCTCGGCCGCGCGGATCACGCGCTTGGCGTCGATCATGGTGGCTTCGATCTGGTAGCGCGCCTTGCGGCCTTCGCTGCGTTCGATCGCCGCCAGCTTCTCGGCGGACTGACGGTCCTTGATGACCTCGACGCCGCCGCGCAATTTGCGGTCGGCCTCCGCGAACGCATCCCAGGCGGCGACCAGACGGGGATGCAGGGCTTTGCCCTTCGCCATCTTGTCGTCCTTGTAGTTCTCCTGCGTGTAGTAGTCGTCGGTTTCCTTCAGCAGCGGCTCGAGCTTGCCGACGGCGTCCGCATAGGCAGCGGCCGCGGCTTCGAGCTCGGGTTCGTGCGGCTCGATCGCGTTGGCCTTCTCGACGGCGGCGCGGCAGTCCTTGGTGTCGTAGATCGTGTAGGTGCCGTAGACGATCCGTTCCTTGCCGGTCGGCCCGGTCTTGGCGGCCCAGGAGAAGTAGCGCGCGCGGGAATCGAATGCGCGCGCCGACAGCCGATTGAGGCAGCCGATATAGGCGTTGAGCTTTTCGGTGAGCGCGTCCGACGAGTTCGGAGTTTCGGCCGCGAGTGCGGGTGCCACGACGACAAGACACATCAAACTGCCGACGAGCAGTCTGACAGCGGATCGGCGGGTGGCAACCATTCGATTCTCCTTTTTGTTGGATCGGTGCAGCATCGCGGTTCGTTGTCGCTGCGAGCGATGCGCCGGTTCAGCACAAGCTGCAGGTCCGGTGTCGCCGCCGTGGTGGTTTCACCGTCATGGCGCCCGAATCGCGATGGTAGTGCTAGACGGGAATGGTGATGCCCGTAAGGGGCGAGCGATAAAGGAGAGCGGGATGCGTGGATTGCTGGGGACCGTGATTGCCGTGCTGATCGGCGTCTTTGCACTGGGCGCGCCCGCCCAGGCGGACGAGGGACGTATCACGCTGACGATCTATAAAGGCGGCTGGGTGATCGGCGGTTCCGGCGGTTCGGGCACGTTGAATTTCCACGGCAAGCGCTATCCGCTGTCGATCGGCGGCTTGTCGTACGGTCTGGTGTTCGGCGGCTCGAAGGCGCAGCTCGCCGGGCGCGTCAGCAACATTCGCTCGCCGCGCGACGTCGCCGGCGTGTACGGCGCGGTCGGGGCCGGGGCGGCGGTGGGCGTCGGCGCCCGCGCCATCGTGCTGCGCAACGAGAAGGGCGCGGTGCTCGAACTGAGCGGCTCGCAGGT
The DNA here is from genome assembly GCF_047501505.1 of Rhodopseudomonas sp. G2_2311. Taxonomy (NCBI): domain Bacteria; kingdom Pseudomonadati; phylum Pseudomonadota; class Alphaproteobacteria; order Hyphomicrobiales; family Nitrobacteraceae; genus Rhodopseudomonas; species Rhodopseudomonas sp. G2_2311. Next base: position 87,813 of record NZ_JAZDRK010000018.1, read on the forward strand.
CGGACTGATCGCCGATCTCGATCTGTCGGGCCTGGCAATCGGGTTCAAATAGTCCGGCCACGGGGCGCTCCGGAACGACTGCGCCGCGACGGAAGCTTGCGGCGCTCGGTCCGCGGGCCGCAAGGCCCGCAGGGCGCCGGCGTGCCGAACAGCTCGGAGAGCCGCGCATCCTGCAGCGCGATCGCGTCGTACAACGCGAACACCTCCGCGGCGCGCGGCGTGCCGATGATGTCGTCGCGCCGCAATGCGCGCGCCGCCAGTCGGTCGAGACCGTCGGCTAGGCTGGCATCCTGAACCATCACCCACGGTCCGGTCGCGGCGATGAAGTGATGCAGCCGCACGACGAAGCGGTCGGACGCGCTGGTGCCGTCGCCCCAGCGCCCGCAGATCAGATCGATCTCTGCGCCGTGTTCGGCGATATGGCCGACCGTCCACCACACTTGATAGGCCGCGACCGCGGCGCCCTCCGTCGAGATGGTGCCCGAGACACGGCGGCTGATCCGGCCGCAGCACTCGCAGCGGCCTGTGACCTGATCGGCTTCCGGGCTGACCCGTAGCGCGTCCGGGTTGGTGGTGACGCCTTCCTCCGGACTAATCACGACCGGGCATCCTGTCGGCGGCGGGCAGGGCGGCGATCTGCTGCGCCGAAGCCGCGCTGAACGACCGAGAACGACACCGCATCGACGCCTCCGCTACAACCAGGGTAGCCGCTCCGCAATTCCTGATTGTAGAATGTTCCTGATATGTTCGATTTCGTCAAGCGGCATCATCGCGGCGAAAACCGAATACCGGCGGCGCCGCGCCTGTCGGCCGCCCTTGCTTGCCTCGCCGGGCGTTGCTGGCTACAGCAAGTCGCAATCACAAGCGGGTAGGACGTCCTTCTCATGAGCGACAGAGTCATCATCGCCGGCGGCGGCATTGGCGGGCTTGCGGCGGCGTTGACGCTGCATCAGATCGGCGTGCCTTGCGTCGTCTATGAGGCGGCGCGCGAGATGCGCCCCCTCGGCGTCGGCATCAATCTGCAGCCGAACGCGGTGCGCGAACTGCTCGACCTCGGCATCACCGAAGCCGACCTCGATGGCGTCGGCCTGCCGGCGAAGGAATGGGCGCTGGTCGGGCTCAACGGCAACGACATCTATGCGGAGCCGCGCGGCAAGGCCGCCGGCTATCGCTGGCCGCAATATGCGGTGCATCGCGGTCGCTTCCACATGCTGCTGCACGCGCGCGTGGTCGAGCGGCTCGGCGCCGACGCGGTGCAGCTCGGCCGCCGCGTCACTTCCTATCGCAAGACCGCAGACGCCGTCGTGGCGACGCTGGAGCATGCCGATGGCGGCAGCTCGGAGGTGAGCGGTGCGCTGCTGATCGGCGCCGACGGCATTCACTCCGCGGTGCGGGCGCAGATGCATCCGAACCAGCCGCCGATCCATTGGGGCGGCGCGGTGATGTGGCGCGGCACCACCTGGGGCAAGCCGACCCGCAGCGGCGCCTCATTCATCGGGCTCGGGACGCATCGCCACCGCGTGGTGATCTATCCGATTTCGCATCCGGATCCCGCGACCGGGCTGTCGATGCTGAACTGGATCGCCGAGGTCACGCTCGACAATGCCGACGGCTGGAAGCAGCAGGGCTGGTTCCGGCAGGTGCCGACCTCGGAGTTCGCGCATCATTTCGACGGCTGGGTGTGGGATTGGCTCGACGTGCCGGCGATGATCTGCGAGGCGGATTCCGCTTACGAGAATCCGATGATCGACCGCGATCCGGTGAGCACCTGGCGCGACGGCCCGGTGCTGCTGATCGGCGACGCGGCGCACGCGATGTATCCGACCGGCTCGAACGGCGGCACCCAGGCGATCGTCGACGCGCGCGAACTCGGCGCCGCGATGGTCGCGCATGGTGCCACTGAAGCCGCGCTGGCGGCGTTCGACGCCAAGCTGTGCGGCCCGATCTCGCAGCTGATCCTGCGCAATCGCGGCGCCGGCCCGTTCGGCCTGCTCAACCTGGTCGACGAGCGCTGCGGCGGCACCTTCGACAACATCGACGACGTGATCCCGCCGGCCGAGCGCGCCGCCTTCATGGCCGGCTACAAGGCCGCCGCCGGCTTCGCGATCGACCACCTCAACGCCGCGCCGCCGACGATTCAGCCCGGCGCGCGGGTGAAGGAGCCGGCGGCGGCGTAAGCTGCGGCGCGAACGGACTCAGCTTTCGCGGGCGCGATCGTCCGGTGTGTGATCATCATTCGCCGCTGCTGGTGATGAGGTCATTGCGGCCGGCTTCGCCATCTTGCGGCGGACGCGGCTGTTGATCCGAAACAGCGTGTGCACTTTGCCATCGGCGGTGGCGCAGCCGCCGCGCATGTTCGGAAGTATCAACGTCGCTTCGCTCATCGCATCTCTCCATCCGCTGTGATGCGATACTAATTGCGACGACAATTGTCTGGTTCGCGTCAGCGTTTTGGTATGGTTAACCGATCGTTAACGCCCGCCGTCCCGAACCGCAGCGGCGCGCATCGCCGCGGTTACATCCGGTGCGAGGACGTGCCGTGCCGACGCAGGACGAGTTGTCTCAGTTCTAGCTGCCCCAATTGATGATGCAGCCGTGGGTGTCCGGCGAACAGCGGCTGATCGAGTCGACGTGGAAGTACTCCGGTCCCTGCGTGCCGGTCACCGTCACCTTGGTGGCGAGATAGGGGCGCAGCTTCGGCTCGTCGTTGAACGGGCGGGCATCGATCGCGATGCGCTGCTCGCTGTCGTCGAACTGTTGCAGATAGTAGATCGGGGTTTCGCTCTTCGAGCCGATCGCGGCGAGCTTGGCGAACAGAAAACCATGCAAGGTCTGTACGTCGGATGCGGGCATGACCAACGTTCCTCCAGGTTGTTAGTTCGCGCCGAGCTTAGGCGTCCGCTCGCGCGCAGCATTGATCGGGCGCAATCCGAAGCTGAGTGCGCGCCGAGATCGCGCCTGCGGTGGGTGTCGGGCATAATCAGTTGTGCACTGTTTGATACACATGCTGGTACGATGGCACGTCGTCACGATCTCGCGGCGCCGCAGCGTCCGAGCTATGCGCCTGTCGTCGTCGCGACGAGGGGCGGGGGCGCGCCGCTTGGCGCAAAGTTGGTAATTGGTCGCGACGGCTTGCGATCCATCGCGCATCGCCGTCACGGCGCGCCCACCAGCGGCGATCTTTTGGCATCGGGACCGTTTTGCGAACGGAGTTTCAGTCTCGACACCGTCGATCCCTATTACGGGCTCGCCGGAACGATCAGAACCGATGCAACGCTACGTAATGTGCAAGGGGATATTATCGCGATCTATGATGTCAAAACCGGTGCCCAGACGATATCGCGGGCCCGAGCGGACGAACTCCGGGCAAAGACGCGTGCTGCGCCGGATACGCCCGTCTTCGAACTGAATGTCGTCCGAGGAATTTCGCGAAAGCAGATTGTTCTGAGCATTTTGAGGTCGCGTTCCCGGGCGCGCCCGATGACCCGAGGGATCTGACATGTCGATCGAGATTTATGTGCTGTCGGACCAGAAGCTGAATTCGATGTCGGAATGGCAGAGCGCCATCGACGCAAAGGGTTTCCCGCTACGGCTGTCGGCCGCGACTCCGTTTGCAAGCAGCCGCGGCGCGTTGCCCGTCGTGCTTCGCGATCGGCCGTCGGCATTCGAGTGCGATCATTGGGACGCGAAGGTCCTGATGTCCGAGACGCCGAAGGTGACGTTCGAGCGGTCATGGCGATACGCGCTCGCGTTTCGCTGGGGCGGCGACATCGACGCCGGAGTGTCCGCCTATCTGGCCGCAGCCGCCTACGCCGAGGCGACGGTCGGCCTCGTGCTCGATTGCGCGGAGGGCAAGCTGATCTCGCCGGCCCGCGCCGCCGAGGTTGCCGCTGAGCTGGATAGGAGCCGGGCGTTGATCGAGGAGGCGGTTCGGCGGGCGCTTGAAGGCTTTCGAAAGCCGTGACAGGCGAGGGCGAGGATCTCGCGAGCGGCGTTGGCGAGGGGCGCGCAGCTCGCAGACGCGGCTCTGCCGATCCGGTCCACTCAGGCAAACCGGTATCAGCGCGGAGCGGATAGCTCGTCGGACGGCTTGAGCGCAGCGGACGTCGTGGTTCGGGGATGGCGTCGTGTCGATGTGGCCTGCGCCCGATCCGGCGCGCTCGGGTGATCCACGCGATGCCTGCGACCTTCGGCGATCGTGCGCTCAGATCAATGCCACACTCGACGGCCTTGTTAGGTTGCGGCTCTGTCTTGAACTGGAGGTTGTCATGATCGCGCGTCGTCGTCTTGCTGGTTTGGCTGTCGCGTTGCCCGCGCTCGCCGCGGCGGCGCTAGCGCCGCCGTCGCCGGCGCGCGCCGGGGATGGGCTCGAGCCCTACGCGCCGCTGCTGGTCGAGTTGCCGGGCTGGAAAGCCGGCAAGCTCGGCGGCCTGGCGATGCAGGACGGCGGCAGCCGGATCGTGGTGGCGCAGCGCGGCTACGAGCGCGGCGAGATCCATGTCAGCGTCCAGCTGCTCGCCGGCGCGCCGGCCCAGAGCCGGCTGGCGGCCGGCGGCACCGGGATGAAGACCGAGGCCAGCCACGGCCCGGCCAACACCACCACGATCGACGGCTTCAAGGTGACGCGGACGTTCCAGGCCAGCGACAAGTCCGGCACCATCCTGATCGCCCTCGGCCCCGCCGCCGCGCTATCGCTGTCATTCAAGGGCCTCGGCGAGGACGAAGCCCTGGCGACGGCGAAAGGCTTCGACTGGACCGCGATGCGGGCGGCGGTGAAGTAGCGAACGTAGGGCGGGTTAGCCGAAGGCGTAACCCGCCGGTGGCAACGGTGTTCTCATTGAGGGAGTGGCAGATTACGCTTCGCTCATCCGCCCAACCGGCCGGGAGATCAAGGATGGAGTTCGACACCGACAAGATCGACGACGCGACGCTGGCCCTGCTGTACCTGACGCTGCATGACGGCACGCGCGCCTGGAAAGGCCACGACTGGAATACGCTCGACCGGCTGCACGACAAGGGCCTGATCGGAAACTCGGCAGGTAAGGCGAAGTCGGTCACGTTCACCGACGAAGGCCTTCGGCGCGCCAAAGAGCTATTCGAGACGATGTTTGCGAAGAAGAAAACGTAACGCCGACGTGTGACCGTAGGGCGGGTTAGCCGAAGGCGTAACCCGCCGAGCCAACGTGGCGGTGCCTTGGCGCAATGGCGGATTACGCTACGCTCATCCGCCCTACGGCTGCGTTATCCCAGTAGATCGTGAGTTGCAGGGCCAATCGTTGTGGAGGTGGAACTGCTTCAGCATTGCGGGATCATCAGACGGATGGCGTCCCGCGACTGAGCGAAGCGTCATCCGCCATGTTCAAATAGGATGATCCGATGACCCCCGCCGAACTCTCCGAGATCTACCGCGGCTACATCGCCTGCCTGAACCGGCAGGATTGGCCTAAGCTGGACCAGTTCGTCGACGAGGATGTGTCCTACAACGGCGAGCGGGTCGGGCTGACAGGCTATCGCGATATGCTGCAGCGGGATTTTCGCGCGATCCCCGACCTTCACTTCGACATCCAATGGCTGGTGTCCGAACCGCCGCGGGTCGCGAGCCGGCTGTGGTTCGACTGCACCCCATCGGGCGAGCTGTTCGGCCTTGCCGTCAATGGCAGACGAATCCGCTTCGCCGAAAACGTGTTCTACGCGTTTACCGACCGCCGCATCGTGGAAGTCTGGTCGATCATCGACAAAGCCGCCGTCGCAGCGCAGCTCCCGTCCAGACCGTAGCGCCGGAGGGCGGATCAGCGCGGAAGGGCACGTAACGCCGGTGTGCGACCGTAGGGCGGGTTAGCCGAAGGCGTAACCCGCCGCGCGGCGGCTGGGTTTGCGTCGAAGTGGCGGCGGATTACGCTACGCTCATCCGGCATAAGGGCTCTGGCCTAGAACTGATGTGGGAGGCAGAGGATGGGGTTACCTAAAGAACCATATGTATGGCTGACAGTAGAGACATATCGCGAGAGCGGCTCAGGATTGCACGGTGATATTCATGTCCGTCCCTTGCCCGGACAAGGTGTGTCGACCACTTACCGCGTTCGCTTTCCGAGAGCGCCGAGAAGAGCTTACCCGATTGGACAAAAATTCAGGGTGCCGGCGAAGGTCACCGATCGAGAGGGGGGAAGCAAGTTCGTCCACACTAACCACGCGTGGGACTATGAGGTACTTGAGGACTGAACGTCACCGGCGCAACGCCGCTGCGCGGCGGCAAGGCTCGGGTTGGCTTCTCCGCTAATCCGCCCTTTGGACTGAAATTGGAGGTGCGTGTGAAGATTTCGGAACTGGCTAACGAACTCCGGGAGGCTTACGAGGCATCGGAAGATGGTAATAAGGTGGTTTCGATTCATCTATTCGGAATTCGGCGCGCCAATGAACTAGAAGGGCAGTCCTGCAAGGACATTGCCGTATTGGCCGGCATTCCGCATTCCTATGCGACGGAGATCAGAAAGGGAATGAAATTGGCGCCGTATGTCTCCATGAGAAGTACTGGTCGAGTTTGATAGATTTGTTAGCGATAAGCCCGCGTGAGCGTGGCGATGCGCGGGCTTGAACGAACGCAGGAGTCCCGGGTATCGCTGCGCTCACCCGGGCTACGCTTGCTGACAGGTATATCGCAGTAAGCGTCGCTGAGTTTGACGCAGGCTGCAGCTCGTAGGGTGGATTAGCGCGACGCCTGTAGGGCGGGTTGGCCGAAGGCGTAACCCGCCGGTGGCAGCGGCGTTCTCATTGAGGGAGTGACAGATTACGCTTCGCTCATCCGCCCAACGGGCCGGGAGATCGAGGATGAAATTCGGCACCGAAAAGATCGATGATGCGACGCTGGAGCTACTGTACCTGACGCTGCATGACTGCAACCGTGCCTGGAAAGGCCACGACTGGGACACGCTTGACCGGCTGCACGACAAGGGGCTGATCGGAAGCCCGGCCGGCAAGGTGAAGTCGGTCACGTTCACCGACGAAGGCCTTCGGCGTGCCAAAGAAGTGTTCGAGGCGATGTTTGCGAAGAAGAAAACGTAACGCCGACGTGTGACCGTAGGGCGGGTTAGCCGAAGGCGTAGCCCGCCGAGCTGCGGTTGGGCTTGTGTCGGAGGAACGGCGGATTAGGCTTCGCTCATCCGCCCTACGGGTTATGGCTTAGATGGTAGCTTTCGAGAGTGCGACATTCGAAACTTCGCGAGTTGTACAAGTTTCGGATGCTGTGCCTATAGGGGAGCTTCGCTGATCGGGCGACGCACTGTGGCATGTCGTGATTAGGTGCCTCCTCTGCAAGTGTCGCGTCTTCACGAATACGAAGGCTATTAGTGTCAGCACTACCAGCTGAAATAGCAGAATCAGTTCGGCGTACATAGTTGGTCCCCATGAGGTTCAGGCGGTAGAGTGTCAATGTCTTGCGAACTCAGGCGGCAGTAATCTGCTTTGCAGCCGTCGAGCAAATGGCGTAGCGAAGCGACTTTATATTCGTTCACGAGGCCAGACGTCGTAGTTAGGATTACGACAGAAATAAACGCGATGAACTGAAGTCCTTCAATTGAGGTGGCGTCAGGCAGTTGGTAGGCCCCTATGAGGGCTAGGACAGCACCGCTTACGAAAAGAGAGGACGACGCAATCGAGTAAAAGACTGTGTCGTAGTCTATTTTCATGAAGCATGTGCAGAGTAGGTCAACCGTCGAGGTGATGCCGAGTGCGGCAACTGGGATGACTACTAGAAGAAGCTCCCTTAGGTGGTCGCTATCTCTAAGGTCCGGTAGGCTCTCAGTGCTGAGAATGACCGGAACTAAGGCGGCGAAGACTGACGCGAACCAGAACAGCATTCGAATGAAAAGATACTGAGGTTTAATCATTGGCTCACATTTACTCTCGGTCCAATCAATGCGTGCATCATTTCCTACTTGCACGTCATGTCAAGCGGGCCTGTCAATTCTACGTGTAAGTCACTATTGACGTTGTAGCTTTCTACCGGCGTGAGCTGTCTTTGCGGTACTCTGCGGTTGGAAGCCTCTGGCGGGCTTGCTAGAGATCGATCAGCAAACAAAGCGGCCGAGCTTTCGCCCGGCCGCTTCGTTTTCCGATGGATGCCCGGGTCGAGCCCGGGCATGACGTTTGTGGTGTGGTGAGCGCGCCGCCCTTACGACAGCGCCTTGTTGCTCTCCTTCACCTTGTCGGCGTCGAGATACACGCTGCTTCCCATCTCTTTGAACTTGGCGCTCATCTGGGCCATGCCGTCTTCGATGGTGCCGGAGATCGTCATGCCGGCGTGGCCGACCGGGTAGAGGGCGGCTTTCTCGTTGTCGCCCAATCCCGCAGCGTAGTCGCGGACGTCCTGGGTGATCTTCATCGAGCAGAACTTCGGGCCGCACATCGAGCAGAAATGCGCAACCTTGTGGGCGTCCTTCGGCAGGGTCTCGTCGTGGAAGGCTTGCGCCGTATCCGGATCGAGGCCGAGGTTGAACTGGTCCTGCCAGCGGAATTCGAAGCGGGCGCGGCTGAGCGCGTCGTCGCGCAGTTGCGCGGCGGGGTGGCCCTTGGCGAGGTCGGCGGCGTGGGCGGCGATCTTGTAGGTGATCACGCCGGTCTTGACGTCGTTGCGGTCGGGCAGGCCGAGATGCTCCTTCGGCGTGACGTAGCACAGCATCGCGCAGCCGAACCAGCCGATCATCGCGGCGCCGATGCCGCTGGTGATGTGGTCATAGCCCGGCGCGATGTCGGTGGTCAGCGGCCCGAGCGTGTAGAACGGCGCCTCGCCGCACTCTTTCAACTGCTTGTCCATGTTGATCTTGATCTTGTGCATCGGCACATGGCCGGGGCCTTCGATCATCACCTGGCAGCCCTTGTCCCAGGCGATCTTGGTGAGTTCGCCGAGCGTCTCCAGTTCGGCGAACTGGGCGCGGTCGTTGGCGTCCGCGATCGAGCCCGGCCGCAGGCCGTCGCCGAGCGAGAACGACACGTCGTATTTGCGCATCAGGTCGCAGATCTCGTCGAAATGCGTGTAGAGGAAGCTCTCCTTGTGATGCGCCAGGCACCACTTCGCCATGATCGAGCCGCCGCGCGACACGATGCCGGTGACGCGGCTGGCGGTGAGGTGGATGTATTGCAGCCGCACGCCGGCGTGGATGGTGAAGTAATCGACGCCCTGTTCGGCCTGTTCGATCAGCGTGTCCTTGTACAGCTCCCAGGTCAGTTTGACCGGATCGCCTTCGCACTTCTCCAGCGCCTGATAGATCGGCACGGTGCCGATCGGGACGGGCGAGTTGCGCAGGATCCATTCGCGGGTGGTGTGGATGTTGCGGCCCGTGGAGAGGTCCATCACGGTGTCGGCGCCCCAGCGGATCGCCCACACCATCTTGTCGACTTCTTCCTCGACCGACGAGGTCACCGCCGAGTTGCCGATATTGGCGTTGATCTTGGTGAGGAAGTTGCGGCCGATGATCATCGGCTCGAGTTCGCCGTGATTGATATTGGCCGGGATGATCGCGCGGCCGCGGGCGATCTCGTCGCGGACGAATTCCGGCGTGATGAACGCCGGCACTGCGGCGCCGAACGACTCACCGTCTGCCAGCGCCGCTTCGGCACGTTCGAGCTGCTGCTTGCGCCCCAGGTTCTCGCGCTCGGCGACGTAGATCATCTCCTTGGTGATGATGCCGCGGCGGGCGAATTCGTATTGGGTGATCGGCGCGTCGCCGACGCCGCGCAGCGGCTGGTGATGCGCGGTGAAGGCTTTCGCCGCATGCGCGGCGCCGACATTGCCGTTGTCCTCCGGCTTGATGTCGCGGCCTTCATACTGCTCGACGCCGCCGCGCTCCATCACCCACTGCGTGCGCGGGCGCGGCAGACCCTTGTTGACGTCGATGACCACGCTCGGGTCGGTGTAGGGGCCGGAGGTGTCGTACACCGGCAGGTTCGGCTCGCCTGCGCCTTCGCTCAGGATGATCTCGCGCAGCGGCACGCGCAGATCCGGCGCGCTCGCCGGCGTTGCGTAGATCTTCTTGGAGGAGGGCAGGGCGCCGGTGGTGACGGCAGCGCGGGTGGTCTCGGGATTGGAGCGGATATTCATGCCATCCTCCTTGTTATCGGTTGTTATTCGGGCCGCTTGGTTCGGTCGTGTTGTCGGTCGGAGTGGCGAGGGCACGGTGCGTGTCGCCCTCACCCCGACCCTCTCCCGCAAGCGGGAGAGGGAGGAATCACCGGTCGGGTCGCGGCTGTGCCTCACGCACGGCCTGCTCCCTCTCCCGCGTGCGGGAGAGGGCTGGGGTGAGGGCGCCGCGCGTCGCAGCGGTCATCACGCCTTCTCGGCGACGAAGTCGAGCCAGGCGCGGACGCGGGCGTCTGGATCGGGGTTCTGCGTCACGTCACTGACCACCGCGATCGAGTCGGCGCCGGCGGCGAAGATCTCTTCGGCCTGCTCCAGCTTGATGCCGCCGATCGCGACCAGCGGGATGTTGCCGACGCGCTTCTTCCATTCGGTGATCTTCGGAATGCCCTGCGGGGCAAACCGCATCGATTTCAGCGTGGTCGGGAAGATCGGGCCGAGCGCGATGTAGTCCGGCTCGGCGGCGAGCGCGGTTTCGAGTTCGGCGTCGTCGTGGGTGGAAAGGCCGAGCGTCAGCCCGGCGCTACGGATCTCGGCGAGATCCGCCTCGGCGAGGTCTTCCTGGCCGAGATGCAGATGCTGGGCGCCGGCGACGATCGCGGCGCGCCAGTAGTCGTTGATGATCAGCTTGACGCTGGTGTCCTTCACCGCCGCCAGCGCGTCGGTGACGAGCTGCAGCGCGGCGCCGTCGTCGAGGTCCTTGGCGCGGAGCTGCACGGTGCCGACGCCGAGCGCGGCGAGGCGTTTGACCCACGCGATGCTGTCGACGACGGGATAGAAACGGTCAGGATACGGCATGCCAGAACGGTGTCCCGATCACAGGGGTGGAGGGCGAAGCGAAATCGCGGGCGCCCATCAGCCCCGCTTCGTAACCAGTGCGGCCGGCTTCGACCGCGAGCTTGAAGCCGCGCGCCATCGCCACCGGGTCTTCGGCTTTGGCGATCGCGGTGTTGAGCAGCACGGCGTCGTAGCCGAGCTCCATCGCTTCGGCGGCGTGGCTCGGCGCGCCGAGGCCGGCGTCGACCACCAGCGTGATATCGGGCAGGCGGTCGCGCAGCAGCTTCAGCGCGTCGCGACTGACGATGCCGCGCGCGCTGCCGATCGGCGCCGCCCACGGCATGATCACCCGGCAGCCGGCCTCGACGAGGCGCAGCGCCACCGACAGATCCTCGGTGCAATAGGGAAACACCTCGAAGCCATCCTTGGTCAGGATTTGCGCGGCTTCGACCAGGCCGACCACGTCCGGCTGCAGGGTGTCGTTGTCGGCGATCACCTCGAGCTTGATCCAGCTCGTGCCGAACAGCTCGCGCGCCAGCTTGGCGGTGGTGACCGCATCGCGCACGCCGCGGCAGCCGGCGGTGTTCGGCAGCACGGTGACTCCGAGTTCGCGGATCAGCGACCAGAACTGATCGCCGGCCTTGCCGCCCGCGGTCTCGCGCCGCAGCGACACCGTGACGATCTCGGCGCCGGACTCGCGGATCGAGTCCTGCATGATCGCCGGCGACGGATACAGCGCGCTGCCGATCAAGAGGCGGGAGCCGAATTCGCGGTCGTAGAATTTCACCATGCATGTCGCTCCGCGCTTTGATCAGTCCGCTGCGCCTCGCTCCCTCTCCCGCTCGCGGGAGAGGGCTGGGGTGAGGGCGACGCGCACTCAGTGCCCGGGGACCCCCACCCCCGACCCCTCCCCGCAAGGGGGAGGGGAGATTGGGCGTTGCGGCGCGTAGCGTGTATCACCGCCATCCTCATCCCCACCACAGGCGTCATCCCCGCGAAGGCGGGGATCCAGTATTCCAGAGCGTTCGCGGCTGAACGCCGGCGCTCTGCAATACTGGGTCGCCCGCACGAGCCGGGCGATGACGGGGGGGTGTGGGGCGTGCGCGGTGCATCACCCCGATTGAAGGACGGTGATGTCCGGGGCGCGGCCATCCTCATCCCCCCTGCCGCGGGGTCAGGATCTCGATTTCGTCGCCGGCGGTGACGGGGGTTTCGTCCCATTTGCCGCGGGGGACGACGTCGTAGTTGAGCGCGACGGCGAAGTGGCCGCCGGTGCAGTCGAGCTCGGTCATCAGCGCCGCGACGCTGGCGGACTGGATCTCGCGCTGTTCGCCGTTGATGGTCACAAGCATCGCATCACCTGATTGTCGATCTCGCCGCGCTCGACATAGGCCACCACCTTCTCGGCCAGCGACGGCGCCATCAGGAAGCCGTGACGATACAGGCCGTTGGTGGCGACGCGGCGGTTGCCGATGGCGATCCGCGGCAGGTTGTCGGGGAAGGCGGGGCGAAGCCCGGCGCCGAGTTCGACGATATGGGCTTCGCCGAACGCCGGATGCACCGCGTAAGCCGCGCTGAGCAGTTCCAGCGCCGAGCGCACCATCACCAGCTCGTCTTCGCTCTCGACGGTGGTGGCGCCCAGCATGAAGTGATTGTTCTGGCGCGGGATGACGTAGAGCGGCCAGCGCGGGTGCATCAGCCGCACTGGGCGCGACAGCTGCACCTCGGCGGTCTTGATCACCACCATCTCGCCCTTGACGCCGCGCAGCTCGGGCGCCTTGTCGCGGGCCGCGAGGCCGCGGCAATCGATCACCAGGCCGTCGAGATCCTCCGGCGTCATTTCCGATTCGAAATGGATGGTACCTCCGGCCTCGATCAGCCGCTCGTGCAGGCGCGCCAGCACCAGCCGCGGCTCGACATGGCCTTCGTCCGGGAAGAAAAGGCCCTCGCGGAACCGGCCGGCCAGCGCCGGCTCCAGCTCGGCGATGCCGTCGGCGTCGACGCGCTGATGGCCGGTGGTCATCTTGGCGAAGCGCTCGAAGTCGGCGCGGTCGCGCGGATGCGCCACCACCAGCGAGCCGTTGAACACCGCGTCCGGGAATTCCTTGCGCCACATCTCCAGCGAGCGCATCCCGATCTGGCTGACCATCGGCTCGGCGCCCTCGGCCTCGCAATACGGCGCCAGCATGCCGCCCGCCCAATGGCTGGTGGCCTGTGTCATCTCGTTGTCGCCGCGCTCGTACAGACTGACCTTGCGGCCGGCGCGCGCCAGCAGCAGCGCCTGCCAGGCGCCGGCGATGCCGGCGCCGATCACCGACACCGGCGCGTCCTTGCGCAGGTCCGGCTTCTCGCTGCGCAGCGCCGCGGCGGTCAACGCCGAAGCAGCCGACGCCGAAGCGACCGAAGCCGAAGCAACGGAAGCCGAAGCAACGGAAGCTAACGCGGAAAGATTGGCGGATTCGGCCCCGCCGCGGCCTTCGACTGTCTGATGCATCCCTGTCCCTTCGCCGGCATGACCCGGATCAGGTTCAAAGGGTCACCGCGGTCTCTGTGCCTCGCGAATCGAAGCGGCGAGCGTGCGGTATCTCAGCTCCTCGTCGGAGCCCCCCTCGGAACGGGCTCAATGTAGGCCGATGCCCTGCCGTGTCAACGTGCCTTTGGTGCGATGCTGGTGGGCAAAGCCGCGCAGCACGCCGGGTTCCTCGCCGCCCGCGCGCCGCTCCGCGGTGCATGTTCCGGTTTACGCCAAATTATCCGCCGGCGTGTTGGATCGCCGCAGCCGCAACCTGCAAGCGAGCCGCGCTGCATGACCATCACCGTCGCCGCCGCCAACCAGATCAGCCTCGCCAGGCCGCGGCTGTGGCCGCTGGCGATCGGGCTCGGCGTCTATGTGCTGCTGCTGATCTCCGGCGACCGGCTGCTCAACGATCCCGATACGCTGTGGCAGGTGACGATCGGGCAGTGGATCATCGACCACCGCGCGGTGCCGTGGACCGACAGCTACTCGTTCACGATGGCGGGCCAGCCGTGGATCTCGACGCAGTGGCTGGCGCAGGTCGCGTTCGCGGCGAGCTATCAGCTTACCGGCTGGGCCGGGCCGGTGGTGCTGACGGCGGCCGCGCTCGGCGGCACCTTCTATCTGCTGGCGCGGCTGCTCGGCGCCCGGCTGAACGACACCGCCACCGTGATCTTCGCCGCCGCCGCCCTGGCCCTGACCGCCCCGCACATGTTGGCACGGCCGCACGTCCTAGCAATGCCAGTGATGCTGGCCTGGGTTGGCGCATTGGTCGGCGCCGCGGACCGCCGCGGCGTGCCGTCATTGTGGACGCTGCCGCTGATCACGCTGTGGGCCAATCTGCACGGCGGCTTCGTGTTCGGCATCGCGCTGATGGCGCCGTTCGCGCTCGATGCGGTGCTGTCCGCGGAGCGGCCGCGCCGTGTCGCGTTGCTGCTGCGCTGGGCGCTGTTTGGGGGGCTCGCGCTCGCCGCCGGATGCCTGACGCCCTATGGCTGGGACTCGATCCTGGCATCGCGCAAGATCTTGTCGCTTGGCGAGGCGCTGAGCCGGATCGGGGAATGGGCGCCGGAGGATTTCTCCAAGATCGGCGTGCTCGAGATCACCTTGCTGGGCGGCCTCGGCCTGGCGCTGCTGCGCGGCGTGACGCTGCCGCCGGTGCGCATCTTGATCCTGCTCGGCCTGATCCACATGGCGCTGGCCCACAGCCGCAATCTCGAACTCTTGGCGCTACTGGCGCCGCTGGTGCTCGCCGCGCCGCTGGCCGCGCAATGCGGCGTCGCTGCGCCGGCTCAGGGAGCGCCGTCGGCGCGCGGCTTGACTGCCGCGCTGCTGGCGCTGGCGGTCGGCGGCACGCTGGCGTTTGCGACGTGGCACAGCTTCGCGCCGCGCTCGCTGTTCGCGCCGCAGGCCGCGGTCGCCGAGCTGAAGCGGCTCGGGGCCAAGCGGGTGTTCAACGACTACAATTTCGGCGGCTATCTGATCGCGAACGGCGTGCCGACCTTCATCGACGGCCGCACCGAACTGTTCGGCGAGACGCTGGTGGTCGATCACGACGACGCGGTCCGGCTGCGCGCGCCCGACAAACTGTTCCGCCTGCTCGATGCTTACGCCGTCGATGCGACGCTGCTGATCCCGAGCAGCCCCGCCGCAAAGCTGCTCAACCGTACCGAGGGCTGGCAGAAGGTCTATGCCGACGACCTCGCGGTGATCCACCAGCGCAAGCCCGGCGCGCCGCCGAGCCCGGCGCCGACGATTACTCCGCCGCGCTGATACGTCCCGCTGGTCAGGCCGTGCGGCTGGGGGCCTGGCGGGGCAGGGTGATGCGCGCGATCAGGCCGTGCGGCGTGCGGGTGTGCAGCGACAGTTCGCCGCCGTGGCCGCGCGCGATGGCGCGGGCGATCGACAGGCCGAGGCCGAACGAGGAGCTGTCGTCCATGTTGCGGGCGTCGTCGCCGCGCACGAACGGCTGCATCACGCTGTCCTTGTCGGCGTCGGCAATGCCCGGGCCGTCGTCTTCCACCTCAATGACGATCTCGTCCTGATGCAGCGCCAGCCGGATCGTCACCTCGGTGCCGAACCGCACGGCATTTTCGACCAGGTTGGTGACCGCGCGATGCAGGTCGCCGGGCCGCGCCATTGCCATCGCGTGCTCGGGGCCCTGATACGCGACCTTGGCGCCGATGTCGGCGAACTGATCGGTGATTAGCTGCATTGCGCTGGCAAGGTCGATCAGGGTCGGCGCGTCGCGGGTGGCGCCGTCGCGCAGGAAGGTCAGCACCGCGGTCAGCATCGCGCCCATCTGGTCGAGATCGTGCAGCGTCTGGGTGCGCTGGTGATCGTCCTCGATGAATTCGGCGCGCAGCCGCATCCGGGTGATCGGCGTGCGCAGATCGTGGCTGATCGCCGCCAGCATCCGGGTGCGGTCCTCGATCAGCGTGGTGATGCGCTCGCGCATCCGGTTCAGCGCCCGCGCCAGTGAGCGGATCTCGGCCGGCCCGCGCTCCGGCAGCGGCGCGTCCGAACTATCCAGGCTGAAGGTCTCGGCCGCCGTGGCAAAGGCCGACAGCGGCGCCGCCAGTGTCCGCGCAGCCCACAGCCCGAGCAGCGCGAGGCTGACCACGCCGATCAGCAGCGACGCCATCCACGGATTGCCGAGCACCGGCCGGCGCCGCTCCGGCGGCAGTCGCGCGCTGATCGCGTCACCTTCGGGCAGGGTGATGACGATCCGGTCGCCGCCCGCGAGGTCGACCCGATAGTCCGGCCCGAGATGCCGTCGCAGATAGTCGATCTGGTGCGGCGGCCAGGCGCCGTCATGCGGGCGGGCCACGGCCGCGGTGCCGGCGAGTTCGAGTTCCGGGAAGGCGGCCGCAATGGTGGTTATCAGCTGCGGGCGATCCGCCGCCGGGGTGCGCCCGATCAGTTCGGCGAATTCGTAGAGCTGATGCGGCTCCGGTTGCTGCGGCGGTCGCGGCATGTCGGGCCGGTTGGCGAAGAACGCCACTGCGATGATGATGTGGCTGGCAATGATCGACGCCAGCACCAGGATCGCGATCTGGCCGCGGATGCCCTCCGGCTTCAGGCCGAAGCCGAGCGCCGCCAGCCGCGTGCGCAGGCTCATGCGGTCTCGACCTCCGGCGTGAACACGTAGCCGCCGGCCCGCACCGTCTTGATCAGCGTGGCTTCGCGCGGATCGGGTTCGATCTTGCGGCGGATGCGGCTGATCAGCACGTCGATCGAGCGCTCGAACGCGCCGACGTTGCGGCCGTGGGTGAGATCGAGCAGCGCCTCACGCGACAGCACCCGGCCGGCGCGTTCGCACAGCGCCTGCAGCAGGTCGAATTCGGCGCTGGTCATCGCCACCAGCGCGCCCTCGGGATTGCGCAATTCGCGGCGCCGGCAGTCCATCCGCCAGCCGAGGAAGCCGAGCGTGGTGGCGCCGGCTGTAGCGCTGGCGGTGACCGCGCTCGCCTGCCGGCGCAGCACCGAGCGGATCCGCGCCAGCAGTTCGCGCGGGTTGAACGGCTTCGGCAAGTAATCGTCGGCGCCCATTTCCAGGCCGAGGATGCGATCGACGTCATCGCCGCGTGCGGTCAGCATGATGATCGGCAGCGCCGAATTGGCGCGGATTTTCCGGCACAGGCTGAGCCCGTCCTCGCCCGGCAGCATGACGTCGAGCACGACCAGATCGACGCGATGATCGGCGATCCAGCGCTCCATCTCGCGGCCGTCCGCGGCGGTGGCGACGTTGCAATTGTTGGCGCGGAGATATTTGGCGATCAGCGCGCGGGTCTCGCGGTCGTCTTCGACGACGAGAATCGATGGTGGTGCGGTGCTCATGGCAGGGGTTTTGCGATGTTTTGCCGGGACTGTAGCAGAGAATCTTGTTTCCGATTGTTTCTACCTGCCGCCCGGCAAAAACCGGCAACTAACTCAAGGATTTGGCGAAGGTGTTGTTAATCGATTAACCATAGCGTCGGCTTCGATCCAAACCCGGAGCCTGCCCCATGACCGCCATTTCCTCCGCTGCCGCGGGCGGCAGCAGCTATCTCTCACCGCTGCAACTCCTGCAGAAGGAGCTCGCGTCGGAAGTCTCGTCCGGTACCGTGAAATCCAGCGACGCCGACGCGCTGTCGTCGGCGCTGCAAGACATCGACTCGTCGCTGCAGAGCAGCCGCTCCAGCAGCAGCTCGGACTCCCGTCCCACCGACCTGAAATCCAAGATCGACGACCTGATCGCCGGCGAAGTCTCGAGCGGCAAGCTGACCACCGATCAGGCCACCGAGCTGCAGAACGTGTTCAAGAACACCTTCGCCGGCGGGCCGCCTCCGGGCGGCGGTGCCGGCGGTCCGCCGCCGCCCGATGACGGCAGCAGCGCGTCGTCGTCCAGCACCTCGACGGATTCGTCGTCATCGTCCGACATCAGCGACATTCTGAAGCAGTTTCTGCAACTGCTGCAAGATCAGCAATCGTCGACCGCCAACGCCTACAGCGCCAGCGGCTCGGCGGCTTCATCTGGCTCGTTCACCGCGCTCTTGATCAACTACCAGACCTGATCGTCTCTGCTTCGTCATCCGACTGTGTGACGCCGTCGGTTCGAGCGCATTCCCTTCAGCTTGGGCGCAAGGGGATGCGCTCTTTTCGTTGGTGAATGTCTGACGCGGTGATCAAGCGTTGCCGCGGAACCGACGGAACTCATCGGAACTCGTGAGTGCTCTTGCGGACTAATCATTTGGTGCGCCGCAAGGCGCTAAAAAAAGTTCGATTGCGGGAACGCTGAGTGAAGTCCGCGGTTTTGTAGGCACCATTCACAAGGAAGAGGGCAAGCCAATGAAAGCCAAGACGATCATCGCCGGTCTGCTGGGGACCACGCTCCTCGCGTCCGCCGCCTACGCGCAGAATCCGGCGCCGGCCGACAACAGCAGCACGATGTCGAAGTCGTCCGCTGCGGCGTCCGATTCGCAGCAGCACATGGGTCAGTGGCGTGCGTCCAAGCTGATCGGCGTCAACGTGTACAACCAGGGCAACGAGAAGCTCGGCGACATCAGCGAATTGCTGATCGACAATCAGGGCCGTATCCAGGGCGTCGTGATCGGCGTCGGCGGCTTCCTCGGCGTCGGCCAGCGTGACGTTGCGGTGACGTTCGACAAGCTGCAGTGGGTCAACACCCCGGTGTCGTCGAACACCGCGATGAACAGCCAGACCACTCCGGCTGGCTCGGGCACTTCGACGGCTTCTCCGGCCGCCGGCACCACCACCGGTGCGGCGACCTCGAGCAGCTCCTCGAGCGCGAACAACGCTGATCGCTGGTATCCGGACCACGCGGTGCTGAACGCCACCAAGGATCAGCTGAAGTCGATGCCGGAGTTCAAGTACTCCAAGTAAGCGACGCGGACCTTAGGTCCCGTCACGCAAACGCCGCCGGTTTTGCCGGCGGCGTTTGTGTGTTTTGTGATGAAACGGATCAGCGCGGGATTTGCGGTAGCTCCGGCGGCTTGAGCCGGGTCACCTTGACTTCGAGGATGCCGTTGGCCTCGGCGGTGATCCGCAGCATGTTGGAGTCGAACACCAGGTCCGACAGCCGCAGGCTGGAGATCTCCGAGGAAATGCGAAGACCGTCCTCGTTGCGCTGATAGGTCGCGATCATATTGCCGACCCGGCGCTGGATGTTGGTCGACTCCGGCTTCAGGTCGATCACCGCCTTGTCGGCGATCGCTTTCTCCAGATAGGGCACCGCGGCGCGGGCGGTGTCGCCGAGCAGGCCGAACGCGGCTTCGGATTCGACCGCGAGCTTGATATCCGATAGCCGCAGCGTCTGGTCTTCCTGATCGAGCGTCGGGCGGCCCCAGATGTGCAGCGTTGCCTCGGTGCCGAAGCCGAAGAAGCTGCGGTTCTCCTTGGCATCGACCAGCAGCGAGATCAGCAGCCGGTCGCCGCTGGCGGCGAGCTTGGCGCGCTTCACCGTGATCGCGGCGCGGCTGTCGCCCTCCGGGAAGGTCTTGCCGACGAACTGCGCCTCCAGAATGCGGTCGAGCTCCTGGAACGGGATGTCGATCGGCACCGCGACTTTGACCCCGGCGTTGTCCGGCGCGACCATCTGTAGCGCCGGTGGGAACGGGCATTGCGGCTTGGTCGGACCGGCGGTGATACGGGTGTCGGCGACGATGCCGAGCGTCAGCGTGGCGGCTGCGGCATCGACCTGCGGCTGGGCTGCGAGCGCCCGGGTCGGCCGAATTTCCAGGAAGAAGCCGTTGGGAATGCCGGCGCCCTGCAGCGGCACCGAGCGGCACAGCCGATCCCATTCGCGCCGCGCGCTGCGCTCCAGCGCGCCGTCGTCGCGGATCTGGCGCTCCAGCACGCCGAGCTGATCGGCGATCGCCTTGTCGATCACCGGCTTGACCTGCTGCGGCACGTCGATGCGGACGCCGCCGACCGAGACGCCGGAATCCGACAGCGCCACTTCAGCATCGAGATGCGGATCGACATGCCAGTTCGGCAGCACCTGCGGCCGCGCGCTGATCGCGATGGTGCCCTTGATCTCGCCGTTGGCGTTGAACGACTTGATGTTGACGCCGATCTGCTTGGCCATCTTGTTGCCGAGCAGCCGGCCGAGCGTCTCGTCGACCTTGGACTGGGTGTTGGCGGAGAGCGAGCCCTTGGCATTCACCGTGCCGGTGAGCGGCGAGGTGATGGTGAGCTGATCCTTGGCGCCGCGCACCGTCACGGTGCCGCGCGTCGCGGTCCATTGGATGTCGGCGTTCTGCACATATTGCGACAGCGGATTGTTGGCTTTGCCGGAGAAGGTGCGCGGCGCGACCGCGTCGACCAAATCACGGATGGTACCGAGCGGCACCGACACCGGCACCACCACGGTGGACTGCCGGATCGGCGGCAAGGGTGGCAGCGCCTGCAGGCTGGGCGGCGAGATGGCGCGGGGCGCCAGCCAGTCGAACGCCTTCAGCGTGACCGTGAATGAAATCGCGACGATCGCGAGTGCTACCAATCCAAACTTGACGAAACGCATCGATACCCCGGGGCGGAACGGGCGGGACAATACAGC